>JANYHZ010000033.1 GCA_025362135.1 Betaproteobacteria bacterium | reverse complement strand
TCCAATGGCACTACCTTAAGCATGGAGTACCCGAATGTGACGCTGCCGAAGCGCAAGCAGACGTGCGCGTTCTTTGGCTCTTGGCTGAGTTAAGAAAGGCAGATTTTTGCCTCGTCGTTTGAGCGCACGCGGCTCCACGCGACCGGGCCGGTGAGGCAATTTCAGTCGTGCGATACCGGTCAGAAGACAATCGTGCGCTTGGTCAATAGCGGCATGTTTGCCGTGACGCAAATTGCGCTCGAAGGCTCGCAATTGCTGCAACGCACCTTTGAAACTCAGCTGGCGCGGCGACAGAGTGGTCCATGCCGCTGCTTGGGCCATCACCGAGCGCACCAGGTTGTACGCCAGCAGATGCGCGGCAATTTCCTTCTCGATCATTGCCGGCGTTTTGCAGCGCAAGACATCCATCTGCATCACCGCCTTGATCGCCCGGAAATCGAGTTCGATATGCCAGCGCCAGCCGTACAGTTCAAGCAAATCCTTCTTGCTCACGGTGGCCGCGTCGCACAGGCTGCTCACCAGAATCCAGCCGCCCACGCGACATTCGCGCAGTCGCAGCGTCTCGGGCATCGCCGCATAGGTGGCGTGATCCATCCAAGCTGGGCGCTGGGGTCGCTGCCATCGCACCACATGATCGCATTTACCCAAGTGCTCGCCGCGCTGGAAGTGGGTGTGTCGCAACTGATGCTGCCGCGTCACGACATCCACGCCCTGGGACAGCAACCGGGCGAGCATGAAATAGCCAGCGTAATAACGATCCGCCAGCACAATGTCTCCGGCGCCCAGACCCGCTCCCATGTTCCACAACAGGGAGGTTTCACCGCTCTTCTTGCCTTCGCACGGTCCCAGCGCCCACTCCAGAACCGCGCCACAGCCCAGCGAGAGGATTCCCACCATCCGCACAATCGGAAAGCCGACCCCTGCCTTTTGCTGCGCGACTTGCGGATAGGCCGCCTGATTGGCGGCGGTGTCCGGCATCGACATCGTGGCGCCGTCAATCAATTTGACTTCCCGCCCGCGCCAGCGCCACGACGGCGGTTGTGCCTTCATCATCCGCCGACCCAGCGCATCGCAGAGTTCCTTGAGCAACGCCGGGGCCAACCGTTGCCGCGCCTTGCAGTACGGCCCGTTGTTCAATCCACACGGCTCATCGCCTTGCGATAGCCGCGCGCTCACGCCCCGTGCCACCGCGTCCTGGCAGCTTTGATCCGCGCTCATGACTTGATCAATGAACAATCCCAGCGTGACCAGCGGCGGGTAGATACGGTTGCGGCAACCTTCGCTGTAACGCTCAACCCAGCGTTCAAGCTCAGCTTGCCCAAGCCAGTTGCCCAACGCGCCCTCGCAGCCCTGCACAAACCGAGTACGGAACCGCTTGACCTGTTCCCTGAACCGCCTGACCTTGGTAGTATCCATTGGGGCTGATCCTCTTTCGTTTTCATTCTCGGATTCGACACCCGGATGATAACGATTCGAGGCTCTCAGCCCAACCGCCTCGCTCTCAAAAAAGCCTTAAGGTAGTGCCATTGCATCCACTGTGGCTTTGCTAAGGTTTTCGATCACGCGGGCAACAACGTTTCCTTTGCGTTCTACGCAAGCGATAACCACTTCCTTCTTGTTGCTGCCACCTTTCCCGCTGCCCGTGCCGCCTTTATCGTTCCCGCCGTGTTTGTTCTTGGCTTTGCCGCCGACAAACGTTTCGTCGCATTCGACAACACCGACCAACTGACGAAAGTCCGCACCCGACAAAGCAACGCGAATCTTGTTGCACATCTTAAGCGCGGTGTTGTACGAGCCAAACCCCATGTAACGCATGACTTGCAGGGAGCTGATGCCCTTCTTGCTAGTCAAGATCAGGTGCATCACACGGAACCACTCACGCAACGGCTTGTTGGTGTTCTCGAAAATCGTGCCGACCGTCACAGAGAAGCGATAACCGTCTTGATTGCAGGCATAGCACATCCAATGCCAGTCCTTCGTGCCGTGTTCGGTAATCTCGGTGTTGTCGCAGCGAGGGCAGCAAACGCCATTCGGCCAACGGTTGTTGGCGAGATAGGATTTGCAATCATCCTCATCCTGAAACGCAGCCTCAAATTCGGTCACGTTCATTTGGTGGACTTGCATCACGGCTTGGCGTTGTTTGGTCATGGTGTTTCTCCTGAAAGTGGAGCCATTACACCATGAAAATACAACCCTGTCAAGTAGTGCGTAATCGCCTCCTCCTTCGATGGTGTATTGCCAAACACAAGGATTGGCGGGCATTGCAGGCACTAAATGCCTGGAAATCCGCGCCATTGCTAGTGTTTTGTCATTTCCAATCCCCGCGAATCTCTGCGACCTTCGCCTGCAATCCATCCGGCGTCACTGTTGCAGGCTGCCATGATTTATCGATCACCAGCGCAATACGCGAAAAAAATCCACGCGGATAGCGCATCGCATCACCTCCCCAGCGTGAAAAAAAACTCCCCCACAATCCGCGCAAGGCCATCGGAATAACCGGCACCGGTGTGCGTTCAATAATGCGTGTGATCCCTTTCTTGAACGGGTAGAGATCGCCGTTGTCAGTGATGCGCCCTTCCGGAAAAATGCACACGACTTCACCGTCTTTAAGGTAGGCATCAATGCGCTCGTAGGCTTTTTCGAGCATGACGGCATCTTCCTTGGCGCTGGCAATCGGAATCGTGCCGGCAGTACGGAAAACAAAATTCAGCACCGGAATTTTGAAAATGCGGTAATCCATCACGAATCTCACCGGACGCTGGATACAGCCACCAATCACCAGTGCATCGACGAAACTCACATGGTTGCAGACCAGCACACAGGGCCCCTCGTCGGGAATATTTTCCAGGCCTTCTTTTTTCACGCGGTAAAACGTATGAATGAGCATCCAGATGATGAAGCGCATCAGGAATTCGGGTACCAGTTTGAAAATGAACAGCGCCACCGCCGCATTCATGATGCCGACAACCAAATAGAGTTGCGGCAACGTCAATCCTGATTGCAAGAGCGCTGCGGCCATCAGTGAAGCGACGACCATGAACAAGGCGTTCAAGATATTGTTAGCCGCAATGATGCGTGCGCGAAATTCCTTGTCGGTGCGTGCCTGCATCAATGCGTATAGCGGCACACTGTAGAAACCGGCAAACATGGCCAGCAGGAAAAGGTCGGCCATGATGCGCCAGCTTTTTGCCACGCTGATAAAGTCGGCTACGCCAATCAGCGGCCCTGCCGTGAGTCCCTTAGCCCCAAAATACAAATCAACCGCAAACACGGTCATGCCGATTGCGCCGAACGGAACCAGGCCGATCTCCACACGATGACCCGACATTTTTTCGCACAACACCGAGCCCAGGCCAATACCAGCAGAAAATGTCGCAAGCAATAACGTAACAACCTGTTCGTTGCCGGACAACACCTCTTTCGCAAAACCAGTGAACGACGTGAGAAAGATCGAGCCAAAAAACCATAGCCAGGAAATGCCAATCATCGACAAAAATACGACGCGATCCTTGTTGGCGATTTTCAGATTCGCCCATGTCTCGGTGACCGGATTCCAGTTGATCCTGAGTTCCGGCGCGGGCGCAGGAGACGCAGGAATAAATCCCGCTGCGATGCGCCCGGCGATGGCAATGACAATCGACACCGCCGCCACATAAGTCGGCCCCATGCCGGGTATCGCCACCAGCGCACCGCCGATCATCGTACCCAGCAGAATCGCGACGAAGGTGCCCATTTCTACAAGGCCGTTACCACCAGTTAATTCGGTTTCGCGCAAATGCTGCGGCAGATAAGCGAACTTGGCGGGACCAAACAGTGTGGAGTGACAACCCATCAAAAATACACCGACATACAACGCCACCGGCAATTGCCAGACAAATCCCGCACCGATTACCAGCATGAAACCGATTTCAAGATTCTTCACCAACCGCGCTATCGCGGCTTTGTCGTATTTGTCCGCAAGCTGTCCCGAGGTGGCCGAGAAGAGCACAAACGGCAAAATAAATAGCCCACCGATGACTGGCCCGGCGAGTTTCGCATCAAGCCCGCCCCATGCAGACGCGTGAAATGTCGCCAACACGGTAAAGGCAAATTTGAAAATATTGTCATTGCCCGCGCCGAGGAATTGCGTCCAGAAGAACGGCGCGAAACGACGCTGAGAGAGAAGGCTGAATTGGTTAGTGGGCTGCGTTGCCATCAAATTTTTCCTTCAGTGCTCACACCGCGCGGCGAAATACACGCGCAGTTTCAAATGTCTCGCGACCGAATTTGCGGCCATCTATTTGCAGATGTCGCTTCAGCAGAAAATCGAATAGCAGTGAATTCCCTTCTCTTACACGCTTTAGATGTTCGCCGACTTCCGCCGTCAACCAATTTCTCTCCACAAAGGCATTGACCGAAAACAGCGGAAATACCCCCGGCAAGGGGTAGTCCGAACCGTTCAATAACCGCCCTGCCCATTCGTCATGTTTTAGAATTTTCTCAAGATACTCGAATCGATTGGTTTGCGGCAGCGCCGAGATGTCACCAAACAATCTGCTCTCAAATTCGCGCGTCGCCATCAAACGCTCGAACAACTTGAAGCACGATACTTCTGTACCTCCAGCA
>JANYHZ010000029.1 GCA_025362135.1 Betaproteobacteria bacterium | reverse complement strand
GCCAATTGCCTGTCACGCTGACCGCATATTCACCTTTGCGTGCGCCTTTGAGAGGGTGAAAGCGGTAACCGGGCAGGTTCATGTCTTCCGGCCTCACGGCACCGTCAAGGCGATCCAGCATGCGCTCGATACGCGGTGCATATTGCGCGGGAATGCCGCGATAGTCGCTGCGTTTGAAAAATCGCTCAAGACCACGGTGCTTGAAGTTGTCGCTCATCCAGATTGTAATCCAATAAAGTCCATTGTAATCTTGTAAATTACAATTTACCAGTACTCTGAACGACTATAAAGCAAATCCCCCCGCTAGAGCCGGGGGTTCAGGGATTACTTTGAATCATTTCGGACATCAAGTTGGCTTCGATGCCGGGATTCGCCCACATGCTGCGGGCCTCGGTTTGACCTGCAGGTCAAACCCTTCGAATCCCGCCGTGAGCCAAGCAGTTGGCTCACTCTTCTCCGCCAAATAAAAAAGCCACCTTGCGGTGGCGTTTTTATTTGGCGGAGAAGGCGGGATTCGAACCCGCGGTAGGCTATTAACCTACGCACGCTTTCCAGGCGTGTGACTTAAACCGCTCATCCACCTCTCCAGCAAGGAGCGAATGATAGACGACTAGCCGCTTTGACGCAAATTTTCATAGTGCGCGCCGGGCTAATGGATCCTGCTTGTAAAACGCCTTGAGTTGCTGATAGACGACCGGGAATGCAACGTGGACCGCTTCGGGCAATTCAAAAAATACTTCCGAGATTACCGCGAAAAATTCTGCCGGATTCTCCGCCGCGTATGGGTCTACTGGCAAAGCATCAAGCGCTCTCCCACCATCCGTTTTGGCAAGTACATCGGCTTCATCCACCTGTTTGCAAAAGACCAGATACGCCGCAAGAAAACTGCGCTTCCAGGTTTCTTTGCTCATGCCGCGATGCAGCGGTGGATAGCCATTCGCTTCACCGTTGAGCATATCCAGCTTATGCGCAAATTCGTGGATGACGACGTTGTAGCCGTCGCCACGGTCGACCGCATGTTCGGTATGCGCAACATCGGCGTGGGACAACACTACCGGCCCGCCCAGCCATGCCTCGCCCGCGAGCGGATCGCGCGTGGTGTGAACGACACCGAATTCGTCAATCACGTCGTGCGTCTTCGCGAACTGGCCTGGATACACAATGATTTCACGCCAGCCATCGTAATAATCGACATCGAGTTCGAGAATTAGAATGCACGCCTGCGCAGCGATCTGAATGCGCATCAGCGCGTTGATTTGCAATCCGGCCGCGCCGGTGAATGTTTTTCTGGCAAGGAAATCTGACGCGATCAAACGCAGGCGCCGCTTCTCCTCAACCGTCAATCGTTTTACGAATTGATAATCTTTGGTTGCATCGTTCCATGCGGCCAGATCGATAAGCACAACTTTGCGCGATGTCAGCGCCCGCGCTTTACGAAACGCACGCGTCGTTGATCGAATCAAGGGCCGAAACAGGTTTTCCAACATGGCCAGTAAGTGGCGTTGACACCGCGCTTTTCAAGCCTTGGTGCGCAAATTGGCGCTGATCTCGACAAAGCGTTGGGCGAGTTTTTCAACGCTGAGCGGCGCGGAACCTTCGGCTTTGTTGTTGATGACGACGTAGACCGGAAACCCGGCAGCCAGCGTCCGAACACATTCCTGCGCCAGACTCTCGCGGCTTTCGGGATCCTCATCGACGATTTTGTTAAAGGGAAAATATTTGGCTTTGGCGGTCTCGTATTTGAAGCCGGCATGCAGGCTCCAGCGCACGATGAAAGGGCCTGCATCCATCGAAAGTGAGCGTTCGATTTGTTCGCGCGACGTTGGCATGCGGGCGTGGCTGGCCACACAAAACCTCACGCCGGTGGCATTGAGGCATTTGAAAAAACGCTCGGTCAATAATTCGGGGTCGCGAACCTCGACGGCATACAGCACACCCTGCGGCAGCGCTTTCAGGAAGCGATATAGCCGGTTGATGAACGGATCCGGGTTGCGGGTGGTTGCGCGGCCTTGTGGCGGGCATTGGAATACCAGCGGGCCGCATTTTGCGCCCAGTCCCGCAGTACAGGGTGTGACAAATTCCCTGACAGCGTATTCGGCATCCAGAAAATACGGGCTGCCACTGGTCTCGCCGGTGTCGGAGCGCACATACGAGCTGGTGATTGCCATCGGCGCTTTGATCAGGAAACGAAATCCTTCCGGTACCTGCGATGCGTATCGCGCGTATACGTCTTGGCCGATGGGCGCATAGAACGTACGGTCGATACTTACAGTTCGCATAAGCGGATGCTTGCCGTAGGCGGCGAGACCATCGCGCGCCAGTTGGGCAGGACTGAATTCACCTTCATAGATCAAGCCCTTCCACCCCGGATACGACCACGATGAGGTACCCAGATGCAGTGTAGCGGGCAACGCCTCGCCAAGTGCAAAAAGCGCAGGTGAAGCGGCGGTCGCGGCCAATTTTGCGGACGTGTCAGATGGAGGCGCCGCTACGCGTTTGGCTTTTGCTGCAGGCTTGGGTGCGTCGCTACGTTTCCCGGGCTCGGGAAGACCAAAAAAATCCGGTTGTGTTGAACCTGAAGGTGGCTTTGGCACGGAGTTAATAAAATAACGATGAAGGATGAAGGTCTGATCGCGATATTATTGGAAAAATGCAGCGCATACATTTTCAGCAAAAGGAAACACCCATGACATACAAAAACTTGTTTCCACTATTCTGCTGGTTAATCGCGATTTCATTTTGCGGCAGCGCAGACGCGCAATGGAAGCCGGATACCGGCCTGATTATCAAAGGCAAAGTAGTGACGATGAACGATGCGGGCGATGTTTTGCCTAATGCCCGCGTGTGGCTGGCCAACGGAAAAATCATGGCAATCGCCAAAGCGGG
>JANYHZ010000020.1 GCA_025362135.1 Betaproteobacteria bacterium | reverse complement strand
GAAGATTACGTTGCACCAGCCCTGCTATGGACCGGTGATGCAATACGCCGATTTTCGCCCGCTGCGCGAGCGCCTCTACCGCGCTTACGTTACGCGCGCATCTGACCTCGGTGCCAAGCGGGAATGGAATAACGGCGATGTAATTGCAAAGATCCTGCAACTGCGTGCCGAGACGGCTTCGCTTTTGGGTTGCAGAAATTACGCGGAGGTTTCACTCGCCACCAAGATGGCCAACACACCGGATGAAGTCATCGCCTTCATCGAAGATATGGTCAAAAAAACCAGGCCGTTTGCCAAGCGGGATTGGCAGGAGCTCCTCGACTACGCACGGGTGTCGCTGAACATGAGCGAGGTAGAGGCTTGGGATGTGGCCTATATTTCGGAAAAATTGCGCGAGCAGCGTTACGCATTTTCGGACAACGAAGTAAAGCAGTACTTCCCCGAGGGAAAAGTGCTTGCCGGGTTGTTTCGGGTCATTGAAACACTCTACGGATTGAAAGTGAAAGCGGCATTGGCCCAGAGCTGGCACAAGGATGTGCGTTTCTTCGATCTCGTCGATCCGGCGGGCGCTTTGGTTGGACAGTTTTATCTCGACTTTTACGCCCGCGACGCCAAACGTGGCGGCGCGTGGATGGACGATGCCATCAATCGCCGCCGTAAGCATGATGGCGTCGATGGCGTGCAGCGTCCGGTGGCTTTTCTCACGTGTAATTTTGCCGCGCCTGTGGGCGACAAACCTGCGCTCTTCACGTTTGATGATGTCATCACCCTGTTCCATGAATTCGGCCACGGTTTGCATCAATTGCTGACCGAAGTCGATGAGCTGTCGGTCTCGGGCATCAACGGCGTGGAGTGGGACGCGGTGGAATTGCCGAGTCAGTTTATGGAAAATTTTTGCTGGGAATGGGAGGTGCTGATGCACATGACGCAGCACGTCGATACCGGTGCCACCCTGCCCAGAGCGCTATTCGACAAGATGATTGCTGCCAAGAATTTTCAGGCCGGAATGCAGTTCGTGCGTCAGTTGGAATTCAGCTTGCTCGACATGCGCCTGCACGCAAGCTTCGATGCGAAAAAAGACAAAATGCAGGCCGTTATCGAAAGCGTTCGCGAGCAGGTGGCGGTGGTGAAATATCCACCCTTTAATCGTTCGACGTACGCCTTTGGCCATATTTTTGGCGGTGGCTACGCGGCAGGCTACTACAGCTACAAATGGGCGGAGGTACTGTCCGCCGACGCTTTTGCCGCCTTTGAAGAAACCGGCGTTCTTAATCCTGAAACCGGGGCACGCTTTCGACGCGAGGTACTCGGTCGCGGCGGTAGCCGCACCGCCTTGGCATCGTTCACCGCATTTCGTGGACGCACACCAGAGATGGAGGCGCTGTTGCGGCATAATGGGATGAAGCTGGCAGCATGAAACTACAAGCCGCCGCCGGCATACCGGATGATGGAGGAAATTCAATGGAAATCGTTCTGGAAATGCCCGTCACAGCCAGCAGTGCGGGCAGCATTGCACCCCGGCGGATAATCGGACCCGGCCTCTTATTCCTGACTCTATCCTGCTTCGCACTACTCGCGACAGCCACCTATGCCCAGGAAGTTTTTCGCTGGGTCGACAAAGACGGCAAGGTGCATTACGGCGACATGCTGCCACCGCCTGCGGAGGCCAAGAACGTCCAGACAAAGAGACTGCGCGATAGCGTGATCGAGCAAGAAGACATTCCGTTTGGCGTCGCGACGGCAATGAAAAACAATCCGGTCACGCTCTATGCCAATAGTTGCGGCGAGGCATGTTCGAGCGCTAAGGCGTTACTGGCCAGGCGCGGCATTCCGTTCACCGAAAAAAATCCCGAGTCCGACGAAGCAGCAGCAGCCATATTGAAGGAGAAGGTTGGCGCACTACAAGTGCCCACCATCGTGATCGGAACGAACAGCCTTTCCGGCTATGAAGAAGAAGGCTGGAATGCTGCGCTCAACGCCGCGGGTTACCCGCGCAATAATCCAAATTTGCGGCAGGGCGCGGCGAAGGCTGGCCCGAAGACGGCGTCGCCCGCGCCAACTGCACCGGCCAAATAAGTCGGCGACCACTTGAAGCTCGCGGCCTGGAACGTCAATTCGCTCAACGTGCGACTGCCGCACGTGATCGAGTGGCTCAAGACCCACCAGCCGGACGCCTTGTGCCTGCAAGAGTTAAAAATGGAGGACGTGAAATTTCCGACCGCCGCTTTTGACGAGATTGGTTACCAGGCCGTTTTTAACGGTCAAAAAACATACAACGGTGTGGCTATCATTTCTCGCGCCAGGCCGGAAGATGTACACAAGGATATTGTTGGCTATGAGGATCACCAAAAACGCGTGATTGCAGCCACCGTCAACGGTGTACGCCTGGTTTGTGCGTACATCCCAAACGGGCAGACAGTGGAGTCTGAAAAATACCAATACAAGTTGCAGTGGCTTGCCGCATTGCAAACTTATATGCGTGACGCAATTTCTGCGTACGGCGATGTCGCGCTGCTGGGTGACTACAACATTGCCCCGGATGACCGCGATGTGTACGACCCCAAGGCCTGGGAAGGTCAGGTGCTTTGCTCGGTCCCGGAGCGCGACGCCTTTCGTGCGCTCGTCGGTCTGGGGCTTAGTGACAGTTTTCGGCTGTTCGATCAACCCGAAAAAAGCTTTAGTTGGTGGGATTACCGGATGAACGGGTTCAAGCGCGGTCTTGGGATGCGAATTGACCATATTCTGCTGACCACGAGCCTTGCCGCACGCTGTGCTGCCAGCACAATCGACGTTGAACCCCGCAAACTGGACCGTCCGTCAGATCACGCGCCGGTAGTTGCCGACATTCGCTAAGGCTCACGCTACAATTTGCCGATTTGCCCGCTTGCCTGGCTGGGCATCAGCAATCACGACAAGCAACGTTTTCCAGATGAACGCTCCCGATTACCTGATGAGTTCTAACGACAGTGGTCTGGCTCGTTACGACATTCTCGATACGCCGCCTGAGCCTGCGTTTGACGATCTGGCACGTCGGGCGGGCGCGGCATTTGGCACGAGGATGGCGGCAATTTCCTTCTTTGAGCGTGCAAAAACCGCTGTTGACGGTGCCACCCCGAGCAAAAATGGCGGTGTGTCCGAGCCTATTGCGCGGGAATGGTTCAAGGCGCATACCGGGCTGCCGTTTACATCTCTCGTGCAAGAGCATTGTTTTTATCTGCCGGCGTTTACGGATACGCCGCACCGTCCCATCGTATTTGTCATTCCCGACGCGTTGGCGGACAAACGGTTTCGCGATCATCCTCTCGTCGCGGGATCGCCGCATATTTGTTTTTATGCAGGGAGCGGCATTTTCTCGGGTGATGGGGAGTTACTCGGTGTTTTATCGGTATTTGATACCGTTTCGCGGGAAGTGGTCGCGCGCGAACTAGAGGCTCTAAAAAATCTGGCGGAGCTTGCACGCGCGCGACTGGAGGCACGCCATGAAGCGCGTCGTGAGCGGCGTACTGTGCACCCGTCGTGGCCAGCAGGTGCGGGAGCCGTAGCGCCTGCGGAGCAGCGGTTGGCGCTGCTCATGCTGGAATTTACCAAGCTAGAACAATTGCTCGAAGACGAAATAGCCACACGCAAAGCGACAGAGGCAAGAGTCCGCTACGAAAAAGACTTCTCCGACGCCGCCATTGAGAGCCTGCCGGGGGCTTTTTTCATGTTTGGACAAAACGGCGGCTTAGTGCGATGGAACGAGCGATTTGCCGCCAACACCGGTCACTCGCCCGACGACCTGGCACAAATGCACGCGCTTGATTTCATCGGCGAAGCGGATCGCGCGCTCGTGGCAGATGCGATTCGTCGTATTTTTGAACACGGCGAAGAAATCGCGATTGAAGCCGAAATGCAGCGCAATGGCGGCGCAACATTTCCATCTTCGTTTTACGCGCGGGCACTCGATATTGAAGGGCGGCGATATTGTATTGGGGTCGGTCGCGATATTACCGAGCGAAAGCTTGCGGCGCGCGAAGTATCCATTGCCAAAGAGCGGCTCGACTTGGCCCTTGTCGGCTCGGGCCTTGCGATCTGGGATTGGGATCTCGCCAACAATCAAGTCGTTTTCAGTGAAAACTGGCGGGCCTTGCTCGATAGGCGACCGGTTGACCGTGATGACATCGTTTATCACAGCGAAGAAGTTCTGGCATGGAACCATCCTGACGACCGGGAACGCTTCCAGGCGGGGCTGATCGCCGCTGTGAAGGGAACAAACGAAGATTTCCAATGTGAGTATCGTGCGCCGGGCGAGACCGAGGAGTGGGTGTGGTTGCACTCTAAAGGCAAGGTCACCGAACGCGACGCCAATGGACGTGCGCTGCGCATGACCGGCACCACGGCCAACATCGCCAAACGCAAACGCGCCGAAGAACGCGTCGAATTCCTGGCCACGCGCGACCCACTGACGGGTTTGCCCAATCGGATGCTGGTCAATGACCGGCTTGAGCAGGGCGTCGCCAATGCCGCGCGAAAACGCACTGGCCTGGCGTTTATGTTTATCGATCTTGACCGCTTTAAAACCATCAACGATTCGCTCGGCCACGATGTTGGCGACGAACTGCTCAAACGCGTCGCTGCAAGATTATCCGCCTGCGTGCGCGCCAGCGATACCGTGGCGCGTCTGGGCGGCGATGAATTTGCGGTGATTCTGGAAAATCTGCCCGGCAGTGAAAATCACGACGTACATGAGGGAGCGCAGCAGGTGGCGGAAAAAATGATTGCAGCGCTGGCCTCACCGATCATGATCAATACCCATCACCTCACCACCTCGTGTTCCATCGGCATCGGTATTTATCCCACCGACGGACCGGATCCGAAAACATTGATGAAGCATGCCGATGTGGCCATGTACGATGCCAAAGCCAAGGGTAGAAACAACTACCAGTTCTTCTCCCACGAGCTAAACGCCAAGGCGCAGGAACGATTGTCGATCGAAAACTATCTGCGGCTGGCGTTGCGTCGGGACGAATTGGTGTTGCATTACCAGCCCCGGGTATCGTTCAAGACAGGGCAGGTCACCGGTGTGGAGGCACTGTTGCGCTGGCAACATCCGCGCCACGGCCTGCTGGCACCGGACAAATTCATCGCCGTCGCCGAAGACTCGGGGCTCATCGTGCCAATGGGGGAATGGGTGATCGAACACGCATTTCTGCAAGTGGCGCAGTGGCAGAAGAAAAGCGGTCGCGATATTCGGCTAGCAGTGAACATGTCAGTGAGGCAAATGTTTGATGGCAATCGTTTGGTGCGCGCGCTGGAGCAGATGGCGAAGGCGGCGACGCTTGACCTGCGCACGGTCGAGCTGGAGCTGACTGAAAGCATGCTACTAAAGCGAATTGACGACACCGCAGTGTTGTTGAAACAGCTTGGTGACATGGGGTTGGGCCTCTCGATCGACGACTTCGGTACCGGCTATTCGTCTTTATCCTATCTGAAACAACTGCCTGTGGATTCGATCAAAGTGGATTCTTCCTTCGTCCGCGATATCGGCACCGATCCGAACGATGAAGCGATCGTTCGCGCCATTGTTGCGATGACGCATAGTCTGAAGCTCAACGTGATTGCAGAAGGTGTTGAGACCGAGGATCAGTATCGCGTGCTGCGCGATCTGGAATGCGATGAGTATCAGGGATACTTTTTCTCCAAGCCGCTGCCACCGGCCGAGTTCGAGGCGCAGTTCCTCGATATCAATTAGTCGATGATATTTCTGTGGGCAACGTCCGTGTGTGATTTTGATTTTCGGCCCATGGCCGTCGTTTTCGCGTGCTTGCTAAGTGCCTTCAGTCTCGTTGGTTGCAGCGAAAAACCGGCGACGAGTTTTCAAGGTTACGCGGAGGGTGAGTCCGTGCATATCGCCGCGCCTTTTGCCGGAACTCTGGAGCAGCTCCATGTTACGCGCGGGGAGCGCATCGCCGCCAACGCGCCCCTGTTTGTGCTTGAACAAGTAAACGAGGCCGCCCAGCGCCAGGAGGCGCAGGCGCGCGTTGCTGCCGCGACGGCAAGGCGTGCCAATCTGCAAACCGGTCGCCGCGCAAGCGAAGTCGATACCGTGCGCGCGCAAGGTCAACAGGCAAAGGCCGTGCGTGAGCTTTCAGCTTCACAGCTGGCACAACAGGAAAAACTCTTTAAACAGGGATTCATTTCGCAGGCGAAACTGGACGAAGCCCGCACGCTTTTTCAACGCGATTTGGCGCGTGTTATCGAACTCGATGCGCAAACCAGAACAGCCACGGTCAGCGTGGGTCGCGAGGAAGAAATTGCGGCGGCGACGCGGGACGTTGAAGCTGCCAGGGCGGTACTGGCGCAGAGCGACTGGAAGGTCGCGCAAAAATCCATGGTCGCCCCGGTTGCAGCGCTCGTCGAGAACACCTATTTTTCGCGTGGTGAGTGGGTACCGGCCGGGCAGCCGATCCTGACTCTGCTCCCGACTGACAAAATCAAGGTGCGTTTTTTTGTGCCCGAAAACGTACTCGGTAGCATTAAAATTGGACAAGGCGTGTCGCTGACGTGTGCCGGTTGCGGCACGTCAATCAAGGCCACCATCAGTTTCGTCGCCAACCAGCCGGAATTCACGCCGCCTGTTATTTACAGCAAGGAATCGCACGCCAAACTGGTGTTCTACGTTGAGGCGAAACCACCGATCGAGCAGGCGGCCCTGTTGCATCCTGGTCAACCTGTGGCGGTTACGCTCAATTGAGCCCTGTGGTGCCGGACCAACTCGTCATCGACGTCACTGCGTTAAACAAGAGTTATGGCGACAAGCACGTCGTTCGCGACTTTTCGCTCAAAGTGCAGCGCGGCGAAATCTTCGGCTTTCTTGGACCCAACGGCAGCGGAAAAACCACTTCCATCCGCCTGATCTGCGGATTATTGAAAGCCGACAGCGGGAGCGGCACTGTGATGGGGTTTGATGTGCTCAAGCAATCGGCTGCGATCAAACGCGAAGTGGGTTACATGACTCAGCGTTTTTCGCTCTGGGAGGACCTCACGATTCGAGAGAACCTCGATTTTGTCGCGCGCATGTATGGCATGCCCGACCGGGTCACGCACGTTGCGGATGCACTCGAAAAATTGGGCCTGTCGAGTCGCCAAAACCAGCTCGCCGGTTCGCTCTCAGGCGGCTGGAAACAGCGCCTCTCGTTGGCGGCGTGCATGCTGCATCGACCGCGCCTGCTGCTGCTCGATGAACCGACTGCCGGCGTCGATCCAAAAGCGCGGCGTGATTTCTGGGACGAAATTCATCGTCTGGCCG
Organism: Betaproteobacteria bacterium; assembly: GCA_025362135.1. Lineage (GTDB taxonomy): Bacteria > Pseudomonadota > Gammaproteobacteria > Burkholderiales > Usitatibacteraceae > UKL13-2. Next base: position 94,724 of record JANYHZ010000020.1, on the reverse strand, counting down.
GTGCTGGTGTCACCATCCTGGTGACCACGCACTATATGGACGAGGCGGAACGCTGCACACGTTTGGGTTATATCGCATATGGGCGATTGCTCACGACGGGAACCATTCAAGAAGTGATCGCGCATCAGCACCTTGCAACCTGGATCGTCCGTGGGCCCGAGCTGGCCGTGCTGGCCGAAAAGTTACGTCTGCTCCCCGGTGTCTCGCAGGTCACTGCTTTCGGTAACACCTTGCATGTCACCGGTCCCGATGCACAGAAGCTCGCCGAATCCTTGCGCACGCTTGACCCTGGCGAGCGTTATCACCTGGAAGAGGCTGCAACCGCACTAGAAGATGTGTTTATCCATTTGATGGGTCAAGCGGAAGACAATTTTCAATGAGCGTCCCGTCGCGATCCCTCACACGCCTGGCTGGCCACCTTTCCCTGAAACGCCTTGGCGGTCACCTTTCTCTGACACGCCTTGGCGGCGTGATGGTCAAGGAATTCATACAAATGAAGCGCGACCGCATGACCTTCGGCATGATCGTTGGCATTCCGGTGGTGCAACTGATCATGTTCGGTTTCGCCATCAATGCGGATCCGAAGTATTTGCCGATTGCTGTTGTCTCCGCCGACAACAGCGTCTATTCGCGCAGCCTGATCAGCGCAATGGAGAATACGAAATACTTTACGGTCGTCAAGGTGGCTGAGTCCGAAGCTGAGGCAAATCATTTGCTGGAAATGGGCGATGTACAGTTCGTCGTGACCATCCCGGTCGACTTCGCGCGGAAGCTGGTACGCGGTGAGCGGCCAAGCCTCTTGATTGAGGCCGACGCGACCGATCCATCTGCTACCGGCAACGCCATTGCCGCACTCCAGGCGCTGCCACGATTGGCGTTGCAACGAGACCTCATTGGGCCGCTGCAAAGTCTGGCGGCGCGTCCGGACCCGATCGATCTGCGGATACACCGCCGCTACAACCCGGAAGGGCTGTCCCGCTACAACATCGTACCGGGCCTGATCGGCACGATCCTCACGATGACGATGGTGATGATGACGGCCTTCGCCATCACCCGCGAGCGCGAGCGCGGCACGATGGAAAATCTGTTGGCCACGCCGGTGCGACCAATCGAGGTCATGATTGGTAAAATCGCGCCGTACATTATCATCGGCTACATTCAGGTGAGCGTTATTTTGCTGGCAGCGAGGCTATTGTTTGCTGTGCCAATGGTCGGTAGCCTGGTACTGCTGTCATCGGTGCTACTGCTGTTCATTGCCGCCAACCTGGCATTGGGTTTCACGTTTTCAACCGTGGCAAAAAACCAGTTGCAGGCGATGCAGATGTCGTTCTTTTTTTTGCTGCCGTCAATACTCCTTTCCGGATTCATGTTCCCGTTTCGTGGCATGCCGGAGTGGGCGCAAATGATCGGCGAGGTGCTGCCGGTCACGCATTTTCTGCGGGTGATTCGCGGCATTTTGCTCAAAGGCAACGGCTTCATTGAAATCTGGCCGCATCTTTGGCCGATCGCCCTGTTTATGTTCGTCGTGGCGACGATTGCACTATTGCGCTATCGCGAAACGCTGGATTGAGGCTGCGGTAAGCCGAGTCGAACGAAGCTGGATCCGAACATCCGGGCTGCGCCCAAAGATCACGCTGTATTTCATTCAAGGCGCTGATGACGGGGGTCATTTTCACGGTGCCGCGGCGTGACAAACCAAAGCATGGTCTCGATTTTTTCGTCGTTCCAGATGCAGACCTCACCTGCCGCGGCTTTCTCAAAAGCAACCTCTTCGCGCATAAGTGCAATGCCGACGCCGGACACCACGAGCGACGCGATGACCGCTTCTTGATCGGCTTCGACCACGCGGCCTGGTGAGACGCCATATTGTTGAAGCAGTGCGTGTGCAAGCTGGTGGTGGCTGCTGATGGGTGGGGGAATGATCCACGGCATCGCCGCGACCTGTTCCCAGCCGGAAAGGCGCAGACGATCCGCCCACGCGGCTGGTGCAACGACCCTGAACAACAGACGGCGGAGCGGCAGCCCAACGACGCTTGGATATCGGAGCTCGCCGTAATAGAAACTGGCGTCCAGCGAGCCATCGCGAACCTGATCGAGCGCGGTGCCGGTCACTCCCTGATGCAACTCCATTTCCAGCAAAGGATGGCGCGCGAGCGCGACATTCATGAATTCACCGATCCGGGTCAGATTCGGGTCGCTCAGCGTACCGATGCTTGCCTTGCCCGCGAGTTCACCTTTGAACGAGAGCGCGACGTTCTGCATATCGCGCGCCGCTGCTAATACCTTTTCCGCCTCCTTTAGCAAGCGTGCGCCAAGCGGTGTCAGCACCATGCCGGTGGCCATTCGCTCGAACAGCGCCAGGCCGAGTTTTTCTTCCAGCGCCTTGAGCTGTGCGGAAACCGCGGGTTGGCTGACGTGCAGCCTTTCGGCTGCGCGGGTGAGCTGCCCAAGTTCCACGATGGCAGCGAAGCTGCGCAACTGGTAAAGCTCCATCGAATCCGATCTGTGATGGTGTCTAAAACTCATTCTATGCCCAAATGTTGCGATGCAACAAATACTTGTGGGCGACATAAGAAAATTCAATGGCACACATCCAAACATACGATTGGATAATTCCATGCCGGGACCTTATCTTTACGTTTGTGCAATGCAGCAAACGCTGAGTTGCACCAAGTGAAAGTTAGGTGTCCAATGAAAATGACCGATCAAGTGGAGCGCGATTACTTTGATGCCGAATTGGCAAGTGGACGCGCAGGCCGGAAGGAAGGATTTGATGCTGAAGGGTTCAAAACGGCATCGCTAGTGATTGGCGCGGTTTTATTTGTTGCTGTTCTCATGATTTCACTGGGCCGATGAACTCGCAGCACGCCAATCTGCGCGCACTTAGCGCTGCGTCGCTTGGTATTTTTTCCTCAAGGAGCACAGATGAATGAACTTAGAACGGTTGCGTTCCGCGGATTTGAAAAGCAAATTCGGAATGCGCGACTGACGCAGAGTGCCGTTATAGGCGAAGCAATTGGCAATGGGCTAGTCCAGGCGTGGTGGAGCGCTCAGCGTTTGGGCGTTGCGCTTGAAGTCACAATGGCCACGCGTTACGCTGCGTTGAAGCGCTTGTCTGCGTCACGCCAGCCCCACGAGATCCCACGCCGAGTGGCGACCTCCCACTGAGCTTCCGAATCGTCTCCTCCTCCGCGCCCTCAAGGCGTGGATTCCAGCCCTTTTGACCCTTGGTCAAGGGGGCTTTTTATTCTCGGTCGCAGATTCGCGACTACCTTTTCGACGCGCCGACGCGGAACCTTGTGGTCCGCTGTGAATCCATATGAAGGGGCGTAACATCATTAGCCGGTTTGTCCATTCGTTGAGAGGAGTCACCATGAAACAACTTTTGCATTCCATGCTGGTTGCGACTGCTGCCGTAATGGCACAGGGTGCGATGACGGCCGAGGCGGCGGTCATCGTCACGTTTACCCAGCCTGAAGCGTATGTGGATATGCCCTTTGCGCCCTCGGACAAGGAACGGGTCATGAAGGATCTGCAAAGGCATTTCGACAAACTGGGTGCCCAATTGCCGCAAGGCCAGGATCTCAAGGTCGAGGTGCTCGACATCGATCTGGCAGGCAGAATTGAACCACAGTTACGTTTTGGCCACGACATTCGCGTCCTGAAAGGGCGCGCGGATTGGCCGGCGATCCAGTTGCGCTACCGCATTGAATCGCAAGGCAAGGTATTGCGAGGTGGCGAAGTGCGCGTTGACGACAAGTCTTACCTCGATCATCTGAATCGGTATTCCGTCAATGAGCCGCTTCGATACGAAAAAAGAATGCTGGACGAATGGTTCAAGACAGTGATGAAGGAAGCGCAATAAAGCCGAAAAAAGAGGTCGTCGTTCGGCAGCGGGCGGCGCAGAAAATCCTATGAAGCCTCAATGAACAATGCGCTATAGCTGGTGTACACCGAAATAAGCGCCAGCGGCCCCACCACAAGAAAGCCGAGCATCAAGGGGATCGCTGCGATAACGACGAGGATTAACATCAAAACGCCGTAGACGAGAAATGGTAGCCAATTTCTAAGGCAGGCCATGAAACTCATTTTGAGTGCCTCCAGCGGAGGTTCGTTGTGAAAATACACGAGCGCGGGGGAGAACCACAACGCCATCAGCAGGGGTGCCAGCAGCGCCAGACCGACCAGGACTGCAAACAGGAACGTCATGATCGACGCGCCCGCAATTGAGGCCAACTGGGATGAGTCACCAGACAATATGGCACCTACTGCGCCGCTCGCGCCGAGGCCGATCGCCAGAAGAGTTGCCATTAAAACGAGAATCGCAATCAGTCCGCCGGCGTAATACGCACCGAGCACGAAGAGGGGGCTGGTCCTGATTTTGAAACCGACGAACAAGTGGTCAATTTCAAGTTTTTCGCCTTTCGCGACCGCATGTGCCGCTGCCAGCCAGCCTGCGCCGATGACGCCATACAGCAGGTAACCGAGCAACGAGCCGATTACCGGCAAGAACGCGAGCACAACGTAGAACACCGCGTAGAGCACGATCATCACAATCCACATCATCGGTGCGGAAACAAACAGCTTCCACGCTGACGAAATCCATGCAAGCCCCTCGCCCGCGTCAGCCGTGCGGCCACCTGGCACGTACCTCCCGCTGCCGTTGTCCGCGTCATCCGGTTTCGCTATCACCGCAGGCGCTTGATAAGGATTGAATTTCGGGTCGTTCGGGGTTTCCATTTGCGTGCTTTCGAAGTAATGCGTCGCTGTCGATTGTAGCAGCGCGAATCGCGCATGGCACATCAGAGAAAATCGTGTGGCGCGCGATAAAACCAGCGCCTTGCCTCGCGAAATGTAACCGCAGCCAACCGAAACATCCGGGTTTAAGCCGGTTCGGTCGCCATTTTGTTCATTTCGTCGCAATCCATTTGAGCGCATGGTGCCCTCTCAATACAGTGACGATATCGAACGCAACCAACCTAACCACGCAACACCAAGGAGAAGCATCATGAAAGCCGCATTCAATACAAACCTGAAGGACAACGTGGCAGCCGCAACAGTTTTGACAGCCACTTTTATCGCGATCATGGGTAGCATCGTTACCAGCAACGACGCGCGCGCTGACAGAACATCGCCGACGCCAGTGCAGCAAATGGAAGTGCAGAGATTGGAAACGATGTTCATCACCGCGCCACGCATACAACAAATCACGATGATGGAAACCATGGTTGTCACCGAATCGCGTCACACTGAAGTGACGCCGAAATTCCTGGTCGCGTCGAAATGATCACTCAAATGCGTGCGACATGTTCACCGCGCGACGTACGCAATCGAAACGACAGAAATGACGCTTCATCAGGAAACACAGAAGAAAAAAGCCTGAGACTCTAGCACTGGCGCGGTTTGCAGGCAGAAATGTCGCTACAATCCCCGCCAGTACTAGGGTTTTAAATATGCACAATACAAGCGACGGACCAGGGACCGTCGTTTGTCTTTTGTCTGGCGCTTGCGACGATCTAACACTGTCCGTACCATTGGGGCCGACAGCAGGATTGAAGCGCACTCACAGGAAAATATCATGAGCCAACATTTGACGCGAGACGAATATGACGCGCTCGAACAGGTAAAAACAACGCCGAAATCTGCCAAGCCGAGCGCCTGCATCGCCAGAAATGCAAAGCATCTGGTCGGCATCAAATTTCTGGGTTCCAAAAAAGATGGCAGCTATGTTTTGACCGAAAAAGGGTCAGAAGCGCTATTCATCAAAAACTGCATTGCAGGCCTGCGTGCCCTCGCGTCTGATTCGGACACCAAGCTGGACAATACCGTGGCGAGCTTTCTTGGCCGAAAGGGTCACATCATCGCGACTGCGGTGCCGGGGCAATTCGAGGTCACCCCAAAGGGCCACGAATGCCTTGCTGATATTGCCCTGAACCCTTGATTTCGGCCACGAAGCGCGCCGAAACCGCGGGTCAGTGGAACGTCGTAAACGTTATCGGTCAATACCTGCGGTGATGATCGTAATACCCATGCCGCGATACGTTGTGGACACGGCGTGGCGAAGCGTAACGCTCCATGTAGACCGGCGCGCGGTACCCTGAGTAATACACCGGATAGCTTTCGTACACGGGGGCCTGTACATATACGACTCTCCGTGGTTCGTAGCGCGGCTCGTAGTAAGGCTCATAAGCGGGAGGCGCATAGTACACAGGGGCGCGCTCATAGCGGACGTAATCGCGCTCGTAGCGTACCTGCCCACGATGATCGTTGTAACCTTCCGAGGAGCCACCGATGGAAGCACCTATGATCGCTCCAGCGACCGCGCCGTGCGCGCCGCCAAAATAGCTGCCGACCAGTGCGCCATTCACCGCACCGATGACCGCGCGATCCGAAGCGTGAGCTTGTATGCCGATGAGTGCTCCGGCTGACAACAGTATCGCAACTGCAAACTTATTCATGACTCACTCCTTTTTTGGGAAACCCGTGTGGGCAAAAAGATTGTATGCCTCATCCGCCATCGCAGTCTGTAGGACTGGCACATTCAGCGTTTGTGCGGCGCGACACCAAAAAAGTACAGCAATCAGGCATTTCGCAACACGTTTTTGCCATCTCGTCGGAATCCGTTTGAGGCCGTGTGCTCGCGTCGCTAAAGTTCGGTCATCAACAACACAGCACTCACTACCGACCCCAAGGACCAAAACATGAAAACAGCACTCACCAGCAACAACAAAGACAACATCGCCATTTCCATCCTCATCGCCGCCAGCCTGTTCGCGTTGGCATGCGGATTGTTCAACAGCAACCAGGCTGTCGCCCAACAAACAGTGGCCGTGCAAAAATTTGACACCATCGCTGTCACTGCGTTTCGCGCACCCGACGCAATACTCGACACCATCGTAGTGGCGGCCTCGCGCAAAATCAACCGTGCGTAAACACCTATCCTTAGGGTTCGGATAGAACGGTGAAGCGAGTGGAGTAAGCGTAAGGCAACAAAAGCAGAACGGCGGACTTTGGTCCGCCGTTTTACATTCGTCGCCAATTGGCAAACGCCACGTGGTCCGTCGGCGCACGCGCTTTTTTACGGCTTCAACAATTTCATCGCTTTCGGGCTTGGCAAAGATTGATGAATGCCCCAGCCGCGACCATCGCGCCAGACAGTCTTCACGCTTCCCAGCGCTTGAGATTTAAGAATTCGCGCCGCGTCTTCGGCCCATATGTAACGAAATGCGGGTCTGGCTGTTCGCGATATGCCTCGCGTTCCAGCGCTACCCTGTCACCGCTGATGTGCTTTTTCAATACCTCCGCGGGCACCGGATATATCTGGAGTGCATTGAGGCCGAACACATTTGCACGCAGTTCTTTGGTGATCTGGGGATAGCCATATTTATCTCTGAATGCAGCCGAGATCTGGAATGTCCGAAACGCCTGTATCTGGTCTTGTGGTGAGCCGTACCAGATGGAGTCGGTTCCCCAAAGTACATTCTTCTCGCCGCAGTACTTGAACAGCTTGCCAAGTGCATGTGCGGCTGAATCGGGATCGCGCATCAACAGGCGCCAGGTCGAGCCGAGTTCTGCGTACACATTTGAGCCTGGCGAGATTCCGTTCCTCACGAGGCTGGTGACCAGCGCGTCGATACCATCTGTGCGTTTTTCGTCGTATGGTCCCTCCAGGCTATTGGCCACATAGCCTGAGTGATAAATCAGGAAATTCACGTTTGGGTAGCGCTTGGCCACGCGACCTACATCAACACAGGTCGAATGCTCGTACGAGTGCTGGCTGAAGGCCAGGCCTTTGTGTATCGCGATATTGCGGATACCAAGCTTGACGGCTTTATCGATGAACTTGAGACCGATCTCGTCATCAAGGAAGAAGCCTTTGCCGTCCGGCCCCCATTGCGTGTACGTCTTCCATGCGGCGATCTTGTGCCGTGCGGCCATCTCGTCCATCGCTTCCAAATCGCCGGGCGAATTCGGGTTGACGCGACCGTGTATATAGAGACGGTGCGTACCATTGAGTTTTTCAACGATGCTTGATGTGGCAGCCGCCTCCTCGATGGTGAGTGGTTCATCGAGGCGTGTGGAAGGCACAAACGAAAGCACCATTAAGTCGGTGTCCGAATCCATGAAAACGTCTTTGATAAATTCGTCTTGACCGATGCACTGCAGGTAATCGGTTTCGCCTGTGCCTTTGGAGGGGCCGCAGGATTGCGTCTTGGGCATGCGCAGTGGACGCACACCGGGTGGCAGGCGCTTGGTCCACGCACCGGTCGGATTCACGAAATGTCCCTGCACGTCGAAGATGAATTCATTGCCATCGACTGCGGAGCGCGCAGCAACAAGGTCAAGCGCAGCAGTTTTTTCCAACTCAAAGTATCCGCCTCGCTTGCCTTGTTGCGCGTAGGCCGCATTCATCCCGAGCAATGATCCTGCGACACCACATGCCGAAACCAGGAAGCTGCGGCGATTTAACCCGAGTCTTTTTGCGTTGGTACTCGCGGTCGCGTGCGCGAGAAAATTGGCGTGGTGATGCACAGCTTCTAGCGGAATCGGCTCGTATTCACCATTGGATGACGTATCAAGCTTGATTGGCAGACGCAAGCCTTCGGGATCGTGGCGATACTTCATCGGATACCTCCATCAGTGGATGAATCAGTCTATGCGAACTGGAACTTGGCTGCCAAGCGACGGCTGCAAGGTTGTTGGCGCATGCATTGCAAGAGGTTGCTTGACGGCAGAAGATGAGGGTCATCCGCGCATTTTGCGTTTCGCACGCCATTTTGCGCGATTGGTCGCAATCCGTTTGAGACTCTGGGCCCACGTCGCTAAAGTTCGGTCATCAACAACGGAACAATCACCACCGACCCCAAGGAGCCAAACATGAAAACAGCATTTACCAGCAACAACAAAGACAACATCGCCATCACCACACTTATCGCTGTCGGCTTTTTTGTAGTGGCAATTGGATTTTTCAGCAACAACGCTGCTGTAGCCAGCCAGGCAGTAGCTGTGCAGAAATTCGATACCATCGTCGTCACCGCATCGCGCGCACCCGATGTCAGGCTCGATACCATCGTTGTAACCGCTTCACGCAAGATTGATCGCGCGTAAAGACACATCCTGCAGGGTCGGATACAACGGTGAAGTGAGTGCAGGTCGCGCAGGAGGATACCTTGCGCTGGGTAAAAAACAAAACGGCGGACTTCGGTCCGCCGTTTTGTTTTTAGCCCATCAATCCCTGAAAGAAATCGTCACGGTCGGAGCCGTCAAACTGTCCGGTGCGTATGCAACAGTTCTTGAAATCTGTGGGGGGAGGTTTATGGCGCGCGCCATTATTGCGTCTGGATACCGCCGTTCCATCACAAATCGTCTAGCGCGATATTCTTCGCCAAATCCAAACTGGACATACGATCTTGCGCACGCGCTTTCAACACTTCATTCGCATGTTTTGCCACGATGCGCTGTTTAGCAGCTTGATCCATCCCCTTAGTGCTCACCGCTTTGTCAGCATGTCGAATGACACTCTTCAGCCCCGTAAGGTTCGACGCAGTCTTAGTTTTGGATTTTGGCGAAATGATTTTCATCATTCCCGGCGAATCTTGTACGCTGCCAATTCCTCGCGAACCACCACCCGCACCTCCGCTGCCATAGCCTGACCCGACATCGCTTTCTTGAGCGTCTCGTTGATGAGCGTTTGATAGCCGCGATCGCCCGTTGCGGATTTGAAGTACTCGATGATCGCGCTATCAAGCATGATACTGATGCGCTTCTTGCCCCGCATTTCACCAAGCTGCGCGCGCGCGGCTTTTTGCCATTCAGCTTTGCTGACTTCTTTGCCGGCGACGCGATACTTGGCATTCTTGAAAAATTCGCGCGTAAGCGGTGGTGCCGCGTCCGGGTCAACGGGTGGCGATGTTTTCAAAGTAGAAGTTCGTTTCACTTTTGTTCGCTTGTCTTATTGAAATAATGCGAACGCGGTCGCCGCGCTCCACATGAACGATAAGCACGACAACGGCATCGAGCATCCCCACCGCAATTATTCGTTGTTCGTCGTAATCGAACCACGTATCCAACTGCTCAACGACAATCCTCGCAAACACGTGATGCGCATCGGCAAAATCCAAGCCGTGTTTGGCGAAATTCGATTTCCGTTTTGCCTCGACCCAAACAAATCGCATCGGCGCAATATATGCATATTATCGTATGCATAACAAGTCCGCCAGCGTACCGCAAAGTCTAGGATTGGCGAGAATTTTGGCGGTATTCGCAAAAGGTGGAGTCAAGAAGAAGGTCGCTAGAACCCAATCCTGCCGTGGCCAATTTCATTCAAACAAACCCCGCATTAGCGGGGTTTGTCGTTTCGGCTCTTCTTTGTTAATGCGCCTCCTCCCAGTTCATCCCCACCCCCGGCTCCGCCACCAGCGGCACATCCAGCTTCGCCACGCCACTCATCAGCTCCGGCACTTTCGCTTTCACGCGCTCCAGTTCTGAATCCGGCACTTCCAGCACCAACTCATCATGCACCTGCATGATCATGCGCGTCTCAAGCTTTTCTGTTTCCAGCCAACCCTGTACCGCAATCATTGCCAGCTTGATCAAATCCGCGGCAGTTCCCTGCATCGGTGCGTTGATCGCGGCGCGTTCGGCACCTTGGCGGCGCCCCTGATTACCACTGCGAATATCAGGCAACCACAAACGTCGACCAAACACCGTTTCCACATAGCCACGCTCATGCGCTTCATTGCGGGTGCGATCCATGTACGCTTTCACGCCGGGATAGCGCGCGAAATATTTGTCGATGTAGAGCTTCGCCGCCGAGTTTTCTATTCCAAGATTGCTGGCGAGTCCATACGCACTCATGCCGTAAATCAAACCGAAGTTGATGACCTTGGCGTAACGGCGTTGTTCGCTTGAAACCTGATCGCGCGGCACGCTGAATACTTCCGACGCCGTGGCGCGATGTACGTCCTCGTCTTTGGCGAAGGCATCCAGCAGGCCCGGATCGCTGGACAAATGCGCCATGATGCGTAGCTCGATCTGCGAATAGTCGGCGGACAAAATCTTGCTGCCATGTGGTGCGATGAAGGCTTCGCGAATACGACGGCCCTCTGCCGTGCGCACGGGAATATTTTGCAGATTGGGATCGTTCGATGACAAGCGCCCCGTGACCGCAGTCGCCTGCCCATAGTTGGTGTGCACGCGGCCGGTTTTGGCGTTGACCATGCGCGGCAGTTTGTCGGTGTAGGTGCTTTTAAGTTTGGCGACGCTGCGATATTCAAGAATGATTTTCGGTAGCGGATGATCTTCAGCGAGCTTCGCCAACGTTTCTTCGTCGGTCGAGGGCGCGCCACCGGGCGTTTTCTTAAGCGGCTTGATGCCTTTTTTGTCGAAGAGAATTTCACCGAGCTGTTTTGGCGAGCTGAGATTGAAGGGCTGGCCTGCTTCTTCAAACGCCTTGGCTTCCAGCGCCAGCATCTTGATGCCGAGTTCACCGCTTTGTTTGTCGAGCAAGGCACCATCGATCAGTACACCATTGCGCTCGATCGTGAGCAACACATGCGAGGTAGGCATCTCGATGGTTTCGTAGACAAAATTGAGTTGCGGATCATTTGCCACCTGCGGATACATCGCCAAATGCAGTTGCAACGTGACATCCGAGTCTTCCGCCGAATAATTGGTGGCGGTTTCAATGGAAACTTGTTCAAAGCCAATCTGCGACGCGCCTTTGCCGGCGACTTCTTCAAACGAAATCGTTTTTGCGTTGAGATGTCGCGTGGCCAGTGAATCCATATCGTGTCGCTGATGGCTTTCCAGCACGTACGATTGCAGGAGCGTGTCGTGTACGTAGCCCTTCACATGGATGCCGTGATTGGCGAATACATGCAGATCGTATTTGATGTTCTGGCCGAGCTTGCGTTTGGTTGCGTCTTCCAACCACGGACGCAGCTTGGCGATGGATTGATCGAAATCGAGCTGGTCGGGCGCGCCGGGATAAGTGTGCCTCAGGGGCAGGTATGCACCTTCGCCCGCGACACACGCGAAGGACAGACCAACAATTTGTGCTTGCATTTGGTCGAGACTGGTGGTTTCGGTATCGACGCAAGCCAGTTCTGCAGTGCTGAGTTTTGCTATCCACGCGTCGAGTTGCTCATCGGTGAGGATGCATTCGTAGTTGCGCGTGTCGACAAAAACGGCCTGCTGCGCGGCAGGCTCGCCGGAGGACCAGCGGGACGCGCTGGCATCTTTGTCGGCTTGTTTGAAGACTGTGCCTTCCCCTCTCCCGCCTTCCTGGTTACCCAAATGCGCCTCTCCCGTGAACAGGAGAGGGGAGTTTGTCATGGGTTTCGTTTCTCCCTTATGTAGCGCCGCCCGCATTCCCTTGAACCCAAACTGCTCATAGAGCTTGTCGAGCTTTTCAATGTCCGGTTTTTTGTGGTCGATCGTGTCGAAATCAAACGACAGCGGCACATCGCATTTCACCGTCACCAGCACTCGCCCAGTAGGCAGCCAGGTGAGCGCTTTGCGCAAATTCTCGCCGACCACGCCTTTGATGTTGGCGGCATTTGCGATTACGCCATCGAGCGAGCCATATTCGGCAATCCATTTCGCAGCCGTTTTGGGGCCGACTTTTTCCACGCCAGGGACGTTGTCAACGGAGTCACCCATCAGTGTCAGGTAATCGATAATTCTGTCCGGAGGCACGCCGAATTTGGTTTTAACACCCACGATGTCCAGCGTTTCGTTGGACATCGTGTTCACCAGCACTACGCTTTCATCCACCAGTTGCGCGAGATCTTTGTCACCAGTGCCGATGATGGTTTCGACGCCGCGCGCAGTGGCGTGCTTGGAAAGCGTACCGATGATGTCGTCGGCCTCCATGCCGTCGACCACGACGCATGGCCAGCCGAGCGCTTCCGCGACTTCGCGGATATGCCCAATCTGGTGCGCGAGGTCTTCTGGCATCGAGGCGCGATTGGCTTTGTACTCGGAATAGATGTCGTCGCGAAAGGTTTTGCCTCTGGGGTCAAACACGCAGGCGCTATAATCAGCAGGATAATCCATGCGAAGTTTATTGAGCATATTGGCCACACCGAAGATCGCGCCGGTGGGCTCGCCGGCCGGCGAACGAAAGTCGGGCATGGCGTGGAAAGCGCGGTAGAAAAAGCTCGAAATATCGACGAGCAGCAAACGTGGGCGTGGTTTTTCAGATGCGCTCATGGCGGTCATTGGAGTATGCGAAGTTGAAACAATCTCAAAGCGGTACGAAACACGGCGGGAAGGTTCCGAAGCCGTCCGATCCGGACATGAAACACCAATCGCTGGTCGCTGCGCGTGAATCCTGGTGGATGTTTAATATTATCGCCGAAATGGTTACAGCGTCCGAACGGCTGGCCGGGGTGTCGCCGGCAGTCGCTATTTTCGGCAGCGCAAGGCTAAAGGCAGACAATCCTTTTTACGCAACCACCGAAATCATCGCGCGTAAATTATCCGATGCGGGTTTTAGCGTGCTATCCGGCGGCGGTCCCGGCCTCATGGAGGCGGCCAACAAGGGCGCGGTTGCGGGCAAGAGCCCAAGCGTGGGCCTTAATATCGTGCTGCCATTCGAGCAAGGCGGGAACGGCTACCAGGACGTGTCGATGATGTTCCAGCATTTCTTCGCGCGTAAAACGATGTTCGTTAAACACGCGGCAGCTTATGTGGTGATGCCCGGTGGATTCGGCACACTTGATGAACTCTCTGAAGCATTGACGCTCATACAAACAGGAAAGATTCGACGCTTCCCCGTCATTTTGGTTGGCACTGAATTTTGGCGCGGCTTGATCGATTGGATGAAAGACACCATGGTCACGGAAAAAGTAATCAATCCCGGTGATATCGATTTGTTCAAACTGATCGACGATCCGGATCAGGTGGTGGCTGCTATCTTTGATCATTATGCGGATCGTGGATTTATGCCTTCGCCAGATGAACGCGCGCTGGAAATGACGCTCTAGCATTTCTTCGCACCGCAACTAATCAACCGGAGTCCGCCATGCGCAGCATAGCCCGCCTGTTTTCACTTTTGATGATCACCACGTTGACTCTTCCCGCGTTGGCACAAAGCCAGGCGCGACCGAAACCAAAGGACGTGCAAACTGTCGAGGATGTACCCGCGCCACCGGATGTAAAGGAAATCGACCCTTCAAAAGACATCAAGGTGACGACGCGCCAGTCAGGAACCGACACAATCGAGGAATACAGATTAGGCGGCAGGCTATACAAGCAGCGCATACAACCTGCTTCCGGCCCGGCGTATTATCTGGTTGACGAAAAAGGCGAGGGCAAGTTCACGCGTGTGGATGGGCCTGATTTGAAAATCGCGGTGCCGACTTGGGTGTTGTTCACATGGAAGTGACGTGGCAGCAAATGCAGCGATGCTGATGCTGTGAGCGTATTTACCCCCATTACCACCGCTGAAGCGCGCGCGTTTATTGCACCCTATCGCGTTGGCGAGATCATCGATTTCCAGAATATCGCTGCGGGTGTGGAAAACTCGAACTTCTTCGTTACCACCACCGAAGGACGATACGTCCTGACTATTTTCGAAAAAATCCCACGGCTGGATCTCGATTTTTATATGGGATTAATGTTGCATTTGCATGGCAACGATGTTGCTTGTGCAGCGCCCCTTGCAACAAAGGACAAAACCGTCATCCGGGAATTGAAAGGCAAGCCTGCCGCACTGGTGACACGGCTTTCGGGCAATGACATTGCCCATCCCACAACGCACGATTGTCACGCTGTTGGTGTGGCGCTGTCCCGCATGCACGCGGTCGCACAAACATTTCACCTCGAGATGCCCAATTGGCGGGGGCTTGCATGGTGGCGCAGCTACGCCATCGAACTGCGGAAACACTTGTCGGTAATTGAGAATGCACAAATCGCAGCCGAAATTGTTCATCAGGAGCACTTCGATCAACTTGATCTGCCGCGCGGTGTAATCCATGGCGATCTGTTTCGCGACAATATCCTCTGGGACGATCACGGCAGCCATCACACGCCACAGATGATCGATTTTTATTTTGCCTGTAACGAACAGTTGCTGTTTGATGTCGCGGTCACGGCCAATGACTGGTGCCTCGATTTTTCCGCGTACCCGGAGGCGCGGCTGCATACTGCCAACGCGCGTGCGTTGCTGTCAGGCTACGCCAGCGTGCGCGCCTTCACGGACACCGAAATTGCTGCGTGGCCACAGATGCTGAGGGGTGCCGCGTTGCGCACCTGGCTTGGGCGCCTGGGTTATCATCACTTTCCGCGCGATTCGGAACTCACGCATCCCAAAGATCATCCTTTTTCCGCAAGATTGCTGCACTTTCATGCCACACACGAATCCGACAATCGCGCGCTGATGCCAACGCAATCCTGACCGTAACCGCGCGATCACACCCACAAATGCCCTCTTCCATGCGCGTTATTGATGTACCCGCCAGTGCCGGTCTTGCCTGGATCAAAATGTCTTTCCATCTTTTTCGTGCTCAGCCAGTCGGATGGATTTCACTCGTGTCAGCTTGGTTGCTGGCGTCGCTTGGGTTGTCGTTGGTTCCGCTTATCGGTGCCGCCATTGCCGGCATTTTGCAGCCCGGATTTTTTGGCGGATTTGTCATTGCCGCACGCGATCAAGAGGCAGGCCAACCCGTTGGCGCCCACCAGCTACTCGCCGCGTTTCGGGGCAACGGGCGAGCGTTGGTGACCATCGGTTCGATTACGCTACTTGCGAACTTGATGGTCGTGGGCATTCTCGGGCTTCTGGGTTTGCCGCTCAACATTACGCAAGATGGTGATGGTGTGCCGGATATACGCGCCTACGCGCGCGCGCTCGAGGGCAAGGAATGGATGCTGTGGTTGGGCATCGCACTGTCGATGTCGATCAAAGGCGCATTGTGGTTTACCGCCGCCATTCTAGCGTTGAACCAAATGCCCGCCACCCACGCGATACGCTGGAGTTGTTACGCGCTGATCGCCAATTTCTTTCCGATATTCGTCTTCGGCGCGGTAATGACCGTGATTTTCGTTTTGGCAATATTGCCCTTCATGCTGGGACTGCTGGTCGCGATGCCAATTTTCGCCATTGCGCACTATGTAAGTTATCGCGACTTGTTCCGCACGCCTGCCGATACTTGACTTCCGTTAACCAATCCGGACACTGGTGGGTGGTGTGGGCAAAACTAACGGTTGCAATACTCTACGGGGAATGAGAAATGAAACACTGGATTCACTGTCTTGCGTTTTTCTCAATAGTCGCGACCACCGCGGGTGCGGCTGACATCATCATCGGCCAGTCGACTCCGCTGACCGGGGCAAACGCGGATTTGGGCAACGATATCCGCAATGGCGCACTGGCGTATTTTGAGAAAGTGAATGCGGCGGGCGGTGTCAACGGCAACAAGATCACTTTCGTTTCGCTCAACGACAAGAACGATACGAAACTCGCGGCCGAAAATACCAAAAAACTGCTGAGTGAAAATAATTCCGTGGCGCTGTTTGGTTATGCGTCCGCAACACTGAGCATTCCGGCGATGCCGTTTGTAAAAGAAAGCCGCGTGCCTTTCTTCGCGCCGTTCACTGGTGCCGATACGATTCGCAAACAAAATGAGTTCGTCTACACCGTCCGCGTCACGTATAACGATGAAATCGAAAAAATCATCAATTTCTGGGGCAACCTCGGAACCACGCGGGTAACCGTATTGCACTATGACGACGCTGTCGGCACACAGAATTTTGAGACGGTGGCCAAGACACTGCAAAAATTCAACAAGCAGCCAACCAGCATTTCCATCAAGCGAAATGTTGATTTGCCCGATGATATTGTCAAGAGCGTCATTGACTCCAACCCGCAGATTATCGTCGTCACGACTTTATACTCGCCAGCCGCGCAGTTGGTTAAGAAACTGCGGGCCGCCAACTTGCCTTATCTCGTGACCAGTCTTTCGTTCGTCGGTGCAAGTCAGTTGGCCAAAGCATTGGGGCCCGAGGCTGCGGGAATCTCTGTGGCACTAACCGTGCCGACAGCCAAATCCACAAACGTGCCCGTCATCAAGGAATGCGTGGAGGCGTGGACCGTGCTGGGCCAGAAAGAAACCATGTCCGTCACTGCGATCGAAGCCTGCATCGCTGCAAAAGTACTGGTGGAAGGGATTCGCAAGGCGGGCAAAGACGTCACGCGCGCGAGTTTGCAGCGCGCGCTGGCTGCACTGGGCCGTGTTGACGTAGGCGGGTACGTGGTCGAGTTCAAGCCAGGCTTCCATCACGGGGGAAAATTCGTGGATATCGCGGTCATTCTCCCCAACGGAGAACTGCGCAGCTAACGGCCTGAATTGCAGGGTGGGCATGCCCGCGAACATCACGCAAGTAAAGCGGACGTGTTCGCACAATTCCCCCCATGATAAAACGCGTACATCCAGCATTGGTGCGGCTTACACAGGTAAAAATGCTTGAAACGCGCGCCAGTGCTTATTCTTTACCTATTTTTCGATGGGCGATTTGGGACGATACTTAACTCAGGCAGCAGAAAGCTTTGCGTACTGCAGGGCAAGCCATTTCACGCCGTCGCTGCGAAATTTCACCTGTACCCGCGCGTCGATCCCTCGCCCCTCGAAATTGAGCACCACACCTTCGCCAAATTTGGCGTGTTGCACGTTTTGGCCAACGCCGAAAGGATACGCATCGGCGCGCGCGGTTTCGAATCGCGCGCGCGACGTGTCCGGCGCACCTTCGCGGCCGTAACCGGCATCGGTGTTGTTGCTTTGTTGACTCGGAGAATACGCTCGGTCGGTGCTGTCACGGCCTTCGACCCATGCGCCACGACTCGACGCATCGCTTTTGCCGCCTCCCCACGATTGCTCTGCCTTGAAATTGCCACCGGTGCGCGATGCCGGATACATCTGTGCGCCCCCCGGATAGCCTTGTTGCCTTTCCGGCACAACGATCCATTTGCATAGCGGTGCCGGAATCTCATCGACAAACCGCGACACGATGCCGTAGCGAATCTGCCCGTGGAGCATGCGCTGGCCGGCGTAGGAAAGATAAAGTCGCTCGCGTGCGCGCGTCACCGCGACGTACATGAGCCGCCGCTCTTCCTCGACGCCATCGAGATCGTTCACAGAGTTGTCGTGCGGGAACAGGCCCTCTTCAAGACCACTTAGAAAGACTGCTTTGAATTCGAGCCCCTTGGCGGCATGCACCGTCATCAGTTGCAATGCGTCGTCATTCACGCCGGCCTCATGCTCGCCAGCTTCCAGGCTCGCGTGCGTGAGAAAACCGATCAGCGATGTATCTTCGCCTTCGTATTCTTCCTGAAACTGCGCCGTCGCGTTCACCAGTTCGGCCAGATTTTCCAGCCGGTCCGCGCCTTCGCGCTCATTCAGATAATGCGCTCGCAGGCCGCTTTTCTCCACGCACTCTTCTGTCAACTCCTGCAAGGCAATCACGCCAGCCGACACTTTGAGCCCATCAATGATTTTCAGGAACGCACCGATCATTGTTGCAGCACGACCGACGATTTCCGCGTTGGCGATACCTGAAGCTGCTGCCGCATGGAAAGAGCTGTTGTAGCGTTGCGCCAAATCCTGCACTTGCTCGACCGAGCGCGCACCGATGCCACGCGGCGGAAAATTGACGACGCGCGAAAACGCGCCATCGTCGTCCGGGTTACCGGCGAGCCTGAGATAGGCGAGCGCGTGCTTGATCTCCTGGCGCTCAAAGAATCGCAAACCTCCGTAAACGCGATACGCCAGCCCGGCGCGAAACAGCGCATGCTCCAGCACCCGCGATTGCGCGTTCGAGCGATACAACAATGCCATATCGATGAGCGACATACCGGTGCGCTCCAGCGCCTTGATCTCATTGACGATGAATTGCGCTTCGTCGTTGTCCGAGGCTGCGGCGTAGATGCGGATGGGCTCGCCCTTGCCCGCGTCGGTCCAGAGGTTTTTGCCCAGCCGGTCTTTATTGTGCTGGATGACCGCGTTTGCGGCATCAAGGATATTGCCCTGCGAACGATAATTCTGTTCGAGCTTGATGACGTTACCATCGGCAAAATCGCGCTGGAATTCGCGCATGTTGGCCGCTTCCGCACCACGAAAACCATAGATCGATTGGTCGTCGTCTCCGACCGCAAAGACCGCGTTCTCGCGTCCTGCCAGCAATTTTATCCATTGGTATTGCAGCCGATTGGTATCCTGAAACTCATCGACCAGAATGAATTTGAAACGCTCGCGATAGTGTTCCTGCAAAGCGGCATTTTTCGCCAGCAATTCGTAACAGCGCAATAGCAGCTCGGCAAAGTCGACTACGCCTTCGCGCTGGCATTGCGCTTCATACGCTTGATAAAATTCGACCTGACGGCGGGTGAAATCGTCGGTCGCTTCAACCGCGTTCGGACGCAGGCCCTGATCCTTGGCACCGTTGATAAACCAGCCCAGCTCGCGCGGCTTGAATTTTTCGTCATCGACGTTGAGTACCTTCAGCAGACGCTTAATGGCCGATTGCTGGTCAGCCGAATCGAGAATCTGGAATGTTTGCGGCAGATTGGCGTCGCGGTGGTGTGCACGCAGCAGCCGGTTACACAAGCCGTGAAACGTGCCGATCCACATTCCGCGCGTATTGATCGGCATCATCGCCGAAAGGCGCGTCAGCATTTCCTTTGCGGCTTTGTTGGTAAACGTGACTGCGAGCAATGCTGCAGGACTGACTTGCCCGGTCTGGATGAGATAGGCGATGCGCGTGGTGAGTACGCGTGTCTTTCCGCTTCCTGCGCCTGCCAGCACCAACGCACTCACCCGCGGCAGGGTAACGGCTTTCAGTTGCTCTGGATTGAGGTTTTCAAGGAGGCGTGGGTAATGCGCTGGATCAGGTGCGAAAGAATTCATGCGGTGCCATCAAATATGTCTTTACATTATAAGGGCACGATGCGTTGCCACTGACAAGTCCGCGCTGACCCCCACTGTATAATCGCCACTCACACAAAATCGAATTTTCAAGCCCCGTTTCCCTATGAATTCCGCGTACCAGCCCAAACAAATCGAAGCCGCCGCACAAGCCGAGTGGAACGCGAAAGACGTTTATCGCGTGACCGAAAATGCCGTCGATAAAAGCGGTAAGGCGAAGCCAAAATTTTATGCCTGCTCGATGCTGCCTTATCCGTCCGGCAAGCTGCACATGGGGCATGTGCGCAATTACACCATCAACGACATGATGGCGCGGCAATTGCGCATGAAGGGCTATAACGTATTGCAGCCGATGGGGTGGGATGCCTTCGGTTTACCGGCAGAAAATGCCGCAATGAAAAACAATGTTGCGCCCGCAAAATGGACGTACGAGAACATCGCCTACATGAAGAAGCAATGCCAGGCGATGGGCTGGGCGATCGACTGGTCACGCGAATTTGCAACTTGCGACCCCGATTATTACAAATGGAATCAATGGTTTTTCTTGAAGTTGCTCGAAAAGGGCATCGTTTACAAAAAGACGCAACTCGTGAATTGGGACCCGGTCGATCAGACTGTGCTCGCCAATGAGCAGGTTATCGACGGCAAGGGTTGGCGCTCGGGTGCGCCGGTGGAAAAGCGCGAGATACCCGGCTATTACATGGCCATCACCAAATACGCCGAAGAGCTGCTCGATTGTGTCGCCAACAAATTGACCGGGTGGCCCG
Organism: Betaproteobacteria bacterium; assembly: GCA_025362135.1. Classification (GTDB taxonomy): domain Bacteria; phylum Pseudomonadota; class Gammaproteobacteria; order Burkholderiales; family Usitatibacteraceae; genus UKL13-2. The sequence continues at coordinate 74,035 of JANYHZ010000020.1, read as the reverse complement.
CAAGCGTGCGGGCGATGCAGGAAAACTGGATAGGCAAGTCAGTCGGTGTGCGGTTTGCTTTTTCGCACGACGTCAAAGACTCGTCGGGCAAGCTTGTGCAGGATGGAAAACTGTTCGTCTTCACGACGCGTGCTGACACGAGCATGGGCGTGACGTTTTGTGCGGTCGCAGCCGAGCATCCGCTCGCCGAGGTCGCGGCGATGCGCGATGCTGAGGTTGCCAAATTCATCGAAGAGACCAAGCGTGGCACTGTAATGGAAGCCGACATGGCGACGATGGAAAAGAAGGGTGTCGCGACGGGTCTCTCGGTCGTTCATCCAATAACCGGGGAATCGATTCCTGTATGGGTTGGTAACTACGTGTTGATGAGCTATGGCGACGGTGCGGTGATGGGTGTACCGGGACATGACGAGCGCGACTTTGCGTTTGCGAAAAAATATGCCTTGCCCATAAAGCAGGTCATCGATACCGGTAAACCCTACTCCACCGATACGTGGCAAGCGCATTACTCTGACGTTGGCATCTGTATTGCGTCGAGCGCGATGGAGGGGATGAATTACGATCAAGCCATCGATTTCGTGGCGGCACAAACGGCAGACTGCGGCGGCGAAAAGAAAACCCAATACCGTCTCCGCGACTGGGGCATTTCCCGCCAGCGCTACTGGGGTACACCGATCCCCATCGTCCACTGCACCGATTGCGGCGACGTACCTGTTCCTGAAAAAGACTTACCCGTCGTATTGCCGCAGGACCTGATCCCCGACGGCTCCGGAAGCCCGCTGAAAAAAGACGAGCGCTTCGTTAATTGCGCCTGCCCAAAATGCGGCAAGCCCGCCAAGCGCGAAACCGACACGATGGATACGTTCGTCGATTCCTCGTGGTACTACATGCGATATACGTCGCCCAACACCGCGCCGGGCTATCACGACAAGATGGTGGCATCAAACAACGATTACTGGATGCCGATGGATCAGTACATCGGCGGCATCACGCATGCGGTGCTGCATCTTTTGTACGCACGCTTCTGGACCAAGGTGATGCGCGATCTTGGCATGCTCAAATTCGATGAGCCATTTACCAACTTGCTTTGCCAGGGCATGGTGCTCAACCACATTTACTATCGCAAGAGCGACAAGGGCGGCATTGAATACTTTGCACCCGATGACGTCGAGTTGGTGGTGGACGCATCGGGCAAACCGGCATCGTATCGATCAAAATCGGATGGCCTGCCTGTTGTGTACGACGGCGTTGGCACGATGTCGAAATCAAAACTGAACGGCGTCGATCCGCAGCAGATGATCGATCACTATGGTGCCGATGCGGCGCGCTTGTTTGTGATGTTCGCCAGCCCGCCTGAGCAGTCCATCGAATGGTCGAGTGCGGGTGTTGAGGGAACGCATCGCTACCTGCGTCGCCTGTGGGGCTTTTGTTCCGCCATTTCCGATTCCGTGCGCAGCGCTGATGCTGTTGATATATCGGCGCGGGATGCTGACACTAAAAATTTGCGTCATGAGATCCACGCGACGCTCAAGCAGGCCAGCTACGATTACTCTCGCATGCAATACAACACGGTGGTCTCGGCGTGCATGAAAATGCTCAACGTGCTCGAAGATAATCGCAATGCGGCACCTGCTGTTGTGCGCGAGGGCGTGTCTATCCTGTTACGTGTTTTGTACCCTGCCTGTCCGCACATGACGTGGCATTTGTGGAATGAACTCGCTCTCAATAATCAGTACGGCGACATCATCGATGCTGCCTGGCCAGAACCCGATCCCGCTGCGCTGGAGCAGGACGAAATCGAAATGGTGGTTCAAGTCAACGGCAAACTGCGCGGCAGCATTCGCGTACCCAAGGCGGCGACTAAGGAAATGATCGAACAAATGGCGACCGCCGATGCAGGTGTCGCTAGGCACACCGAAGGCAAACCGATCAAACGGCTGATCGTCGTGCCGGGCAAACTTGTCAACGTGGTGGTCTGAATGATTTCTCGACGCGTCTTTTCGGTAGCAGGCGTGCTCTGGGTCGCACAGTTATCCGCATGCGGCTTTCAACTGCGAGGCCAGTACATGCTGCCTTTTTCGAGCGTTTTCGTGTCTGCCCCCGGCGGGTCAGTAGTTGCTACCGAACTCCGACGCGAACTGGCCAACATTCCCACGAAATTGATGCCGAGCGCGAAAGATGCTGACGCGCAATTGAACATCATTGAGGACAGACGCGACCGTCAGATTCTTTCGCTATCTGGCGCGGGCCGGGTGCGCGAGTACGAACTGAAACTTCGCGTCGTCTACCAGTTGATCGACGCCAAGAACGGTGTCGTCATTCCTACCAGCGAGATTCAACTCTCGCGCATTCTCAGCTACGACGATTCACGCATCATCGCCAAGCAGCAGGAGGAGGCGTTGCTCTATCAGGACATGGAGCGCGATGCGGTCGCACAAATATTACGGCGGATGACAGCCATTAAACGTCCGGCCTAGTCTAAGGCTTCTGATGAACCGGACTTGCCGCAAAAAGTCGTTTCACGCGATGTTGGTGGTCGGTCGAGGCTGAAGTACCAAGTTCATCAGGCGCATTCGGTCTGCGCTGGTGCATATCGGCCGATAACACGCGGAGCGAGGCACCGAACCCATCTGCACATGTAGCACCTAAATTCACAAAACAGGTGTAAAGTATTAACATGTGTTAATTAAGAGTGGGCATGGGTGATCTTCCAAAGAGCTTCCAGGGTGCGATGCAGTGTGACGTGCGGGGTGTGGCAAAATCGCGCCCGTTCGCGGCTGCGCCCCGGACTTTATTCGTCGTAAGCTTCGCCCTCCTTGCAATGCCCATGCGTAGTTTCGCGGATAGCAGGACAGGTGTCTCCAGCGCTGCGGCCTCTGTCCAGGTTCGCATTGTCATCCCCGCCGTTATCCGTGTCACGGTCGTCACGCAGCCCAAGCGCTTTTTTATCGAAGAACGGCACGTCGCTCAAGGCTACATCGACGTCGAGGGTGCTACCTCGGTGAAGCTCACCAGCAACAATCGCGATGGCGTCCAACTTAACGCGAGCTATGATTCCCGACTGCTATCGCGCATCGAGGTCCGAATTTCGAGTCAACAGCTAAACGCAACAATGGGCTCCGGCAGCATGCGCGTCAGATCCGGGCTCGCAACGAACAAATTGGTTCCAATCGACTATCGCTTTCACCTGGCTCCACAGGTGCGTAGCGGAGACTATCGCTGGCCGGTGGCACTGGTATTTTCGTTGGCCCCGATGTGAGTCACAGGCTGTTCACGGAGCGTTTCCACCGAGCTTGTTTTCACCCTACGGTCAATAGGTGACCGAAAGCGTACGCGCTTGTGAGCCAGCGCAGGAACCGCTCGCGAATGTTCCCGCATGGCCTGCGGCCACATTGCCGTTAGCCAAGTACGTCTGTGCGACACCCGTCCGGGTACAATAAGTGCCCATCGCCTGGGTGGGCGTACACGATGCGTTGTAGTCCTTCGGCTGGCATGACCAAAGCTGGTGTCCGCGACGCCCGCTGATGGTTCGCGGTCAGACTCAGACCCAATCCGATTTCCAATTGCGAAGGCAAGATGCGCGTTACCGCCGAACAATTTATTGAGCACCCACCAAAATCGCTCGCGAAGCTCTATGCAATTCACGGTGCTGAGCCACTCGCAGCGCTGGAAGCTGCAGACGCATTGCGCGACCTTGCGCGGAAAACCGGCTTTATCGAACGCGAAGTGTTTACCGCGCAGACAGGATTTGATTGGGGACAGTTGCGCTCAGCGGGAAATGCACTTTCGTTGTTTGCGACGCAACGTTTGCTTGAGGTGCGGATCCCGACGGGTAAGCCCGGCAAGGACGGCTCGGATGCGATCACGCAATATTGCGAGCGACTGCCCGACGACACCGTGACATTGGTACTGCTTCCGGAGATTGATTGGCAGGGAAAACAGACGAAATGGTTCATGGCACTTGAAGCGGCGGCGACGATGATTGAAGCCGCTCCAATCGACCGTTCGCGTCTGCCGCAATGGCTGAAGGCGCGGCTCGGCAGGCAGCAACAATCTGTAGACGAGGAAGGGCTCGAATTTCTGGCGGATCGGGTCGAGGGCAATTTGCTTGCGGCTCAACAGGAGATTAAGAAACTCGCGCTATTGTGCCCACCAGGCGAAATCTCGCTGAAGGTACTTGAAGATAGTGTGGCCAATGTGTCGCGCTTCAATCCATTTCAGCTTGTGGCTGCGATCCACGACGGCGACATTGCGCGTATTCAGCGAATGCTCGATGGGTTGAAGGCCGAGGGTGAAGCGCCACCGTTGATTCTGTGGGTGCTGGCGAACGAAATCAGGATGCTGGCGCGCGTGCGGGGGGTCACGCGTTCCGGTCGTCCGCCACAGCCATCCAAGGCGCGTGGGATGGAGCGTATTGCGCGACGGCATAGCGCGAAATCGATCTACGCGCTGCTCTTGCAGGCGGCCAAAATTGACCGCATGATCAAGGGGCTGGATCAACGCGATCCGTGGGATGCGCTCAGCACGTTGGCCGCCGGCCTTGCCGGCACCGCGCTGATGAAAGCGGCGTAGTCAGGACGAAAAGATGAATGATTTAGCGGCAAAGGTTTTGAACGATATTCCGGCCTATATGCACGGCCTCGGCGCGGCGGCGCAGGTTGCGGCGCGAGTGCTTGCGCGTGCAGGTGTTGCTGAAAAAAATGCGGCGCTGCTGGCGGCGGCCAATGACATTGAGAAAAACGTCGTTACTATTCTTGCCGCCAATGCGAACGATGTTGCGCGTGCACGCCGGGCTGCCTTTGATGCGGCGTTTGTGGATCGCCTGACTCTCACAGAAAAATCTGTTCCTGCGATGGCGGCAGGATTGCGCGAGGTCGCAGCACTCGCCGACCCGATTGGCGAGATCAGCGACCTCAAATTTCGCCCTTCCGGTATTCAGGTTGGAAAAATGCGCGTGCCACTCGGCGTGATCGGCATGATTTACGAGTCGCGCCCAAACGTGACGGCAGACGCCGCGGCGCTTTGTTTGAAATCGGGTAACGCCTGCATATTGCGCGGCGGCTCGGAAGCACTCGAGTCGAATCGCGCGATTCACCGCTGTCTTGTAGCTGGTCTGCGCGCAGCCGGTCTCCCCGAGACAGGCGTGCAATTGATCGACACCACGGATCGCGCGGCGGTCGGCGAGATGCTGAAAATGAAAGGGGTGATCGATGTGATCATTCCGCGTGGCGGCAAGAGCCTCACGGCGCGTATTGCCGACGAATCGCGGGTGCCGGTCATCAAGCACCTCGACGGCATCTGCCACGTCTATATCGACGATGCAGCTGATATCGACAAAGCGGTTCGTATTGCTGACAACGCCAAGACGCAACGCTATTCACCTTGCAACACGATGGAGACGTTGCTTGTGGACGAAGCGATTGCCGATAAAGTGTTGCCGCTGATCGGGCGAATCTATGCCGACAAAGGTGTCGAGATGCGTTGCAACGCGCGAAGCCGTTCAATTCTGGAGGCGATCGGCCTCACGGGTCTCAAAAAAGCCACCGAGGAGGATTTTCATACCGAGTATCTCGCGCCTGTCGTTTCCATTTCAACGGTGGCGGGCATCGACGAAGCCATCGCGCATATTGCAAAATACGGCTCACAGCATACCGATGCCATCGTTACTGAAGACCACTCGCGGGCCATGCGCTTTTTGCGCGAAGTTGATTCCAGCTCGGTCCTTGTCAATGCTTCTACCCGTTTTGCTGATGGCTTTGAGTACGGCCTCGGTGCTGAGATCGGAATTTCGACCGATAAGCTGCACGCGCGCGGGCCGGTCGGACTCGAAGGCCTTACTTCGCAAAAATGGATCGTGCTCGGCAGCGGGCAGATCCGTGAGTAGTTGCCCGGGTTGAAGCCCATTGCGTTATTCGGCGGCACGTTCGATCCGGTGCATTACGGCCACCTCGGCCTTGCGCGCACAGCCTTCGCGCAACTGGAATTGCAGAAGATACTGGTGTTGCCGGCGGGCAATCCATACCAAAAAGGCGGGTTGCCGCTCGCCTCTGCGGACCATCGCCGCATTATGCTTAGACTCGCCTTTCAAGGTGACTTCCAAGTTCTGGTCGATGAACGCGAGCTGTGGCGTACCGGTGCCACCTACACATTTGACACGCTGTTCGAATTGCGCACCGAAATTGGCGCGGATGCGAGTCTGGTGTGGCTCATTGGCAGCGATGCATTTTCACGGCTCGATACCTGGCATCGCTGGCGGGAGTTGTTCGGCTTGACGCATTTCGCCGTAATCGACCGATCTACCCACAAGCTCGCGACAGCCCATTGCTCAAGCGAATTTCTGCAAGAAGTTGAACCCCGGTTTGCGGGGCTGCTCGACACGCAAATGTCGCCGAGCGGCGCAGTGGTCTTTCTGGAGACGTCGCCACCACCGGTGTCATCGACGGAGATCAGAGAACGAACCGCGCGTGGCGAATCCATTCGCGGTCTTACGCCTGATGCCGTTTGCGATTATATTGAACGACACAAGTTATATCTAATCAAGGAGTGAGCATAAGTTGGCTACCAAAAAACTGACGACCATCGTCATCGATGCGCTTGAAGACATTAAAGCGCGCGACATCAAACTGATTAACGTTTCCAAACTTACTTCTGTTTTCGACTACATCGCCGTGGCCAGCGCAGATTCGACGCGGCAGACCAAAGCGCTGGCGAAAAACGTGATGGATAAAGTAAAGGAATATGGTGGCTGGATCTACGGCATTGAGGGTGAGCAATCCGGTGAGTGGGTCCTGGTCGATTGTGGCGACATCGTCGTTCATATCATGCAGCCTGCCATGCGCGAACTCTACGAACTGGAGGAGTTATGGGGCGAAGGAAGTCTGGAGTTTCCCAAGCCAAAGCCCGTCGCGCGCGCAACGGCAACTGCCAGGGTCGCGCCGAAAACTGTCGTCAAGACTAAAACCGCCAAGACGGTGAAGGCCAAAGTTACGGCCAGGAAAAAAACAACGCTTGCAACGAAGACTGTGGCGATAAAAGCGTCGGGTGCCCTCGCAAAAAAAGTCGCGGCGAATACCGTGATCGTCAAGAAACCACTCGCGACAAAAACTACGGTAAAGAAAACAGTTGCGAAGAAGCCGACAACACCGAAGACAACAAAGCTGACTTTGAAAAAGCCGGCGATCAAAAAACCGGTCGCGAAAAAGCCGGTCACCAAGAAACCTGCTTCGAAGAAGCCGGTTGCCAAGAAGTCCGTCGTAAAAGCGACTGCCGCGAAGAAGCCCGCAGTTACCCGCCGGAAGGCGGCGACGAATTGATATCCGCAACCCTTGTTGGCGTGGGCTCAAAAAAAATCAGAACACTAGCACTGGCGCGGTGTTTGAGGCAAAAATGCCTTGATGTCCGCACCAGTGCTAGTGTTTTGCCACGCTGCTGTGCTGAATTTTGAAGCTCACCATTGTTGCCCTGGGCCACAAAATGCCGGCCTGGGTGCAGACCGGCTTCGAGGAATACACCAAACGCATGCCAACTGAGGCGCGCATCGAAATGCTTGAGCTGAAACCGGATGACCGCACTGGCAAATCGGTTGATGTCCTGCTGAAAAGCGAAGCCGTTCGCCTTGAAGCGGCGATCCCACGGCAGGCGGAGCGCCTCGTGCTCGACGAACGCGGCGAACCAATGACCACGCGTGATCTGGCGCAGATGTTGACGACCTGGATGCGCGAGGGCATCAGCCCTTGCTTCATCATCGGCAGCGCCGATGGACTTCATGTCTCAGTCAAACAGTCGGCTTCGAGGCAATTTTCGTTGTCCGGCTGTACACTGCCTCATGGACTGGTGCGGGTGATGCTGGCAGAACAGTTATACCGCGCGTGGTCGATCACCCAAAACCATCCATACCACCGCGATTGATGATCGATATGGCACAACCGACCAACATCATTTATCTGGCATCAAAAAGCCCGCGTCGCCGCGAACTGCTAAAGCAGATCGGCGTTCAGTTTGAATTGCTGATGATGCGTGAGCAATCGCCCCGTGTCGATGTCGACGAAGTGCCCTTGCGCGACGAATCGGCTCACGCGTACGTTCAGCGCATCGTGCTGCTGAAGGCGGCGATGGCCACAAAAGCAATGCGCGAGCGCAGGCTGCCGCTTCGGCCGATTCTCACTGCTGACACGACGGTCACGATCGATGGCGACGTATTGGGTAAGCCCGTTGATCGCGGCGACGCAGTGCGCATGCTGAAACGACTTGCAGGCGAATCGCACCAGGTACTCACCGCCATCGCCGTGGTAGCCAATGGGGAAGTGAAACATGCGCTATCAACGAGTTTCGTCGCTTTCGCGCCGCTAACGGATGAAGAAATCAGGCGCTATGTTGATTCCGGTGAACCGATGGACAAGGCGGGCGGATACGCCGTGCAAGGTCTTGCCGCCAGGTTCATCGTGAAGCTCTCGGGCAGTTACTCGGGCGTGATGGGCTTACCACTTTACGAGACAACAGCGCTACTGCGACAATGCGGCCTGCATATTTAGCGCGACACGGTCGCCGTTGCTGTGCCGCTGAATTGGTAACAAAACCCAACGACTGTGCGAGATGAACGAACAAATACTGATCAACGTGTCTCCACAGGAAACGCGTGTTGCCATCATGGAGCAGGGCGCGGTGCAGGAATTGCTCGTTGAGCGTGGCTCCAATCGCGGCCTGGTTGGCAACATTTATCTCGGACGTGTCGGACGCGTGCTGCCCGGTATGCAGTCCGCATTTATCGAGGTCGGGCTGGGACGTGCGGCGTTTCTGCATGTCGCCGACATCTGGGCTTCCAATAAAAGCGCTGAACAAAAGCCGATTGAAAAACTTTTGCAGGAAGGACAGACTCTGCTGGTGCAGGTCATCAAGGACCCGATCGGCAGTAAAGGCGCACGTCTCTCGACGCAAGTCTCCATCGCAGGCCGCTTGCTCGTGTATTTGCCAGGAGACCAGCACATCGGTATTTCGCAACGCATTGAAGACGAGGTCGAGCGGGAGCATTTGCGTGAAAAAGTACACGCATTGATGCCGGCGGGCGAGACCGGTGGATTTATCGTACGCACTGTGGCTGAGTCCGCGACGGATGAAGAGCTCACGGCTGATATCGAGTATCTGATCAAACTCTGGCGCGGCATCTCGACTGCAGCCAAGACCGCACCTCCGCAAATGCTGTTGTATCAGGATCTCGATTTGTCCTTACGGGTGTTACGCGATCTCGTCACGCGCGAAACGGAACGTATCGTCGTGGATTCGAGAGAAACGCACGCGCGAATGCTGGATTTCGCAGAACGCTACACCAGGCAATCGCTGGCCGTGCTTGAACAATATGGCGGCGAACGCCCCTTGTTCGACCTGTTTGGCGTCGAAGACGAAATCGAACGTGGCCTGAAACGTCGCGTCGACTTGAAATCCGGCGGCTACGTCATCATCGACCAAACCGAGGCGCTCGTCACGGTCGACGTGAACACGGGCGCGTTTGTGTCAGGCCGCAGTTTCGATGACACTATTTTTAAAACCAATCTCGAGGCCACACAGGCAATCGCGCGGCAGCTGCGATTGCGCAATCTGGGCGGCATCATCATCGTCGACTTCATCGACATGGACAGCGAGGAACACAAGAACGCCGTCCTCGCCGAATTCCGCAAGGCGCTTTCGCGCGACCGTACCCGTGTAACGGTAAACGGCTTCACCCAGCTCGGTCTGGTTGAAATGACCAGAAAACGTACGCGCGAGAGCCTGGCGCATATCTTGTGCGAGCCGTGCCCCACCTGCACCGGGCGCGGCGAAATTAAATCGGCGCAGACCGTGTGCTATGAAATTCTGCGGGAAATCATGCGCTCCGCGCGTCAGTTTGACGCGAAAGAATTTCGCATCCTCGCTTCGCAGACAGTAATTGATCGTTTTCTCGACGAAGAGTCGCAGGGCATGACGATGCTGGAGGACTTCATCAAGAAGCCGATTTCGCTATCGGTTGAAACGGCATATACCCAGGAACAATTCGATGTGATTCTGGTCTGAAATGTAGCGGCTCACTGCAGTGCGTGCCGCACCGCGCCGGTCAGGGTTTCGCGTTCAGGTTCAGTTTCTGCGTCGTGAGAAATTCGATGGGGGTTTCTTTGGACGGGAGCCGCTTGGTCATTTCAGAATCCGTCTGCACAGTCGGCAGTCTCTGTGTTTTTAGCATATCCGGATCGGTTTTCACGGCGACGGCTACAGGTATTTTCGCAGCAAGATCAGGCGAGGGGCCAATATCGCGAACCTGCAAAATTAGCTGGGTAATCATGGCAATCTGGCCCTCCAGACCCTGCCGTTGCTTTTGCAGTGTCGCAACCTCTTCATCTATTGCGCCACCGCGGTCGTTGATCTTCGCCAGGGAATCCAGCCGCGCCTGCAGTTGGGCTTTGTGATCCCGGATCTGCGTTTCCAATGGCAGCGGGACGGCAGTGAGCCATCGGTCAAGATCGGTGCGGGCACCATTGAAAATCCGACGCGCCGAATCAACCAGCATGCGCCAAAACCGCCGCACCATGTAGCGCTTCTCGGTCATGACAATGTTGACCGGATCCCTGCAGAATGCTTCGGTCTCGCTGATCAGGATTTGCAGTTGCGCGCGCGGACCCTCAAGATCAAGCGGCGGGAAATCCATTTTTTCGAATTTGAATCGTTGCTGGAAGGTGTTGTAAACGCCTTCCATCAGACGCAGAATATCCTCGCCAGAGAGGCATACCGCTTTGAAGTCCTCTTGAATGAGCCGAATCAATTCGCGCATTCCGCGCGTAAGCCCGGGCGTTGTCCATGAATCATTCATCGCCTGCAAGCTGCGTGCACACAGTACGTCGAGCTTGGTCGGATTGAACAAATCCAGCAAGGCATTGCGCTTCTGGTTAAACGACGCGCGCTGAACTTTGTACTCTGTCAGGGCCGCGTTGTACGCATCCTTTTCCTGACTGATCCGCTGCCAGAGCTTCACCGTTACTTCCCGGCTTTTGCCTTGAAGCTGCGCCAGTTCAGTCAACTGCGTGCGATTGGATTCAAGCTTTTGCGTGCAGCTGCGATGACTGCTCACCATCATCGTACCGATTTCGCTCGTCACTGATTTCGCCAGCAACTGCCGCTTGATCGGAATAATCTCGTTGGCGAGGTAAGTCTCCAGGCGCTTGATGCCGGAGCGCTCCACCATCTCGTCGTCACCCTTGATCCTGCCCACCAAAGCCTTCTGCGCCGATAGCGCGAACACTTGCTCCGGCGGCAGCCCCAATTGCTCGCAGGTGGTTTCCATCATGCGTTCCATGCCAGCTTTGATCTCCGGCTCGGTTTTGAGCTCATCCCACATGAGATCGATCTTGTTCAGAACGGCAATCTTGGCGGGCGCGCCGGTCTTCACATAACGGTCCCAAATTTCAAGATCACTCTTGGTCACGCCGGTGTCGATACCCAGCAGGAACAATACTGCGTGTGCGTTGGGAATAGTCGAAAGCGTCAGCTCGGGCTCAAGGCCAAGCGCGTTTAACCCGGGTGTGTCGAGGATGGCCAGGCCATTTGTAAGTAACGGGTGCGGGTAGTTGACAACGGCATAGCGCCAGGCCGGCACCTCGACGATGTCGTCCTCGCTCGGGCCTTGCCCTGAATCGTCAAACATCGGGATCAGACCCATCATGCGCGCATCAAGCGCATATACCCGCTTGGTATCGGCAAGTGCGGACAGCGCCTGTTTCATTTCTTTGGCGCTGTCGATGTTGAGGCGAATCTTGGACCACTCCACAGGCATGTTCTTGAGCTGGGAAATGGATTCATCCCGGTAGCGGGTCTCGATCGACAACAATTTCAGATACGGCTCTTCGTTCGGGTCGTGAAAGATCTCCGTCGGGCACATCGTTGTACGGCCCACATCGGATGGCAGTAGCCGTTCTTCGAAACTCGAAAAAAACAGCGCGTTGATCAGCTCAGACTTGCCGCGCGAGAATTCGGCGAGAAACGCGAGCGTCAGCCTGCCGCGATTGAGTGCCTCGAGCAAATCGTAAAAACGAATCGACTGTTGTACGTCGAGCTGGTTGGTGCGCTCCAGCCAGCTGTGGTATTCGTGTACCGAGCGTGACAGGTTCTCGCGCCACGTGTTGTAGCGTTCAATTTCGCTCTCGAAACGTGAGTTGATATTGGCGTTAAAGTCCATGGCGCATTATCCTCCAGTCGTAAGCCATAGCAAGACCCCAGCCGATTTCTCGAAGTAGGCGACTGGCACCATCAACACGACCTGCAGCACGATTAGTAGCGCAAACGGGGACAAATCCACGCCGCCAATCAACGGAATGATGCGTTGGAATGGTCTGAGAAACGGTGCCACCAACGCATCGAAAAAAGGGCGCGCCGGATGGTACGGGCTTACCCAGGACAAAATCGCCTGCACAATCACTACGCCAATCAACAGGTAGATTGAGAGTTTCAAAATACTGACCATCGCGAGCAGCGCCACGGCGGGCCACACCCCGGCATGCAAGAAGGCCGTCGGGACAACGATTGCGGCCTTTACGAGCAGCAAAACAACTTCCGCGAACCATGCGATCAGCAGTGAGGCGAAATCCAATCCCAGGATGCCGGGTACGATCTTGCGCATCGGTTTCACCGCAAAATCGGTCAGCGCCACGACAAAATCGACGATCGGGTTGCCGGCCCTGGCGCGAAATGGTGCACACAGCGCCTGCGCATAGAAGCGCGTCAATACGGCGAGCACAAAAAGATTGATGATGGTTTCGATGACAAATATCAGCGCCTGGGTCATCAAACCGGGCCTCCTGCAAGGCCAACGGGCAAGGCGGATGACGCACTCAGTTCCCTGCCGAGTTCGCGTGAGCGGGTGCATGCGGCTTTGACACCTTCGATAATCGCTTGTTTAAGTGCGTGCTTCTCAAAGGTCTCGATTGCGCATTCCGTCGTGCCACGCTTTGAGGTGACGCGGGCGCGCAATGCACTGGGCGACTCGTTGGTGGAGACCGCGAGTTGCGCGCCGCCCAGAAAAGTTTGATTCGCAAATAAACGTGCGCCGTCGCTGTCAAAGCCCAACTCGAGCGCCGCCTGCTCGAGCGCCTCGATGAAATAAAACACGTAGGCGGGCCCACTGCCGGAAACCGCCGTAACCGCATCAAGCATTGCCTCATCGTCGAACCAGACGGTCTTGCCAACGGCACCCATTAGTACGTTGGCAATTTGACGTCCGGCTTCGCTTACCGCGGCGGCCGCATACAAGCCGGTGATACCCGCACGAATTAGCGCCGGCGTGTTAGGCATGGCGCGGACCACATTGGCGTAAGGGCTCACGCCACCGCCCAACCAGAAACCGAGAGTGGATGTGTTCACCCCGGCCGCAATACTGATGACGACCTGGCCGTCAAGCTCATCGGCGAGCGGTGCGATTGCCTCTTTCATCATCTGCGGTTTTACCGCGAGGACAATGGCATCACAACCCAGCAAATTGGTCGTGAGCGATGAAAATGCGTCGACGCCCAGCTGGGAAACCGCATCGCGCGCTCCTTGCAGAGGTTCAACCACACAGATGTTTCCCGGCGGGGTTTTTTGTGCAATCAGCCCCGTAAGCATCGCCTGGGCCATATTCCCGCCACCAAGAAAAAGTATCTTCATCCCCGAGTCCCAAAAATTGCGCTGCCTATTCGCACCATCGTCGCGCCTTCGGCAATGGCGACAACAAAATCCTCCGACATACCCATGGAAAGCGTATCCACGTCCATTCCGTCCCTTTGTATCGACTCGAACAGTGTACGCATGTTACGAAATTGCGCGCGTTGGGTTGTTTCGTCGACGGTATGCTCAATGATCGTCATCAGGCCGCGCAGTTTTATGTTGGGCAGTTGGGAAACCTGCATTGCCAGCGCCAGCGCCGCTTCCGGAGCGACTCCACTTTTGCTCGTCTCCGCGCTCACATTTACCTGTATACAGACGTTCAACGCTTCGTGGCCCGCACGGTGACGAGACAACGCGGCGGCGGACTTGAGACGGTCAATACCATGTACCCAATCGAAATTTGCCGCAATCATTTTGAGCTTGTTGCTTTGCAACGGCCCGATGAAATGCCAGACGATACCGCGCGCGCTCAAATCGCCGAGGGCATCAATTTTCGTCGCGGCTTCCTGCAGGTAGTTTTCGCCGAACTCTCGCTGGCCCGCAGCAAACGCGTCGCGCACGTCCTTCGCCAGCCTGGTCTTGGACACCGCAATCAACGCAACCGGCGTTCGAGACGCCAACGGCCGTGCAGCGATGGCGTCATTCATCTGGCTGCGGATGTGTTGCAAGTTCGATTCGATTGGGGACATAATCTCTTGGCAATCAGGCGTTTGAAAGCCGCATCGCGGTTAAACAGACGGGCCATTCGATGGGTCGGAAAATGCATGCGCTTGCCCAAGGCGACGATCACCAAATTTGTGTTGACCGCCTATCAAGCTGAAAAAAGAGGGAAAAGTATAAATGGAAATTGCCGAACTCCTCGCCTTTGGTGTCAAAAACAAAGCCTCCGATCTGCACCTTTCTGCGGGCTTGCCGCCGATGATTCGTGTTCACGGCGATGTGCGCCGTATCAACGTTCCGGCGCTGGCCCACGATGATGTTCATGGAATGATTTATGACATCATGAATGACGGGCAGCGCAAACAATATGAGGAAAATCTGGAGTGCGATTTTTCTTTCGAAATCCCAAATCTTGCCCGCTTTCGCGTCAATGCATTCAATCACCAGCGCGGCGCAGGTGCGGTGATGCGTACCATCCCCTCCAAAATCCTCTCCCTGGAGGATTTGAATGCGCCGAAGATTTTTGCCGAGATCGCCAACCAGCCCCGCGGCATGGTGCTAGTCACCGGGCCGACCGGATCCGGCAAGTCCACCACGCTGGCGGCGATGGTGAACAGCATCAACGAAAACGAGTTTGGCCACATATTGACCGTGGAAGACCCGATCGAATTTGTCCATGAATCAAAAAAATGTCTGATCAATCAGCGCGAAGTGGGGCCGCACACATTGTCATTCGCCAACGCGCTTAGATCTGCATTGCGGGAAGATCCGGACATTATTCTGGTAGGCGAAATGCGCGACCTTGAGACGATCCGGCTCGCGATGACGGCTGCGGAAACGGGCCATCTGGTATTCGGCACGTTACACACGAGTTCAGCAGCGAAAACGGTCGACCGGATAATTGACGTGTTCCCCGCAGCGGAAAAAGAAATGATCCGTGCGATGTTGTCTGAGTCCCTGCGTGCGGTGATCTCACAGACACTCTGCAAGACCAAAGACGGTACCGGACGCGCTGCAGCGCACGAAATCATGATTGGCACACCGGCAATCCGAAACCTGATTCGCGAAGCGAAAGTGGCTCAGATGTATTCGGCGATTCAAACTGGCGCGGGAATCGGTATGCAAACAATGGACCAAAATCTTTCAGAATTGGTGAAGCGCAATGTCATTAGCATCGCCGAGGCACGCAACAAGGCCGCCAACAAGGATAATTTCACTTGACGCGCGTACTCTTCTCAATCGTCATCGGAAACAGGGCCGTGCGCCTTGCTTTTCAATTAGATGCCGTCGGCTTTGCGGCCCATGTATTCTTAAGGTAAGGTGAACTATGGAACGAGAAGAGGCCCTAAAATTTGTCCATCAACTGCTGCGTGCGATGCTCGCAAAGAACGCGTCGGATTTGTTCATCACGGCGGGCTTCCCTGCGGCAATGAAAATCGACGGCAAGATGACGCCGGTAACGCCGCAGAGTCTTTCACCGGTTCATACAGGTGAGATTGCCCGATCAGTCATGACCGACAAGCAGGCTGCGGAATTTGAAGCAACGAAAGAGTGCAACTTCGCCATCGCGCCAGCGGGTATCGGTCGCTACCGTGTAAATGCATTCATGCAAATGGGTCGCGTCGGCATGGTGCTGCGGACGATCACGACCGCCATCCCGAAAATGGAAGACTTGAACTTACCACCCGTACTGAAGGACGTGGTGATGACCAAGCGCGGATTGGTGATTTTGGTCGGCGGAACCGGGTCCGGCAAATCGACCACGCTCGCGGCGATGATTGGCTAT
Organism: Betaproteobacteria bacterium; assembly: GCA_025362135.1. Classification (GTDB taxonomy): domain Bacteria; phylum Pseudomonadota; class Gammaproteobacteria; order Burkholderiales; family Usitatibacteraceae; genus UKL13-2. The sequence goes on along the minus strand of JANYHZ010000020.1, from coordinate 57,930 downwards.
CGCAACGAGAACAGTTACGGCCACATCATCACGATAGAAGATCCGGTTGAATACGTTCACGAACACAAAAATTGCGTCATCACCCAGCGAGAGATCGGGGTCGATACCGATAACTGGTTCGCTGCATTGAAAAATACGTTGCGCCAGGCACCGGATGTAATCCTGATCGGTGAGATTCGTGATCGCGAAACCATGGATTACGCAATCGCGTTTGCCGAAACCGGGCACCTCTGCATGTCCACCTTGCATGCGAATTCGACCAATCAGGCGCTGGATCGCATCATCAACTTTTTCCCTGAAGAACGGCGTCATCAGTTGCTGATGGACTTGTCCTTGAATCTGAAATCATTCGTATCCCAGCGCCTGATTCCCAAGAAAGAAGGCAAAGGCCGGGTTGCGGCAATCGAGATTCTGCTTAATTCGCCTCTCATCCAGGATTTGATCTTCAAGGGCGAAGTGCACGAGATCAAGGAAGTAATGAAACGCTCTCGCGAGATCGGCATGCAGACCTTTGATCAAGCATTGTTCGATCTTTATGAGGGCGACTTCATTTCTTATGAAGACGCATTGCGCAATGCTGATTCGCTCAACGACCTAAGGCTTAATATCAAATTGAACGGCAAGAATGCCAAGGAGAAAGACTTGGCTTCCGGACTTGAACACCTGGAGATCGTCAAATAGCCGTTAGGGTGCTACGCCATCTGGACGAATGCGTGGAGCAAAGACACTCCGCTACCCATCACCAAAATTATCAACACGACCGCAAGTGCTGTGCCTTGTGTTTTTGACCTGTCAAAAATGCGTTTCATGGTGCGCTCCTTTCAAAGGTTGTTGAACGCATAGACAGTATCGGAGCCGAGGCGACCGATTTCTTGTAGAAACCTGCTGTGTTGTTGAATAAACTGGCTATTCACTTGAATAAACCTGCTGTTCCCGGATGATGGCGTGGTCATGAACAGCATCGACGCAAAAATCCATATCTACGCGTGGCCGGAGAGATTTCTCTACCTTGGACCAAGCACAAAGACCTCCCCACACCGCAACCACGCAGCCACCTGGCTTATTGCCCGCGAGGGAACATTGCGCGTGACCCTGGGGTCGGGCGAGGTGCTCGAAAATCAGGTCATCTACCTGCCATCGGAAGTTGAATACGCCACCGACTTGGCATCATCGAGCATTGCTGCTTTGTACTGGGAACCAGAAAGCAGAAGTTTTCAGCGGGCGCTGGAACAGTTCGAAAACGTACCGCGTGCCTTTGCCTGTAATCGGGCCGGTCGTGGCGAGTTGATTACACTCTACGAATTCGACACTACACGCGAGGAGGCTGACGAATTGCTCGCCCGCATTTTCGGTTTTGCGCAACTTCAGGACAGCCAACCCGCCTACGTGGATGCCCGCATCAATTCCGCATTGGCTTTCTTGCGGGATTCGCCTCACGCATATGAAAGCATCGAAGCACTGTCGGCGCGGGTGCATCTATCCCCCTCGCGTTTTGCCCACTTGTTCAAAAAAGTGGTGGGGGTGCCGGTGCGTCGTTATGTACTCTGGCTGAAAATGCGGCGCGCTTTGGATCTCGCCATCGCCGGCGACTCATTGACGACGGCCGCACTATCGGCCGGGTTTGCCGATTCCGCTCACTTGTCGCGAAGCGTTCGGGCGATGATGGGAATCGCGCCAGAGTTTCTGTTTCGCCAACGCGAACGGCTCATCATTCACCACTAGCCGATGGCACCTTGCGGTTGCTGCCTGCGATTATTTTGTATTCAAATAACCGGCATTCAATCTTGCCGTTGAATAGCGGCGTTCGTTTGCTCGCCGACAAGCGGACGCCCTTGGCCAGTTGTGGGTCGCCGGTGAAAAAATAGGCGCGCCATCCTGCGAATTTCTGCTTCAACCAGTCGCCAAGTTTCGGATAAAGATCGGCAAGATCGGTGATGTCGCCGAGGCGCTCACCATAAGGCGGATTCGTGACCAGCACCCCGCTGGACGCGGGTGCCGCGACCTCAAGGATACTCACCTGCTTCAGGTGCACGAAATCGAGCAATCCATTCGCCGCGAGATTCTCGCGCGCATCGGTAACGGCGTAGCCGTATTTGTCGGTGCCAAAAATCGGCAATAGCGTGCCGGGCTTGATTCGTTGCCTCGCTGCCGAAACTTGAGCCTCCCACATTGGTTTGTCGAAATTCTTCAGTTTGGTGAGTGCAAAATCGCGCAATTTTCCGCCCGATAGTCCGGGCGCAATGTCCAGGGCTATTTCAGCCGCCTCGATCAGAAATGTGCCGCTGCCACACATGGGATCGAGAAACGCCTCGCCGGGCTGCCACCCGCTTAATTTAATGATGCCTGCGGCCAGATTTTTCTTCAGCGGTGCCTCGCCGGTATGGTCACGCACGCCACGTTTAAACAAGGGCTCTCCGGATAAATCGAGATAGAGGCTCGCGTGCGTGGCATCGAGAAACACATGGATGCGGATGTCCGGCTCTCTCGCATCAACGTTTGGCCGCGAGCCCACCTGTTCCCGGAATTTATCGCAGACAGCGTCCTTGATTCGCAACGTGATGAAGTCGAGACTTTTGAGTGGGCAGCGATGGGCGTTGATTTCAACTTTGATTGTGCGGGAAACATCAAACCAGCTCGGCCACGCCTGCATCGCGGCAGCATCGTAAATTTGTTGTTCGTTCTCGTACGGAAAGTGCGCCACACGCTGCAGAACACGGCTGGCCATGCGCGAATGCAGGTTGGCCAGATAGCCGAGTGCTTTGTCGCCATCAAAAGCCACCCCGGCCTCCTGCGCATGAACCGTGACGGCACCCAAGCCGTTGAGCTCATCGGCGAGTACGCCAGAGAGGCCGCGCGGACACGGAGCGAAATAATGTTCCATCAGAATGGCTTCACCACAACGAGAATCACGATGCCAATGAGCGCTGGCAGCACCGGTATTTCGTTTAACCAGCGATAAAAAACATGCCCGTGTTCATTCCGGTCGTCTTTGAAATCGCGAATCAGTTTGCCGAGATAAAAATGATGCGCGACAAGCACCAGCACGAGTGCGAGTTTGGCGTGTAACCAGCCGCCCCGAAAGCCGTAGCCCAGCCATAACCACATCCCCAGGCCAAGCGTCAGGACCATGCACGGCGTCATGATGCCGATGTATAACTTTCGCTCCATGATTTTGAAGCGCTCAATGGAAGTTTTGTCCTCCGCCTGCGCGTGATAAACGAACAGACGCGGCAGGTAAAACAGCCCGGCAAACCAGGCCACCATAAAGATAATGTGAAACGATTTAATCCAAAGCATGGTCAGCTCAAGTATTTTTTCATCACCGCATCCCAGGTTCCCTGGGCCTGCATGATCAAATCGCAAAATTCGCGCGCCGCGCCGTGGCCGCCTTGCGCACTCGTCACGTAATGAACGTGCGGCTTCACATAGCTTGGGGCAGCGGGGACCACAGCCGCGAACCCGCAACGCATCAGAAACGGCAGATCGATCACGTCGTCGCCCAGTCCGGCGCTCTGCGCGTGGGATAGCGAAAGGCTTTTCAATAACGATTCAAACGTGTCCAGCTTGTTTTCTACGCCCATGAAGAGCTGCGCGATTCCCAAATCCTTTGCGCGACGCTCCAGCGCCTTCGACGCGCGACCTGAAATGATCGCCAGCTCTACACCCGATGCCTGCAACATTTTCAATCCATGTCCATCGAGCGTGTTGAACACCTTCAATTCCTCGCCGCCGGGGCCGTAATGCAAGGATCCATCCGTCAGCACGCCATCAACATCGAAAATAGCCAGCTTGACACTGCGAATGCGTTCGACCAGTGTCTCGTTCAGGGCCACTACAGAACCCCGGCGCGCATCAAGTCCAGAACATGCACCGCGCCCAGCAATTTGTTCTGCTCATCGACGACCAGCAAACCGCTGGAGCCAATCTTGTGACGCTGAATCAGCTCGGCGGCCTCGACTGCCAAACGCTGCGCGCCGATGGTCTTGGGCGTGCGCGTCATGATGTCCGCGATCCGGATCGATTTGATGTTGTCGTGCGTTTCAAGCGTGCGACGCAGGTCACCGTCACTGAATACCCCCGCCAGCACCCCGTTTGCATCGAGCACGGCCGTCATCCCGAGACCCTTCTTGGTCATTTCCATGATGGCGGCCGGCAGCAAGGCGTCCACCGTCACGGCGGGAACGCGCTCGCCCGTCACCATCACATCGCTGACATGCATGAGCAGGCGCCGCCCGAGCGCACCACCTGGGTGGTGCATCGCGTAATCCTCTTCGCCGAAGCCTCGCGCATCGAGCAACGTGACGGCAAGCGCATCACCGAGCGCCAGTGTGGCCGTGGTGCTCGCGGTGGGTGCAAGATTGAGCGGGCAAGCTTCTTTTTCAACGGCTGCATCCAGATGCACAGCCGCAGCGGTTGCGAGCGTGGAATTGGGCCGCCCGGTTATTGCGATAACCGGTGTACCGCGACGTTTTAGCTGCGGCAGGATTTTCAATATTTCGTCGGTCTCACCGGAATTGGAGATCGCGATCACCACATCATCTTTCGTAATCATCCCCAGGTCGCCGTGGCTCGCTTCACCCGGATGCATGAAAAATGCCGGTGTACCGGTCGAGGCGAGCGTGGACGCGATCTTCCCGCCGATGTGGCCGCTCTTGCCCATGCCGGTGACCACGACCCGGCCTTTTTTCTCAGACACCTCGAACAAAAGTTTGTGTGCCGCGATGAATGCGTCGCCGAGTCGCAACGCCAACGCACGTACGGCGTCGGCTTCAATATCGAGCGTCTCCCTTGCCAGCTTTAGCGTGCGTTTTGTGTCGGCGATAGAGCGGGGATGTAATAAACTTTCCATGAGACTATTGTACCGTTACTCATTAGGCAGAACGTTGGATGCCCTCCTCTCCCTCGATCCCTCGCCCACGAGGGGAGACGGAAGACGTGGCACCCTCTCCCCTTCGCGGGAGGGGGATCATGGAGAATCTCCGTGTCCACTTGCCGCCCCGATTGATGTTCCTTTCGCGCAACCGCCAATTGCATTTACCCCAGTGACCACGCACTCCACCCTGCCGATTGTGTTGATTCTTCTGGCCACCGCCGTCGTCACGGTTGTGGTGTTCCGGCGCGTCAATATGCCCGCGATTCTGGGCTATCTGGTGGTCGGCGCGTTGATCGGGCCGCACGCGTTGGGAATCGTGCCCGACACACCGCAAACGCGGTACCTCGCCGAGTTTGGTGTTGTGTTCCTGATGTTCTCAATCGGGCTTGAGTTCTCGTTGCCGCAATTGACAGCGATGCGACGCACGGTCGTTGGCTTCGGTGGATTGCAGGTTGGGGTAACGATTGTGGTGGTCATTCTGATCACCTTGCTCGCGGGGCTCAGCTGGCAGGTGGGCCTTATCCTTGGCGGTATCCTTGCCATGTCATCCACGGCGATCAGCATCAAGGTGTTATCGGATCAGGCGCAACTTCATTCGGCACACGGCAAACAGATCGTCGGCGTCTTGTTGTTTCAGGATTTAGCGGTGGTGCCGTTGCTGGTGTTGGTGCCGGCATTGGCCCTCTCCGGTGGCGCACTGGCGATCGAAGTCGGTTGGGCGCTGGCCAAGGCGGCCGTCGTGCTGTTCCTGATTCTCACCGTGGGCCAGCGTGTCACACGGGCATTGTTTGGTGTGGTCGCGCGACAAAAGTCCTCGGAGCTTTTTGTGCTCACGGTATTGCTGGTGACATTGGGATTGGCGTGGGTGACCGAGGTCGCGGGGCTATCGCTGGCGCTTGGCGCGTTTCTGGGCGGGATGCTGATCTCCGAAACCGAATATCGCTATCAGGTCGAAGACGACATCAGGCCGTTTCGGGATGTATTGCTCGGATTGTTCTTCGTCACTATCGGCATGTTGCTCGATTTGCACGCGGTGATGGATCGGTGGGTGATCGTGTTGCTGGTCCTCGCGGCGTTGCTGACGGCGAAATTTTTGATCGTCATCGCGTTGGCGCTACTCTTCAAGAATGACAAAGGGGTAGCACTGCGCTGTGCGCTGGCGCTGGCACCTGCCGGCGAATTCGGCTTCGTGCTGCTCTCGCTCGCGGGGCAGATCAACGCGGTGCCTGCCGCCACCTTGCAAGTGGTACTGGCCGCCATGTTGATCTCGATGCTGCTTTCCCCGTTCATTCTCGCCAAGAGCGAAAAAATCGTCATGTATCTGGTGGCAGGCGAATGGGAAATGCGCGCGGTGGAACTGCAGCAGTTGGCCATACAGTCCATGGCCAAACGCGGGCACGTCATTATTTGCGGTTACGGGCGCTCGGGCCAGAGTCTGGCGCGCTTTCTGGAGCACGAGAAAATACCGCTCATTGCGCTCGACACCGATCCTTCGCGCGTCAAGCAGGCCGCAGCCGGTGGTGATTCGGTCATGTTCGGCGATGGCACGAAAAAGGAGGTGTTGACTGCGGCGGGTCTGGCGCGCGCCGCTGCGGTCGTGGTGAGTTTCGCAGACACGCACGCCGCGATGAAAATACTTTCCCACGTCCGCGCACTGCGGCCCGAGGTACCCGTCATTGTGCGAACGTTTGACGATACCGATGTTGAAAAATTGAAGGGCGCGGGGGCCGCCGAAATTGTGGCTGAGGTTGTCGAAGGCTCGCTCATGCTGGCCACGCAAACGATGCTGCTACTCGGCTTGCCGCTCAATAAAGTGCTCGCCCGATTGCGGCAGGTGCGCGGTGAGCGATACGAACTCATGCGCGGGTTTTTTCCCGGTGTCACCGACGTTGCCGATGCTGAGTTCGATGGGCACCAGCCACGCATGCAATCGATTCTGATCGACGAAGGTGCGGCGGCGGTCGGAAAGACGTTGGAGACGCTTCGGTTGGAAGAGATGGGAATACAGCTTAGCGCGCTGCGTCGCAAAGGCGTACGCGAAACGAAGCTGCTTCCGGGCATGCGGCTCCAGTCTGGTGACGTGCTGGTGTTGGCAGGCACACCAGAAGCGCTCGCGAGGGCGGAAATGCGATTGTTGCAGGGATAAAAAGTGAAACACAAGCATTGGTGCGGATCACGGAGCATTTTGTGCCGGTGAACAGCGCGGATGCTGGGGTTTGTGATTCCCTTATGGAATTATTCAACTCGGCGGCGTTCGTGGCGAACAGTAAAAAGCCCGCCGAAGCGGGCTCTTTGTTTTAGCGGTGGCGTGTTACCGATCAGAACGATAAGCACACGACAGTCGAATCGCCGTCCAAGATACCAGCATTTGCTACCGCCACCGTCGGCGCGGATGTCAGTGCAACACGTACCGAACCGGTATTGGTCGTGCCGTCATCCAACTGCGTATCCAACTGCTTCGCGAATTTTCCAAGAATACCAGCCGAGCAAATATTGAATGAGCCCGTCATGCCAGTAATATTCATAATGCTGCTCAATCCAATGCGGCCACCGTCTGCGTTGATCGGTACGTAGGCCGCGCCAGTCGTACAGTCGACTGCACCCTCGCTGGTGGGGCCTGCAGAAAAACCGGCTTTACGCAGATGTTGCCAAACCAAACAAGACTCGTCGGTAGCGTTGGCGGAGTTCCACGCGCCGTTAATTTGACCGTTGCCCAGTGTCGTGCCCGCACCGCCGGCGACATCAGCCGGGGGTGGGCCAGCCATTGCAGTCGCAACACCAGCATGGTCACCAGGCAGCGCTTTGAACCTGTCCTGATAACCGTACAACGATGTTTGAATAGTACGGAAGTCTTGTGCAAAGCTCTTCGTTTTCGCACTATTAATCAATTCCTGCCCCTTCAAAATACCACCGAGCAGCAGGCCGATAATCACCAGTACGATGGCGATCTCGACAAGCGTGAAGCCGGATTGCTGGCTTTTGATGCTTTTCATGTTTTTCAGTTTGTGCTCCGATTTTTTGGTAACGATTGAGAATGCGCTTGCGACTAAATTGAAAACGATAATTTGATTGCCAGGCCGACCAGCAGCCCGAATGCCAGAAACAAGACGGTGAAGTCATGCATGTTCAGTTGTTGCAATCTGGTTTTCATGGTGGTCTCCTGGTGGAAGATTGGCATTTGCCTGAGCACATATCAGCAATCGGCGTGCCAAAAACGTAACATATTGATTTTGTGATAAATAAATAGTTTTCTTTGCGGGTGACTGGATTTACGACGGGCGTTTCTGCTCAGGAAGCCGACACCTGTCCAGATTCTCGACGGTTCATGGGGGTTTCCAGACGTGGCGCATGGCTTCCCAGATTCCGCTCCTGTCGGCGTTGGCATGGGTGCTAAATTGTCATTTTGAACAGACGGAGAAATCTGCTTTGCATCCGCGGAAGGAGCACAGCAGATTTCTCCCTGCGGTCGAAATGACAGTGGTTGTATGGTGTGCACATCACTTTGCATCTCGCACCGTTGGCGGGGCGCGTTGGCGCGACGCTTCGATTCAGGCTACGCTTGTGCTTGCCGATACCACTCACTTCGTACACATTGTGACCAGCGTTTTTCAACCCAAAACTGCAACGTTGACGACATCGCTGATGCGCTGGCGGCGCTGGGTAATTCTCGCGATGCTGCTCTCGCTGCACGCGGGTCTGGTTTCACCGCAGGGCGGTGACTTCCAGCGGATTTGGCTCACTGTACATTTCGGCTTGTTTTTACTTTGGCAACCCTTCATCCGCACGGAGCGCGAGCTCAACGTATTGACGACGCTTTTGTTCTTCGCCATTACCGGTGCCGTCATTTACAGCTTGTCCGGATGGATGGTGATGACCTGGGTGACAATCCTGATCGGCATCATGGGCGGCAAGGTATTCACACTGCAGGCGGCGCGGCGCGGTCGCTTTTATCTCGTGGCCGTGTTTTATCTGTTCACCGTTTTATTGCTGTGGGCGACGCCGGTGCTGCTGCTCGATATCAAAACATTGCCGGATGGCGTGTCCACGCTGGTAAAAATTTCGCTGCCGATCGTGTTATTGACGATGGCGGTTTTGCCCTACCGCGCCGAGGACGAAACAAGCGCACAGGTTTTTGATTTTTTCTACAGCCTGTTTATTTTTCAGCTCGTTGTCGTGCTCGTGCTTGGCAGCATCGCTGCGATGCGTGTCACGGATAACTCGTATTTCAGCGCAGTGCTGTTAACGGTGTTGTCGTTTTCAGGCGCCTTGCTGATCCTCGCGGCGCTGTGGGCACCACGTGCGGGTTATGGCGGGTTACGAACGTATTTCTCCCGCTATCTGATGAGCGTCGGCATGCCGTTTGAATTGTGGATGCGCCGCATCGCCGCACTCTCCGAAGCCGATATGAGCTCCGCGCGATTCCTCGAGACCGCGATGGCAGAAGTCGCCACGATGCCGTGGATTCTGGGGTGCAAATGGAGCGCCCCCGACGGCAGCGGAGAATTCGGCAGCCAAACCCGCCACGCGTCGCAGTTCCGCTATCACGCGCTTAACGTGACGTTTCACACCGAGAGCCAGCTTTCGCCGGCGTTATTCCTGCATCTGCGCTTGCTGGCACAAGTGGTGGGTGAATTCTATGAAGGCAAGCGTCGCGAACAGGTGCTCAAGCAAAACGCGTACATGCAAGCCGTGCATGAAACTGGCGCCAAGCTCACCCACGACGTAAAGAATTTGTTGCAATCGCTCTATGCGTTGACCTCAAAAAGCGTGGGAATACAAACCGAGCGCCGCACCCCCACGCCTTACGAGGCGATGCTGGATCGGCAGTTACCGCAACTCACCAAGCGCTTGCAAACCACCCTCGACAAGTTGCAGAACCCTGCGCTTGGCAGCGGCGGCATCGTGCTGTCCGCCGAAGATTGGTGGCGCGATGCATTGGCGCGCCACGCCGGAAGCGGGGTGTCATTCACGGCGCGTGGCAGCATGGCGGGTGCAGTACCCGTCAATCTGTTCGATACGGTGCTTGAGAACTGTCTCGAAAATGCGCGCAAGAAGCAGCAGCGCGAGCCGGATATCCGCGTGTCGGTGGAGCTATCGAGCGACGGGGCAGCGACGTTGGCCGTCATCGACACCGGAAGCGCCATTCCCGGCGCAGCGGTGGAAAGTCTATTTCGCGCGCCTGTCGCAAACTCGCGCGGGGGAGGGCTGGGCATCGGGCTGTATCAGGCGTTCAAACAGGCAGAGCAGGCTGGGTACACGCTTTCGCTGGCCGCCAATGTCGCGGGGGAGGTGAGGTTTGCGTTACGCAAAGCGTAGCCAACATTGCGTTTCAAGTTCGGCGCACTCCGCGTTACCGTTGGAGGTGGCGCGAAACGATCTGCCGTCACTTCACCTTCAGTACCAGCGCATCCGCCCTGACCTCGATTCGTTCGGGTTCAACGCGCACGCCGTATCTGGTCAAATATTCTGCACTGAAGGTGTATAGAGGCTTGTCTTCGAATGCATCCCGGGCGAAGCTTGATGCCGCTTTCGCCAGCCCGGCCGATAGCGCATCGGGCGTGTTATCCATGCGGATTTGTTCGACGCGTGCATCGCGCAGAAACAGCGAACGGGATGCGGCACTGTATTCCGGTCGCCCGGAAACTTTCAATGTCCCGGTGACGGTGCGACCCGTCAGCGCCAGCTTGACAATGACATCCACGCTGGTGGCGATGCGCTGTTCGTCTGCGTTCAATTCCACCCGTGCCCGCACCAGCGTCACATCGAGCAAACCCGCGACACTTTTCTCAAGGGGGAAACGGCGCGCCATCCGCTGCGTGAGCTCGTCGGCCGTCATGCGAATTTCGCCGGAGAGGAATGGAACCGAGGTACATCCGGCAAGCAGCAGGGCGGCTGACAATGAGACGAGAAGTCGAAGCATGGATACGTTACCGTTGACAGCAATAGCAGTGCGCTGCGCCCCTACAACTGGCTGTATGCGCGAATACGGTCCAGAACAAAACGGCGGAACTTGTCCGGCATTTCCAGCGCAGCGTTTTCAAAAATAGTTTCAACATTGTTGGCGTCAAACACGCCATCGGCCACAAACAGCGCACTCATGCTGCGGCCGGGCTTGTCTTCCGGTGCATCAACGCCTTCATGCGAATAGCCGACCTCGGGTGACCAGCGCAGCGCGCGCTCCTTGCCGAGTTTGGCGTAACAAAGCTGAAAGCCCTGCAACGCGCCGTCGGGCGTTTCCCACGTATAGAGGTCGAAATTGTCATCGTGAAACCAGCGGCGATGTTTGCCGGTTTCATATTGGGTAACGTCCTGGATTTCATTGAGCATGGGGTGACTGGGTAGATGGTCAGGGTCGGTGATTCAATTCGGGATCGCTGCGAATAACATGACAGCGCTGAGACGATGCCTTTATATCAAACGTTCAATTTAGCAACCAGCGCGCGCAGTTTGTCGGGGTCGTCCGCTTTGAGAATCCTGTTCGCGATCGGCAGGATGTCGGGCAGGTTCGACATCAGCACCCGCTGCTTTACCAACAGAAGATTGGCAGGATGCATCGAGAAATCGCGCAGTCCGAATCCCAGCAGGAGGCGGGTCAATTGAACGTCGCCTGCCATTTCGCCACATACCGTCACCGGCACACCGGCATCGTTTGCCTGCCGGATCACGCTGGAAATCAGCAACAATACCGCCGGATGCAATGGATCGTACAGGTGAGCAACGGTATCGTCGGTGCGATCAATGGCAAGAGTGTACTGGATCAGGTCGTTGGTACCGATGGAGATGAAATCGAGATGCTTCAGGAACATCGGCAGGGCAATCGCGGCGGCCGGAATCTCGATCATGCCGCCCACCAGTATGTTGTCGTTGAACTTCTTTCCTTCCTGTTTCAGTTGCTCCTTGGCGCGCGCGATGGCGGCAAAGGTCTGCGTGATTTCGTTGGCCGAAACCAGCATCGGGATCAGGATGCGAATATCACCAAAACGCGAAGCACGCAGAATGGCGCGCAGTTGGGTATTGAAAATCTGCGGCTCGGCCAGGCAATAGCGAATGGCACGCAACCCCAGCGCGGAATGTGCGGGCCCCTGATCCGGCCCGCCCAGCGATTTGTCCGCGCCGATGTCGAGCGTGCGGACCACTACGGGCTTGCCTTTCATGCCTTCGGCAACATGCTTGTAGGCTTCGAATTGCTCGTCTTCCGGGGGCAGGTCTTTGCGGTTCATAAACAGGAACTCGCTGCGGAAAAGACCGACGCCGGATGCGCCGGAGGCTTTCACGCTGTCCAGATCGCCGGGCAATTCAATATTGGCATGCAACTCGACGTGTGTGCCGTCGAGTGTATCGGCTGCCGCGGTCTTGATACGCGACAACTTCTGGCGCTCAAGCTTCCATTGGCTTTGCTTGAGCCGGTATTCGGCCAATACCGTTTCGTCCGGCTCGACGATCAGCACGCCTTGCGTACCATCGATGATGATGAGCTCATCCTCGCGCACCAGCTCGCGCGAGGTGTGCAAGGCGACGATGGCCGGAATCGCCAGGCTGCGCGCGAGTATGGCCGTGTGCGAGGTTTGCCCGCCGAGGTCCGTCACAAATGCGGCGACCTTGTGATCCTTGAACAAAATGACATCGGCGGGCGAAAGGTCGCGCGCAACGAGAATCGTGTCTTCAGCGCGCGCGCGCAATTTCTCCGGCACCACGCCACCCTGCCCGGTGAGCGCCGCGACCACACGCTCGGCCACCTGACGAACATCGGTTTTGCGTTCGCGAAGATATTCGTCCTGCACTTCAGCAAAGTGCGCGAGCAGCTCGTCCAACTGGAGCTTCAGCGCCCATTCCGCGTTACAGGCTTCGCGCTTGATGATCTCCCGCGGGGCATCAGAAAATGTTGCATCATCGAGAATCATGCGATGCACGGTCACGAAGGCGGCCATGTCGCTGGTCGCGTCGCCACGCTGCGAGGTTTGCAGATTCCGCTCCAGCGCATCGAGTTCGGCCCGCACCTGTTTCACGCCCTTGTCGAATCGCCGTACTTCGCGTCCGATGAATTCTTCGGGAATCGAGTAGTGATCGACTTCGAGCGATGCGCTGGTAAGAAGGTGCGCATGGCCAATGGCAATGCCGCCGCTGACACCAAGGCCGTGCAGCGTAAAACTCATGTCGCACGAACAAAACACAAGCATTGGTGCGGCTTGCAGACATAAAATGCCCTGCGATCCGCACCAATGCTTGTGTTTTTCCTATTTGTGACCATTATTCGCCCTCGCCGAACTTGTCGGTGATCAGCGCCACCACTGCCGCCATTGCATCGGCCTCGTCGATTCCGTCGGTTTCAAGTTCCAGCTTCGTGCCTTTGCCTGCTGCCAGCATCATGACGCCCATAATCGATTTGGCGTTCACCCGTCGGCCTGCCTTGGAAACGAACACCGCGCACTGGAATTGTCCCGACGTCTGGGTAAGCCTGGCCGAGGCACGTGCGTGCAGACCCAGCTTGTTGATGATCTCAATTTCGCGCTTCAGCATGATCAGGGTTCCGCCACAACGGCCATGCGGATCACGCCTTCCTGTGCCGCCGCCAGCGTTTTCTGAATCAGTATTTCCATCGGCTTTTCGCGGTACGTCAGGGCCTTGATGAGCATCGGCATATTGATACCGGAGACGCCTTGCACCCGGTCCGGCACCAGCAAATTGCAGGCGATGTTCGAAGGTGTTGCGCCGAAAATATCTGTCATTACCAGCACGCCCTGGCCCTGATCGAGGAATCGTATCAAATCCCGACCCTGCGGCAAAAGCGCCTCCGGGTCATCGTGCACGGTGACCCCAAGCTGGCGCAGATAGAGTGGGCGTTTGCCCATCACGTGGCTGGCGCAGTGAATCAAACTTTCACCCAGCGTACCGTGGGCGACGATCAGAATGCCGATCATGTTGGAAATCAGTAAGGCAATGGCGACATTCTATCCGATGGGCATTACGCCGCGACCGCCTGCGGTCTCGGTTCCGACGCGCATGCCCGCGCGATGGGGAAGCGGGCCGTAAATTGCGTGCCGTGTTCGTTGACGGCGCGTGAGCTTTTGATTTCGAGGCGACCTCCGTGCCGCATCAATACATGCTTCACGATGGCCAGGCCCAGTCCGGTACCGCCGGTCGCCTGCGAGCGGCCGCGATCAACACGGTAGAAGCGCTCCGTGAGTCGCGGAATATGCTCCGGCGCGATGCCTTCGCCGCTATCGGCGACGCGAAACAGGGGAGCGCCGTCTTCCAATTCCCAGGTGACGTCGATTTTTCCGCCGGGCGGGGTGTAACGCACAGCGTTGGTGATCAGGTTGCTGAACGCGCTGGTTATTTCGTCGCGATTGCCGATGAGCCAAATTGGTGCCGCGCCTACCGAAATCGTGTGTCTGCCATTGGACAACTGTTCGGCCTCAGCCGCGAGTGCGTGCACCAGTTCCGGCACATTGATTGGCGCTTCCGCCAGGCGATGGCTTTCGTCTTCCAGTCTGGAAAGAGTGAGCAAGTCTTCGACCAATCGCTGCATCCGCGCCGCCTGCGCACTCATGTGTGCGAGCGCTTTTTCAAGCAGCACCGGGCTGCCCGTCCCCGCTGTAGCAGCAGTCGTCATCGTTTCCAGAAAACCCGACAAAACCGTGATGGGTGTGCGAAGTTCGTGGGAGACATTGGCCACGAAGTCGCGTCGGATGGTTTCGAGCCGCTCGTATTCGGTTATGTCGCGTGAAAGCAATAGCATCTGCTCATCGCCAAACGGCACCAGTTGCACCGTGAAGACCAACTCTTTGGGAGCACCACCGACATCGGCACGAGTAAGCTTCATCGTCAGCGGCACGCCGTATTGGCGCGCGTTGAGGTATTCGATGAATTCCGGGTAGCGAATCAAATAGGTAATGGTCTGCATCCGGTCATCTCGGCGCGAAATGTCCCAGTGTGTTTCGGCAGTGGGGTTAAGCCACACAATGTTGTACGCGTTGTCGAGCATGACTGCGCCGTCAGGCAGCGCGGACGCAGCCTGCTGAAAGCGCGACAAAGTGTCGGCGAGCGACTGCCTGCTGAGCCGCTCATCACGCAGCATGCGATAGAGCTGTATGAGCACGTCGCCCCAGAGGCCATCCGCATCCGGTAGTGTGGCTGCCGTCGGCTCGCGCAGCCAGTCGGAAAGCTGGGCCAATTTCCATGCGTAATAGCCGAAGGCCGCGAACACAATCAGTGCGCCGGCCAGCACGCCATAGCCGACACCGCCAGCCAAGGTGGCGACGCCGCCAACGAATGCTGCTAGTGCGCCCACGCGGAGTAACGACACCAGCAGAAATTTGGTGGCGGGGGAAACGGGCGGAAGGCGCGAGGGCAGAATCATGTCGGCCTCATGTTAACGCTTCTTGCCGCGTTGGGTTGTCCTGTTGAAAAGTGCCGGTGCAATCAGTCTTTCGCGAACCGATAGCCGCTACCCCGCACAGTTTGTATCAACGCCTCGTGTTTGGAAGGAGACAGTGCGGCACGCAGGCGACGGATGTGCACATCGACCGTGCGTTCCTCAATGAATACGTGGTCTCCCCACACAAAATCGAGCAACTGGGTACGTGAATACACGCGCTCCTGATGTGTCATGAAGAAATGCAGCAGACGAAATTCCGTCGGACCCATGCTGAGGGTCTTGCCGAAACCCGAGACCTTGTGGGAGGCAGGGTCCAGCTTCAGGCCATGAAACTCAATGACGTCCTGCGTGAGCTCCGGCGCGCGACGGCGAAGCACCGCCTTGATGCGCGCCTCCAGTTCGCGCAGCGAAAACGGCTTGGTGATGTAATCGTCGGCACCCGATCCGAGCCCTTTTATCTTGTCTTCCTCCGCGCCCTTTGCCGTCAGCAGAATGATCGGCAGCGATTTTGTGCGCGAATCGCCGCGAAGTTTCTTCGCCAATTCGATGCCGCTGATACCGGGGAGCATCCAGTCGAGCAGGGCCAGGTCAGGCAGTTCGTGCTGAATGTGTTTCAATGCGTCCTCGCCATTGCCGTGGATGAGTACGCGATAGCCGCCCATCTCAAGATTGATCTGGATTAAGTCCTGGATGGCCGGTTCGTCTTCGACGACCATGATTGTCGGGTTCATTATCGAGCGCTCTCTAGTGAAAACGAATTGGAGCATATTTCAGCAGCATGACAGTTTCGTGACCGCTGAATACAAAAGGTTGGGGCTGACCGCCAGCGCGGTATCATTGGATTTCGACAAGCACTTCCAGATGAAAAAATGTCCGGTTTAACCCCCAATTCTCCGCGCCCGACTGATATCAAGTTGCACCAGAAATCGCGCCAACTCGAGATTGTGTTCGACGACGGCAATACCTTCCGTTTCAGTTGCGAGTTTCTGCGCGTTTATTCGCCTTCGGCCGAAGTGCGGGGCCACGGTCCAGGGCAGGAAGTTTTACAGGTCGGCAAGAAAAACGTGGAAATAAAGGCGATCGAGCCGACCGGTACGTATGCGGTCAAGCTGGTCTTCTCGGATGGCCACGATACGGGGCTCTACGCTTGGGACTATTTTCACGACTTGGGTACGCGGCAGGATGATTACTGGCAATCGTATCTCGCACGCATGACGCAGGCCGGTGCCAGTCGGGAGTAGACGCAATGCCGAAGGAAATACACCATTTCTTTGAAACGTATCGCGACGCCTTCAATCGCCTCGATGGTCATGCCGTTTCGGCGCACTACGCCATCCCTGCGATGATTGCACATGCAGGTGGCAGCGGAATATTTCTTGATGTTGATGCGCTCAGCGCGAACAACGTCGCGCTTTGCGCGCAATATGCAGGCGACGGTTTTCTGCGGGCGGAATTTGAGAAGCGGTCATTCATGCCGCAGGGCAACGATTTTTGCGTCGCTGATCTGGGGTGGAAAATAACCCGCAAAGATAAAGCGCCACAGTGTTTCAACACCGCTTATGCGCTTCGTCGGCGCGAGGGTGCGTGGAAGGTCTTTTGTGTGACGGCATACGAAGAGCGCAGAACGTGGGTGAAAAATGAGTAACGCAACGCATTTTGGTTTCCAGCAGGTGCCAGAGGGGGAAAAATCGGGCAAAGTCCGCGAGGTTTTCAAGTCCGTCGCACCCTCTTACGATGTGATGAACGATCTCATGTCTGGTGGCATGCATCGGCTGTGGAAGCGCTTCACAGTTGATTTGGCCAACGTAAAGCCTGGCGAGAAGGTTCTGGATGTTGCCTCAGGCTCAGGTGATCTGGCGCTGGCCTTCGCGAAGCGGGTGGGTGCACAGGGGCAGGTCTGGCAAACCGATATTAACGCGGCGATGTTGAAGATTGGTCGTGACCGACTGATCAATGGCGGGCATTCGCTACCCGCGGCGTTATGTGACGCGGAAAAGCTGCCATTCGCCAGCGAATCATTTGATCTCGTGTCAGTCGCGTTCGGTTTACGAAATATGACGCACAAGGACGTGGCGCTGGCTGAAATGGCACGGGTGTTGAAGCCCGGAGGGCGCTTGTTGGTACTTGAATTTTCAAAAGTGCACACAAGCTTAAACAAGTTATATGACGCATACTCGTTCAATATATTGCCGATACTTGGAAAATATGTGGCGCGGGATGAAGCGAGCTACCGTTATCTGGCCGAATCGATCCGCATGCATCCGGACCAGGAAACACTCAAAAGCATGATGGAGACGGCGGGGTTGCAACGTGTCGAATTCTTCAATCTCGCTGCCGGTGTTGTGGCGTTGCATCGTGGAGTAAAGCTATGAGGCGTGTCGTTATGGCGACGGTAATCGCGGTACTGGCCGGCAGCGCATATTCACAAGCGGCAAAGCCGGTCATCATCAAGCCGGGCAAGATTTTTGAGAAATGTCTCTCGCTCTCGCCGCCGCAGAAGATCGAGTACAGCTTTGAGTCGGCGGCGAAGCTCAATTTTAATCTTCACTATCACCGGGGTGAACAGGTCTATTATCCGGTCAAGCTTGATCGTACCAATGCTGAGTCAGGCTTGTATGAGGCCCGGGCAAAGGAAACGTATTGCCTCATGTGGGAAAACAAGACGGGGGCGGATGTCGAGCTCACCTACAGCGCAAGAATCGGGAAATAGTGCCGCACGTGTACGTTGCAGTCCCCGGCAAGCGTCCAATTTAAGTCGCCGTCCGGACATCATCAAAGGAAAAATCCATGAAGAACTTTTTGATCATCGTGTTGTTGGCGTTATCCACTACGTTATTTGCCGTGGGTGACGCAGAAGCGAAGAGCCGTTTGGGTGGCGGCAAATCCACTGGTATGCAAAAAGAAAGCATCCAGAAAACGGCTCCCACTCCGCCTGCCAAAAATGCAGTGGCACCGGCAGGGGCGGTCGCGCCGACGGCGGCTGCGCCTTCCGGTATGAGCAGATGGTTGGGGCCGCTTGCGGGTCTCGCGGCAGGAGGACTGTTGGCGTCGATGCTTATGGGCGGTGGCTTTAGCGGTCTCAAAATGATGGACATTCTGTTGTTTGCAGGCCTGGCATTCGGTGCCTTTATGTTGTTTCGCATGTTTATGCGAAAGAAAGCGATGGAAAACGGATCCGCCGCTACAGCGCCCTTGCAATACGCGGCCACTGGCAACGCCCCCTACGCCGTTGCGCCAACACCGTTTCAGACCGGCGGCCTCGCCTCAGGCGCGCCCGAAATTGGCAGTAAGCTGATGACCAATACCGGCACCGTGACTTCGTCCGTGGTTGCATCCGAGCCGCGCATCCCGGCGGATTTCGATATCCACGGCTTTGAGCGGCAGGCGCGTTTTGCGTTTATCCGGCTGCAAGCGGCAAATGACACCAAGGATGTGAACGACATCCGTGATTTCACCACGCCCGAAATGTACGCGGAGCTGTCTTTGCAAATCCAGGAGCGCGGTGATGCGCCGCAAAAGACCGAAATTGTCTCGCTGAACGTAAATGTGCTCGAAGTCACCACCGAAGGCCAGCGCGCCATCGCGAGCGTGCGCTACACGGGGGAAATTCGCGAGACCGTTGGCGCGCCTGCTGAAGCGTTCGACGAAGTCTGGCATGTGGTCAAGCGACTCGACGACGCGAAATCGACGTGGCTCCTGGCGGGAATTCAGCAGTTGGCCTGATGTTGGCAGAAAGCCTGCATTTTCCGGTTATCAAGTTTTTGAACCGCGTGCTGTCGGACTACCCGGCGGCACGCGATCGTTTGCAGGCGCAACAGGGCAAAGTGATTGCCGTGCAGATTGGCCCCGTCGCAACGCGCATGCGGATTACGCACGATGGCGAGATGGAATTGGTCGGCAACACGGGAAATGCAGCAACGGTGCCGACACCGGACGTCTCTTTGTCGCTGCCATTGTCACTGCTGCCCGGGCTCGCGACACAGGACGCAACTGCACTTTCGCAAATCGTCTTCACGGGTGATTCTGAATTGGCGGCAACGTTGTCTGATATTGCGCGCAACGTTGAGTGGGATGTTGAGGCCGACTTGAGCCGCGTCGTCGGGGATGTCGCGGCCCATCGTATGGTTGATTCGGCACGGCGCGCAGACGCGTGGCGAAAGCAAGCAGGGCAACGGCTCTCGGAAAATGTGACGGAATACCTGACCGAAGAGCGTCAGGCATTCATCACCTTGCGCGAGCTTGAATCACTGGCTCGCCAAAATGAATCCCTGCGCGACGACATTGCGCGGCTCGATGCGCGGATTGCAAAGATAGAGTTGGGCGCCTGACTTTGGCAGCCTGCAAACGATGCGATAAACCCAACATCCATGCGCTTCTAGAAAGCAAAGTGATCGGTGAACCGCAAGTGTCGGGCTTCTTGGTACGAAGAAATTTGCGTATTTTTGATCCTGGGGTAATCCGCCGGTCGATCCCATGAGCAACGACGAGCCACCCAAAAACATCCTGCGCCGCTTATTTCGTGGTCTTTTCAGCATCCCCCTCGCAATCTGGATTTTTCTCGAGGAGTGGGTTTGGGATGAAATGCTGGCCCTCATGGCCTGGGTCGGCAAGCTGCCGCCAGTGCACTGGGTTGAAACACAGGTTGCGAAATTGCCGCCATATGCTGCGCTCATCGCATTCATCATCCCGGGTGCCATTTTGCTGCCGTTCAAACTCGCGGCGGTCTGGTTGATCGCGCATGGTCATGGCGTGTATGGATTATGGGTGTTCGTGATTGCCAAGATCGTTGGTACCGCCTTCCTCGCGCGAATATTTTCGCTTACCAAGCCGGCACTGCTCACGATCGGCTGGTTCAACCGGGCATATCTGATCATCACCGCGTGGAAAGAACGGCTCTACGCTTATGTGCGCGCGCTACCCGTATATCAGCGCATCCGGGCAAGCGCGCGCGCGTTAAAGCTCGCGGTCAAGCAATGGTGGCGCGAGACGTTTGGCGGGGCGCGGTAGTTTCTCAACAAGCGCGGCTTTGCCGGGCTCTTCGATCCCGATATGCACAACGTCGTGCTGCGTTACCCAATCACTTTAATACAGGGGAAACGCGTTCATTGTTGATTTGCGTGCAGCGCTCTGTTCCCCATCACGACAGGCTAAAATCGCCGCTTCATGCGCGCGCTTCGTTTCATCAAGATCATTTCTGTTGTTTACCGTTACGGGCTAGACGAGTTTCTCGCCGGTCACGAGCGCTCGCGTGTGGCTGCACGCTTGTTCCGCGGCGTGTTCTTCTGGCGACGTTTTTCTACGCCCCGCGCCGTTCGATTGCGCCAGGCGCTCGAGGAGTTGGGGCCGATTTTCGTCAAGTTCGGACAGTTACTTTCCACCCGGCCAGATCTCGTACCTGCCGATATCGCGTCTGAGCTGGCGGCCTTGCAGGATTCTGTCCCACCATTCGCCTCGAGTGGAGTGATTACGACACTCAATCGCGTTTATGGCAGCGTTGACGGCAACGGTGCCACCCGCACCTACATGGACACATTCGCCCGATTTGATTTGACACCGATTGCCAGTGCCTCGATCGCGCAAGTTCATTTCGCGACCATTGCATCCGGGAAGGAACGGGGGCGTGAAGTCGCGGTGAAAATATTGCGGCCAAATATTCGCGTCACCATCGAGAAAGACATCGGCCTCCTGTATGTCGTTGCGGATCTGCTGCTGCGCGCGTATGACGATGGCAGGCGTTTACGCCCGCGTGAGGTGGTCGCCGAGTTTGAAAAAACCGTCCATGACGAGCTCGACCTCATTCGTGAGGCCGCCAATGCTTCAACCTTGAGGCGCAACTTCATCGATGGCACATTGCTATATGTGCCCGAGGTGTATTTCGACTATTGCCACAAAGATGTGATGGTGATGGAGCGAGTCGACGCCATTCCGGTCAATGATATCGCGCAACTTCAGGCGGCAAATTTCGATCTCGCACGACTGGCCAGCGATGGCGTAAAAATATTTTTTACGCAGGTGTTTCGGGATGGATTCTTTCACGCCGACATGCATCCGGGCAATATTTTTGTCGGGCGCAACGGTATTTATTCCGGCGTTGATTTTGGCATCATGGGAACGCTGGCCGATGCGGATAAAAATTATCTCGCGCGTAATTTTGCGGCGTTTTTTCGGCGAGATTACAAAGCCGTTGCGGTCGCCCATATCGAGGCTGGCTGGGTACCAAAAGACACACGTGTCGATGAGTTTGAGGGCGCGATCCGCTCGGTATGTGAGCCGATTTTCGACAAACCCTTGAAGGAAATTTATTTCGGCAATGTTCTGCTTCGGCTGTTTGAAGTTTCGCGTCGCTTTCGCATGGAAATCCAGCCGCAGTTGGTGTTGCTTCAAAAAACGTTATTGCAGGTGGAAGGCTTGGGCCGACAGCTTTACCCGGAACTCGATTTGCGTCCGATTGCACAGCCAATTTTGGAAAAATGGATAGCGGAACAGCTTGGCTGGCGCGGTCTGATTAATCAAATCAAGAAAGAAGGCCCGATGTGGACTGCAACGCTGCCGCAGTTGCCGCGTCTGGTGCATCGCGCCCTCGAAAATGACCCTTCGGCACGATTAGAGGCGATCGAGCAGGCGATTGATCGCGTGAACCGGACGCAACGCTGGCAGTCCTCGGTGCTGTTGGTGCTGGTCATACTGGCGGCCATGATTGCGGGTATGTACGTCGTGCTTCTGTTCGGATTTCTGATTTCCTAGCTGGCACGCGGGCCACCACGTTGGCATTCGGGCTGCCGTGTATTTGATAAAATTGTCACGATGATTGTTGACACTCTGCCTACGGTAAGGAAAAAAACTACATGAACGCGCTGCTAGGTTTTGTCGTCCTCTATCTGCTGGGCACGTTGGCCATTGGGTTGTACGCCGGCACGCGCGTGAAGACCGCCACTGATTTTGCGCTAGCGGGCAGGAGCTTGCCGCTGGTGATGATTATCACCACCACCTTCGCGACGTGGTTTGGGGCGGAAACGGTCCTGGGCATCAGCGCCAAATTCGTGCAGGGCGGTTTAAAAAATGTGGTGGAAGATCCGTTTGGCGCATCGATGTGCCTGGTCTTCGTCGGTCTGTTTTTTGCGGCACGACTCTATCGCATGAATCTCATGACCATCGGTGATTTTTATCGTAAACGCTATGGGAAAACTGTCGAGATTTTCTGCTCCATCGCGATCATCCTGAGTTACCTCGGTTGGGTCGCAGCGCAAGTCACTGCACTGGGGTTGGTGTTCAATGTGGTGAGCAACGGCACCATCAGCGTTGATACTGGCATGGTCATCGGCACGCTGTCGGTACTCGCGTACGTTATTTTCGGTGGGATGTTGGCGATTGCCTGGACCGATTTCATACAAATGATTGTGCTCGTGATTGGCCTTTCCATCATCGCGTTCATGGCGGGAAATTTGGCTGGCGGTGCTGATAAAGTACTGGCGCTGGCGCAGACGAACGAGTGGTTCCAGTTCTTCCCGGCACCCAATCTTCACGACGCCATGTTTTTCTTCGCGGCCGCCATCACCATGATGCTTGGTTCCATTCCACAGCAGGACGTTTTCCAGCGCGTGATGTCGGCCAAAGATTCCAAGACCGCCTCGCGTGGCGCGGTGATCGGTGGGCTTTCCTATCTTGCGTTCGCATTTGTGCCGATGTTCATCGTCGCCTGTGCGGTACTGGCGATGCCGGAAAAAACAAGAGAGCTGCTTGCTGGTGATCCGCAGCGTGTGCTGCCGACGTTTATCCTCACACAAATGCCGTTTATTGCGCAGGTATTTTTCTTTGGCGCGTTGCTGTCGGCGATTAAGTCAACCGCTTCTGCGACGCTGCTTGCGCCGTCAACCAGTTTTGTAGAGAACATCTACAAAAATATCCGTGGTGGCCTCACCGATAAACAGGAGTTATTCGCCTTCCGCGTCACATTGTTCATTTTTACCGGTTGCGTACTGGGTTATGCGGTTGCAATGAAGGGGACACCGATTTACGAAATGGTATCCGGCGCGTATCAGGTGACGCTGGTTGGCGCATTTGTTCCGTTGGTGTGCGGCCTTTACTGGAAGCGGGCGACGCGCAATGGTGCCATCGCCTCCATTGTGTTGGGGATCATGTCATGGATCCTGTTTATGGCCACACCCCTCGGCGAACAAGTTCCCGCACAACTCGTCGGCGTATTGATGGCTGGGCTCGGTATGGTGACTGGCTCGCTGTTGAGCAAGCCGCATGAACACCATGCCCATCCTGATCCCGCTTCGCCTCGTCATGGGGCGCCGAGCAAATCAGCGCATGCTTGACGCCAGCGCCTGCGAAAGAAAAGCGCTAAACGTCCAGATTTCTCACCAGCAGCGCATTCGTTTCGATGAACGCGCGACGCGGCTCAACATCGTCACCCATTAGCGTCTGGAAAGTTTCATCCGCGCTGATCGCATCTTCAATTTGCACGCGATGCAAAATACGGACCTTCGGGTCCATCGTGGTTTCCCACAATTGCTCCGGATTCATCTCGCCGAGCCCTTTGTAACGCTGGACGTACATTCCGTCCTTGGCTTGCCCAATCAGCCAATCAAGCGCTTCGCCGAAACTTTTCACCACTTGGTTTTTCTCGCCCCGCTTTATGTCTGCGCCGTCGCGGATCAACCCATTGAGCGTCAGCGCGGTTTTTACGATTTGCTCGTAATCGCCGGTTTCGATGAAAGTGTTGTCGATAACCGTTTCCCGGGTGTTGCCATGCAATGTTTTCACGCAACGCAGTCGATAAGCGTCGTGCAGGTCATCCTGCTCAACTTTAACGGTCACCGTGGAAGCGCCGACCGCATCACTAAGCCAAACAGCCGCCTTGGATGCATTTTCTGCATTCGTGAGGTCAATGCGTGGGCAATTCATCAACCCGCGCAACACCTCCGGATCAAACATTCTCGATAAACGATCAATGATCGCGTCTGTCAAGAGATAGTCATGCGCAATTTCGCCCAGCGCCTCGCCAACAATGAGTGCGGCACCGCCTCCTGGGTTCAGCGATGCGTCTGCGAGTGCTTTTTTTAACTGTGCTGATTTGAGCTCGAGTTCGTCTTTGATATAACGCTCTTCCTTGCCCATCTTGATTTTATAGAGCGGTGGTTGCGCGATGTATATGTAGCCGTTTTCGACCAGCTGCGTCATTTGCCGGTAAAAAAATGTAAGCAGCAGCGTGCGGATATGTGCGCCATCCACGTCGGCGTCGGTCATGATAATGATGCGGTGGTAACGAAGTTTGTCGTGATTGAAATCGTCTTTGCCAATCCCAGCGCCGAGCGCGGTGATTAAGGTGGCGATTTGCTCGGATGAGATTACTTTGTCGATACGCGCTTTTTCCACGTTAAGCACTTTGCCGCGCAAAGGTAAAATCGCCTGGAATTTGCGATCACGGCCTTGCTTGGCCGAGCCTCCCGCTGAGTCTCCCTCGACGATGTAAATCTCGCATAGCGCCGGATCCTTCTCCTGACAGTCTGCCAGTTTTCCAGGCAAGCCCACACCGTCCAGCACCCCTTTTCTGCGGGTAAGTTCGCGTGCTTTGCGTGCCGCTTCGCGTGCGCGGGCTGCGTCGACAATTTTCCCGCAAATAGTCTTGGCGTCGGCTGGATTTTCCAGCAAATATTCGGCGAGTTTGGTCGCCACTATTTCTTGTACGATGGGTTGCACTTCGGACGAGACAAGCTTGTCTTTGGTTTGTGAAGAAAACTTCGGTTCGGGTACTTTTACCGAGAGCACACAGGTCAAACCCTCGCGCAAATCATCGCCTGAGGTTTCAACTTTGGCTTTTTTGGCGAACTCGTTTTCTTCGATAAATTTGTTGATCACACGAGTCATCGCGGTGCGTAACCCGGTTAGGTGGGTGCCTCCATCGCGCTGCGGAATGTTATTGGTGAAGCACTGCACGGATTCGCTGTAGCTATCGTTCCATTGCATCGAGACTTCGATTGTCATGCCATCTTTCTCGCCAATCGCATAAAAAATGCGTGGGTGCAAGACGGTCTTGGAGCGGTTCATGTATTCCACGAAACCCTTCACCCCACCGGCATAGGCAAAGTTCTCACTCTTGCCGTTGCGTTGGTCGATCAACTCAATTTTCACGCCGTTGTTAAGGAAGGAAAGTTCCCGTAGGCGTTTGGCCAGAATCTCATAATGAAATTCGATGTGGGTGAATGTTTCCTTCGCCGCCAGGAAATGGACTTCCGTGCCTCTTTTTTCCGTCGTACCGACGACGGTTAGAGGTGCCACTCGATCTCCGTGCCGAAACTCCATTTGATGTATCTTGCCATCGCGCCAGATCCGCAGCTTCAGCCATTCTGATAGCGCATTTACTACAGAAACGCCGACCCCGTGCAAACCACCGGAAACTTTGTATGAGTTTGCGTCGAACTTGCCACCTGCATGCAACTCCGTCATCACGATTTCTGCCGCCGACCGTTTGAATTCGTCGTCTTCCTTGATGCCTGTCGGTATGCCGCGACCGTTATCCGTTACCGAAATGGAGTTATCGGTGTGTATGGTGATTTTTATGTCGTCACAGTACTTGGCAAGGGTTTCGTCGATTGCGTTGTCAACTACTTCAAACACCATGTGGTGCAATCCCGATCCATCGGATGTATCGCCTATATACATGCCGGGTCGTTTACGAACGGCCTCTAACCCTTTCAGGATTTTGATGGAATCGGAATCATATGCTGCCGGATCTTGCTGTTTCGGGTCGGACATTTAGTTCCTGTTGCTAAGTTTTGGTTGATCTATTTTGCGCAGATTTTGGCTGGCCCTTTGTTCGGCCGGCCTTTAAATTCGCATCGGCATCACAACATATTTGAAGTCATCTGCACCTGGCTGTGTAATCAGTGCGCTGGACATGTTTGCATCGCCTAAAGACACCAAGACATTTTCGTTGTGAAGGTGATTCAATACATCCAACAAGTATGCAATATTGAAAGCAATATCCATTGCTTCTTTGTCATATTCAATTGGTAGATTTTCCTCCGCTTCTTCGTTTTCATTGTTGCTGCAGATGATCGATAGCGAGTCTTTGGTGAATACCAACCTCACCCCGCGAATCTTGTCGTTCGACAAAATTGATGCGCGTTGCAGGGCACCCAACAAATCAACGCGATTAAGTGTCAGATGGTTCGTATAACCATTGGGAATTACCTTGGTGTAATCAGGAAACTTGCCTTCAACTATCTTGCTTACTATTTCAATGCCGGCGAATGTAAATTTCACCTGATTCTGGTGCAACTTCAAGTGAATAGGATCGTCGCTTTCGTCGAGCAACTTTATTAACTCGAGTACTGTTTTCCTTGGGAGTATGGCTTCTATCCTGCCAACGTTTTCCGGCAACTTGTAACTCGCCATGGACAGTCGATGTCCATCCGTTGCGACCAAGCGCAAGGTATTGCCGTCTGTGGATAGCAAGACTCCATTCAGATAATAACGGATGTCCTGCACGGCCATGGCAAACTGCACCAGACCCAATACCCGTTTGAATGCCTTCTGCGGGATATTAAACTCTGTTGCTGCGTCTTTGGCCTCGGTTATCTTTGGGAAATCGGACGCGGCTAAAGTCTGTAACACAAATCGGCTCTTGCCCGCTTTTACCGTCAGCCTGCTTTCTTTGATTTCCAACGCTGTATCTGCGTCCGGCGGGAGGGCACGAAGGATGTCCTGCAACTTCTTCGCTCCCACCGTCATGCTTCCAAGTTTGTGGGCAACCTCCAGCTTTGCTGTTGCCGTTATCTGCACTTCCAAGTCTGTCGCCAAAAAATTGACGTTGTGATCGGTTACTTCAACAAGCACGTTTGAAAGAATGGGTAGTGTGTGACGGCGCTCAACTATGCCAGTAACAAATTGGAGTGGCCCTAACAAGGTGCTGTTCTTAGCTTTTATGGTAAACATGATATTTAAACCTAGTAGTAATAGATAAGGACGTTGGTTTTCTCGTAAAACTTCTTTATTGTTTATTAATTCAAGTACTTAACCTACTGTGAACACCAAGCATAAACGAGAGACTAGCTGTGAGGAAGTGTGGGTAAAAGCACAAATGTGCTATGCAAGAAGTTCCCTGAGTATTTATCCACATTTCATCCCACCGTTATATCTAGAACTCACCACCAGTTATTCATACTTTATTTAATTATCACTAACCGCGAAGAATCCGCATAAGCAGGGAATGATCCCGCGCAATCACCTGATCGGCCTCCACTAGTTCACGCACTTTCCGGCAGGCGTGCAGTACGGTGGTATGGTCGCGTCCCCCAAAAGCCTCGCCAATTTCCGGTAGGGACATTGGAGTCAACTCCTTTGCAAGTGCCATTGCGACCTGCCTCGGACGAGCCAGAGATCGCACGCGCTTTTTTGAATACATTTCGGATACTTTTATTTTGTAGTAGTCAGCGACCGTTTTCTGAATGTTGTCGATGGAAATCTGACGGTTCAGCACCGCAAGAAGATCTTTTAGGGCCTCTTTGGCCGCGCCTATCGAAATGGGTACGTTATTAAATCGGGTATATGCGAGCACCCGTTTCAAACCGCCTTCGAGTTCGCGAACATTTGAGCGAATGTGCTTAGCGATGAAAAAGGCGACTTCCTCATCCAGTGGAATTCCTTCGCTCTCCGCTTTCTTGATGAGGATGGCGACACGCATTTCCAGTTCCGGGGGTTCTACAGAAACTGTTAGGCCCCAACCAAAGCGGGAAATTAAACGATCATCTATATTTGCAATTTCTTTTGGGAAGCGATCACTTGTTATAACGACTTGTTTGCCGCCCTCAATCAGGGCATTGAAAGCGTAGAAAAACTCTTCCTGTGTTCGCGATTTGCCGCCGAAAAACTGGATATCATCTATTAGCAGCAGATCGAGCGTGTGATACGAGCGCTTAAAGGCATCAAACGCTTTGTGTTGATACGCTTGTACAACATCAGTAACGAAGCGTTCGGCGTGGATATATCGAATATTTGCTTTCGGGCTGTGTTCAAGCAACAGGTTCCCGATCGCTTGTACTAAATGCGTTTTGCCCAGACCTGTCGCGCCATAGACAAACAAGGGGTTGTAGGCTTGGCCAGGGTTTTGTCCAACCTGAAACGCAGCGGCGCGCGCCAACTGGTTAGCCTTACCCCCGATAAAACTGGCAAAGGTAAAGGAGGGGTTGATGCGATGTCCCACAGGACGAACACTCGCCACCGATGTGGCAGACACTAAGGTTCCTGCGCCCTCAGCAGAGGCGGC
The DNA here is from genome assembly GCA_025362135.1 of Betaproteobacteria bacterium. Classification (GTDB taxonomy): domain Bacteria; phylum Pseudomonadota; class Gammaproteobacteria; order Burkholderiales; family Usitatibacteraceae; genus UKL13-2. The sequence continues at coordinate 29,406 of JANYHZ010000020.1, read as the reverse complement.
ATACGCAGCCAGCGGATTGGTTAGCGCGCCATGCGCACGGGATACAACTTCGCGCTCATCCGATGTAGGCTCGCTGAGAGCCGGTCCTTCCAGCAGCGCCAGCTCGATGGAGCAAGGCCGCGCGAAATACTTCTCGCCAGCCTGTTCAACGCGGGCAAGTATCCGATCTTTGGCCCACTGCAGCACGAAGCGATTTGGCGCAAGAAGCGTAAAATTGTCTCCATCCTGAAGGAAACTAAGTGGTTTGATCCAAGTGGTGAATTGGTGTTGAGAAAGCTCCCTCTTGAAGTCTTCGACGCAGGAAAGCCAAAACGGGTGCATGGACGGAGCAGGCAATTGGAAATTGGAGAGAGCGGAGTGAGTGGAAATCGGGCGCAGGACAATGCGGTGAGTACAATAAGAATGGGAATTTTAGGGGGTGCAAAACATTAACTGCGGCAAAGGCGCAGGCAGCCGCACCAAGAGAATTTTACGCTTTTCAAGGCTACTTATCCACAATCCCGGTGGAATTTACCTCGATAGTTTGGCGGGCCGTTGGATAAGTTACCCGCACGAAACCAGGAAGAAAAGAGCCCGGCCGACAGAGGACAGGGAAACCGAAGCTGAACATTCAGCGCCTTGACTGGGGACATTAAAAAACGCGATAATGCCGAGTTCTGCCCGCTAATCCATGTAAGGGGTAGCAAAGCCTAAATTTCCCGCCAGCATCAATGAGTAGAGAGTTACCATGAAACGTACTTACCAGCCTTCCGTCGCACGCCGCAAGAAAACACACGGATTTAGGGTTCGCATGAAAACGGTCGGTGGCCGCGGCGTGATTAATGCCCGCCGCGCCAAAGGCCGCGCTCGCATCGCCGTCTAAGTTACGAGCAAGTTGCAACCGCTCCCGGGCATAGTGCCGCCCAAGCCGACGCCAGTTGCAGGTCTTGTTTTGGCTGAAAGAGTATATTCTGGCACACGCAGAACTTTCCGCCGCCAACACCGCTTGGTCAAGCATGAGGTCATTGCCTTGCTGAATGATGGCGCACGTTTTAGCCGCCAAGAGTTCGTCATCAAACTTGATGGAAACCGGTTTGGTCATGGTCGCATTGCGATCTCGGTACCAAAACGCATTCTGAAATTCGCAGTGGATCGCAATCTGGTTAAGCGCGCAGTTCGTGAAGAGTTTCGCCAGAACGCGGTGCGCGCGTTGCCGGTCGACTTATTGGTGACGTTGCGTAGCCCGGCCACGCGACAGCCTGGCGAACGCAGGATTCGCAAACAGCGGCAGCAGTTGCGGAAGACATTGGCGCAGCTGCTGAGCGAGGTTTCTCGCCGCTTCGGTGTGGTCGCCTAGATACGGTCTCCATGCCGATGCATACGACCCTTAAAATATCCGTTGTTGCGCGCATTTTGTTGTTTTTTTTGCGGATGTACCAATATGCGTTCAGTTCGCATTTTGGTACGCAATGCAGGTTTTCCCCCACGTGTTCGCACTATGCAATTGATGCATTAACCATACACGGCGCGATGAAAGGGAGCTACCTTACATCGCGCCGTTTGCTACGCTGCCATCCTTGGTGTGTTGGTGGATATGATCCCATTCCGTAGCCAGAATTGAAAATAGTCGTTCCCGTTAATTCCCCCACTTTTTTACTGCGAGCTTATGGATACGCAACGTCTTATTGCGCTGATCGTTTTTACTTTTTCAGGCTTGATGCTTTGGGAGGCGTGGAACAAGCACACGCGGCCCCCATCTCTTCCTGCGCCAGTAGCGCAAGCGCAGACTGCCTCACCAGCACAAATTGGTGTGACGGACAAGAGTCTTGCGATCGGGTCAGGCGCAGCGGTTTCACCGGGGAATGGGGTGCCTTTATCGTCAACCGAAACGTCCGGCGGCACAGCGCCAGCATTAAGCGCACCCAAAACGGCAAAACGAGTACTTGTTAAAACAGATTTTTTTGTGGTCGAGTTAGACACACAAGGCGGTGATATCCGCACGGTAACTTTGTTAAAGCATGCGTCACATGTCGACACGGGTCACCCCTTCAAGATTATGCAGGACAAAGCGGGCGCATACTTCGTGGCCCAGTCAGGTTTGCTGGGGCAAAGTTTGCCGAACCACACGGCGCTGTGGACCACAAACCGCGATAAGTTTGATCTTGGCACCGAAGATAAGCTGGAGGTCACACTAGCCAACAATGACGCTGTGGGTGTCACAGTGACCAAAACCTATCGCTTTACACGCGACAGTTATGTGATTGATCTCCGCTACGACATCAAAAATGAAAGCGGGGCCTCCATCTCACCTAAGGCGTATTTTCAGTTTCTGCGTGATGGCAATCCACCTGAGGGTGAGAGCACAGGCAACAACCCCTTTACTGGCGTGGTGACGTTTACGGGCCCGGCGGTTTATACCGACTTGAAGAAGTACCAAAAAGTGAGCTTTTCGGATATCGACAAGAACAAGCAAGACATTGTTAAAGAGTCGACTGACGGTTGGGTTGCGATGGTTCAGCACTATTTTGTTTCCGCGTGGTTACCATCGATCGGCATGAAGCGCGAATTTTTCACCCAGAAAGTGACCGACAAACTCTACTCTGCGGGGGTAATCGTTCCGGTGGGCGTGGTTAATGCCGGTGACACAGGTAGTATCTCGATGCCCCTCTATGTGGGCCCCCAAGAACAGGAAAAGCTGAAGAAACTGGCACCGGGCCTTGACCTTGTCGTTGATTATGGTTGGCTCACAATTCTTGCCAGTCCCATGTTTTTAGTGCTCTCGTTCATCAACAATCTCATTGGCAACTGGGGTTGGACGATTATTCTATTTACCATCCTGTTGAAACTGGTGTTCTTCCCACTGAATCAAAAGGCGGGAAAATCGATGGCGCACATGAAAACGATGGCACCGAAAGTCGAAGCGATGAAGGCGCGATATGGCGACGACAAGCCAAAGATGAATCAGGCGATGATGGAGTTGTACAAGACGGAAAAGGTCAATCCGCTTGGTGGTTGCCTACCAATCGTGATTCAAATCCCATTTTTTATCGCGCTGTATTGGGTGCTACTTGGCGCGGTTGAACTGCGTAACGCGCCGTGGATTGGTTGGATAACCGATCTTTCTACCCCGGATCCATTCTATGTTTTGCCAATTATTATGGGCGTCTCGATGTTCATTCAGACGAAACTTAACCCCGCACCACCAGATCCTGTGCAGGCGAAGGTAATGTTGATTCTGCCGCTAGTCTTCTCGGTTATGTTTTTCTTCTTTCCTGCAGGACTAGTTCTTTACTGGACAATGCAAAATATTTTGGGAATCGGCCAGCAGTGGTACATCAACAAAACATTCAGCCCTGACAGAGTCAAGGTGACAGCAAAAAAGTAAAGGTTGTCGCTTGACACTCTATCGGAGACCGGTTACCGATCTAGTTAGCAGCCGCCTTCGTTTTGGCTATGTACTTTCGTGGTGTACTTAATGGATCGTTCCACGTGGAACAACGTATGGCACCGCTAGCCGCATCATCCCGCTCGCCGAGAAATCTGATTGCCGCAATTGCCACCGCGCCTGGTAGAGGTGGCATAGGTGTGGTCAGAATATCCGGTGCCGGATTGCTTGCGCTGATGCAACCGCTCATTCGCCAGACACTAAAGCCACGCGTCGCGACTCTCGCAGCATTTCTCGATGCGGATGGTGTGGTGATTGACCAGGGGGTTACGCTCTATTTCCCGGCACCACACTCCTATACCGGCGAAGATGTCCTCGAGTTGCAGGGCCATGGCGGCCCGACCGTGATGCAATTATTGCTCCGTCGCTGTCTCGAGCTTGGCTGCGAGATTGCGCGACCAGGAGAGTTTACCGAGCGGGCGTTTTTGAACAATAAAATCGACCTAGCACAAGCGGAGAGCGTTGCCGACATCATTGATGCAAACTCTGAAGCGGCAGCAAAATCTGCCGCGCGCACTTTGACGGGTGAGTTTTCCGCGTGTGTTCATGAGCTAACCCGGCGATTAACTGATTTGCGAGCGCACGTAGAGGCCTGCATCGATTTTCCCGAGGAGGAAATTGATTCGGCTAATCGTGCCGCGCAACTAGCGAAACTCCAGGAGATACGGGCCCTGCAGACCGATTTGACCCGCAAAGCCAAGCGCGGTGCGGTTCTTCGTGATGGCCTCACTGTAGTGTTGATTGGTCGTCCGAATGTTGGAAAATCGAGCCTCCTCAATCGCCTCGCCGGAGACGAGATAGCGATTGTGACGCCGGTCGCAGGTACCACCCGCGATCATGTGCGGGCGACAATTCATCTGGATGGCTTTCCAATCCATTTAATCGACACCGCAGGACTTCGGTCCACTGAAGACGAAGTGGAAAAAATAGGCATCGCACGCACGTGGACCGCGGTAGAAAAAGCCGGGGCAGCACTGCTGATTACCGAATCAGGGGAAATAGCAGGGGACAAGGAGTCTGGGATACGCAGTAGATTGCCATTCAATCTGCCGGTTGCATTAGTCCGCAACAAAATTGACCTGCGTATCCCGCCCAGTGTTTCACGTGAAACATCGCGGCGCGCGCCCATCGGCGACCACGAAACATTCGATGTTTCAGCGTTGACGGGCTATGGAACAGACGCTTTGCGTCAGTGGCTGCTTACGGTTGCTGGCTGGCATCCAGATGGAGAAGGGGTTTTTCTGGCAAGGGAGCGGCACCTTCGCGCGTTGGCTGAAGCAACACAGCATGTCATTGCAGCTTCGACGCTAAGCGGCCAGTTTGAACTCTTCGCGGAGGAGTTACGTTTGGCACAACGTGCACTTTCAAGCATTACAGGTGAATTCACGCCCGATGATTTATTGGGTGAAATTTTTGGTCGATTTTGCATTGGTAAATAACGCGAAGAACAGTATGTCGAGTGCGACGCGGCCAAACCTTCGCATGTGAACCAACCAACTTTAGCGAGTGGGCATTACCGGCAAAATATCCAACTCATTCGTTCTCGCCGCATTTTCCATAGCCATTTTTTGTGCGATGACATAAAATTCTCCTCCTGCTTTTGAATGTCTTAACTTAGCGCACTTGATGGATTTTCCAAGCAAATTCGATGTAATCGTGATCGGCGGCGGCCATGCGGGCACGGAAGCGGCGCTTGCCAGCGCGCGATCAGGTTGCAAGACCCTGTTGCTCACGCACGCTATCGAAACACTCGGACAGATGTCTTGCAACCCATCTATCGGGGGTATCGGCAAAGGCCATCTTGTCAAAGAGGTTGACGCGATGGGCGGTGCCATGGCGCTTGCCACCGACGAGGCTGGGATTCAGTTTCGCACGCTGAATGCGAGCAAAGGACCAGCCGTACGCGCGACGCGCGCGCAGGCTGATCGCTTGCTCTACCGCGCTGCTATTCGGACGCGCCTTGAAGACCAACCAAATTTATGGCTCTTTCAGCAGGCCGTGGATGACCTAATTATTGATGAAAGCAATGGCAGCCCTCGTGTGGCAGGAGCCATCACGCAAGTGGGCATTCGCTTTAACGCCAAGACGGTGATATTGACCGCAGGTACTTTTCTGGCCGGCAAGATTCATGTCGGCATGCAAAATTATTCCGGCGGTCGCGCGGGTGATCCGCCGTCGCTCATGCTTTCCACTCGTTTGCGTGAGCTGAAACTTCCGGTGGGCAGACTCAAGACGGGCACTCCGCCGCGCCTCGATGGCCGCAGCATTGATTTTTCAAAGTGCACGGAACAAGCGGGCGATCAGCCTACGCCGGTATTTTCTTATATGGGTCGGCGCGAAATACATCCGCGCCAGGTTAGCTGCTGGATCACACACACCAACGAACAGACCCACGACGCAATTCGCGCGGGCCTTGACCGCTCACCAATGTTTACCGGCGTGATCGAAGGTGTCGGCCCGCGATACTGCCCATCTATCGAAGACAAGATTCATCGCTTTGCCGACAAAGCGAGCCACCAAATATTTCTTGAGCCGGAAGGACTTACCACTAACGAGGTCTACCCTAACGGCATTTCGACCTCGTTGCCGTTCGACGTGCAACTTAACCTGGTGCGCTCGATCCCGGGCCTCGAAAATGCGCACATACTCCGTCCAGGCTACGCCATCGAATACGACTATTTCGATCCACGCGGATTGAAGGCGACACTCGAAACAAAGGCCATCGCCGCCCTATTTTTCGCAGGGCAAATAAACGGAACGACAGGTTATGAAGAAGCCGCAGCGCAAGGCATGCTCGCGGGCATCAACGCGGCACTGTTGAGCAAAGATCAGGCCGGTTGGAGCCCGCGGCGTGACGAGGCGTATATCGGCGTGCTGGTCGACGATTTAATTACGCGCGGTGTAGCCGAGCCGTACCGGATGTTTACCAGTCGGGCGGAATATCGGTTGCAATTGCGCGAGGACAACGCCGATTTTCGCCTGACCGAAATCGGCCGAAAGCTTGGTTTGGTCGATGATGCACGCTGGCAGACGTTCTGTGAAAAACGTGAGGCTGTCGAAACCGAAACGGCGAGATTGAAAGCGACATGGGCGCACCCTGCCAAGGTGCCACCCGTGGACGCCGCCAGAGTCTTGGGCCAGGAAATGGAGCGTGAATACTCACTGTTTGATTTGTTGCGACGACCGAATGTCTCGCACCAAGATTTGATGTCGTTGGGCGTGGGAGAGGTGCCAGTGCTGGACGCAGCCGTCACGGAGCAGGTCGAAATCGCCGCCAAATACAAAGGGTACATCGACCGCCAGCAAGCTGAAATTGATGATAGCCGCGCACATGAAGAAACGCGGTTGCCGCACGAAATTGACTATCTAAATGTGCGGGGGCTCTCCAAAGAGGTACAACTTAAACTCAATCAGCACAAGCCCGAAACCGTCGGTCAAGCTGCGCGCATTCAGGGCGTTACGCCCGCCGCGATTTCGCTGCTACTTGTACACGTGAAGCGCGGCTTCGCGGCATCCAGAGTTGCCGCCGGACAGAAGTCTGCCTGATCTGCAAAGAACATGGAATCGCAAAAATGACAGCCGTTGCCGCTATTGCGCCAGCGCACAAACCCTCACCGCGCGATTTGCTCGATAGCGGCCTTGCTGAAATGGGCCTGGAGGTCTGTCAGGGTACGCGAGAAAATCTGTTACGTTACGTCGTACTGCTCGATAAATGGAACAAAGCCTATAACCTCACTGCGGTGCGCGATCCCGTGCGCATGATCGGACTGCACATCTTGGACAGTCTTTCAGTCCTGACGCAGATTGAAGGGCGCAACAATGTGTTGGACGTTGGCTCTGGTGGCGGCTTACCTGGCTTGCCGCTCGCAATCGCGTTGGGCGAAAGCGCTCCCAACGTTCGTGTGACCATGCTAGACAGCATTGAAAAAAAAACCACGTTCGTGCGCCACGTGATAGGTGAATTAGGCTTGGCCAACGCGGACGTTGTGACGAACCGGGTCGAACACTACGACCCGCCCCATCGTTTTGATGCCGTCGTCTCGCGCGCATTTGCTGAATTGAAAGACTTTGTTGAAGGTGCTGGTCACCTGTGTGCCGACGGTGGTCGAATGTTCGCGATGAAGGGAGTGCGCCCCTTCGATGAAATTGCCCGTCTTCCCGCTGGCTTCGTCATCGAAAACATCATTACGCTGCGGGTACCGCAGGTCGATGGGCAGCGCCACCTGGTCGTCATCAAGAAAAACCGATAAAAAAATAGGGCTTCGATGAAGGTTTTTGCAGTTGCAAATCAGAAGGGCGGCGTAGGAAAGACCTCAGTTGCGGTAAACCTTTCTGCGACGCTGGCGCACTACGGCCAGAGCGTTTTATTGGTCGACCTCGATCCACAAGGGAATGCCACGACGGGCAGCGGCATCGACAAGAACGGCGTGGAGAGAACCGTGTATGGCGTGCTGCTTGGCGAGTACGATCTCAACGCGACGAAGGTGCGTACCGAGGGGGGCTACGATGTCGTACCGGCCAATCGTGAACTTGCGGGCGCGGAAATCGAGTTGATCGATATTGAGAGGCGAGAATATCGCTTGAAAGAAGCGCTTTCGCTGGTCGGGGGCGATTACACATTTGCCGTGATCGATTGCCCACCGGCTTTAAACATGCTGACGGTGAACGCATTGACTGCGGCCAACGCCGTAATCATACCGATGCAGTGTGAATACTACGCGCTTGAGGGCTTGAGCGACCTGGTTGGCACACTACGAAAAGTGAAAGCCAATTTAAATCCCACAATTGAAATTGAAGCGCTTGTGCGGACTATGTACGATCCCCGCTCTTCGCTTACTACGCAGGTCTCGGACGAAATCAAGAATCATTTTGGCGACAAGGTGTTTGACACCGTTATTCCGCGGAACATCCGGATTGCGGAAGCGCCCTCTTACGGCAAACCGGTAATCCTGCACGATCCTGCTTCAAAGGGCGCTTTGGCACATTTTGCTTTTGCGAGAGAACTTCTCGCGCGCGAAGGCATACCAATTGAGGACGCAGCATGATTAAACCAAAGGGGCTGGGGCGGGGGCTGGATGCACTTCTGGGTGGCGGAAAACAGAGTGCTGCCAAAGGCGAAGGCGTTCTGCGCGATATCGCTACCGCCAACATTTCAACCGGCAAATACCAGCCACGCACACGCATGGACCAAGAGGCGCTGGAGGGATTGGCACAATCCATCCGGACCCATGGGATCGTGCAACCCATTCTCGTGCGAGAACTCTCGGGGGGAAGGTTTGAAATCGTCGCCGGGGAGCGTCGCTTGCGCGCGGCGCAGATCGCAGGTCTTGCCACGGTACCGGCGCTCGTTCGTGAAATCCCGGATGAGCAAGCCCTTGGAATTGGCCTGATCGAGAATATTCAGCGCGAAGACCTCAATGTTATCGAAGAGGCTGCGGGAATAAAACGGCTGATAGAGGAATTCAACCTAACGCATGAAAACGCCGCACAAGCAATCGGACGATCACGCGCATCAGTGACGAATTTACTGCGCCTGCTGGAGCTCGCCAAACCTGTACAGGATATGGTCATGGAGGCAAAACTCGATATGGGTCATGCGCGCGCGTTGCTGGCGCTATCCAAATCCAAGCAGCTCGAATTCGCACATCAGATTGTCGCCAAGGCGCTATCTGTCCGTGATACTGAACGAATGGTGAAGACCGAACTTGCGCCCCCCAAAACCGGCAGCGCACCGACCACACATGCGCCCGATACGCGTTACCTGGAAAATGAACTCGCTGAAAAGCTGGGCACAAAAGTCGTCGTGAAAGCGGACAAACGGGGACGCGGTACTTTAACCATCCACTTTCATAGCCTCGAACACCTAGAGGGAATTTTGGAAAGGGCACAGCTAAAGTAATTTACGTCGCCTTTGTGCGCCGCATCATCACACCTTTAAGCTTTTCAAGACGCCGCCGAAAAGCGTTCCCCAGCTTGACCGGGAAAGCGAAAAGCGGTTAAAATCCACGCGATTACTTGCCTCGATACGGGTAATAAATGTTGCACTTGCGGGGCATCTAAATGGGCTGGCAAATAAGCAAGCAAATACGCACAGTTCTCAAGTATCAGGCAATCGCCACGCTTGCAATAACTGTGATCGTAGGAGACATGGGAGGCATGCACTGGGGGGTTTCGGCTTTGCTGGGCGGGCTGATCAGCATGCTTGGCGGCGCGACATACGGCGCAATGCTTTCTCGCGTCGGTATCGGTTCTGCAGAAAATGCGCTGGTCGGAATGATGCGGGCGGAGTCGGCCAAGCTATTGATTGTTGTTTTGTTACTGTGGTTGGTATTTGCAAGCTATGAGCAAGTTTTCGGTGCCGGTTTTATTGGCACTTTTATTTTCACGACGCTGATTTTTTCACTCGCTGTTTTTATCCGCCAGAAATAACCGCAAATCACCATGGCCTCCGGAACAGAAACCACCGCCACCTCATATATCACCCACCATCTAACTTACAACAAGATGGAAATTGGTGGCTTGGGTACGATTCACATTGATACCCTGGTGACTTCGGTAGTACTGGGCTTCATCGCATTTGGATTTCTGTGGTGGGTTATCCGCGGCGCCACCTCCGGTGTACCCGACAAACGCCAGGCGTTCGTTGAACTGGCCCTTGATTTTATTGCCGACCAAGCCCGCAACACTTTTGCGCATGGCGATGTCAATAAATTCGTCGCGCCCCTGGCGCTTAGCGTTTTCGTTTTTGTGATCATGATGAACGCAATGGCGTTTATGCCCATCGATATTTTTGGGTGGGCGATGGAACATGCGTTCCATCAGCATGAATGGCGCGGCGTACCGACAGCCGACGTTAATACCACCTTCGCCATGGCGCTTTCGGTATGGTTTTTGATGCTGTATTTCAGTGTCGCTGTGAAAGGAATTGGCGGTTGGATGCACGAGCTGTTCTGTTCACCGTTTGGCTCGAAGTTTTGGGCATGGCCCTTAAACCTTTTGTTTAATATTGTCGAGTACGTATCGAAGCCCCTTTCACATTCCCTCAGACTCTTCGGCAATATGTACGCAGGCGAAATTATCTTCTTGTTGCTCGGTATGTGGGCTGCAACCGGTATCGTGGGCACCATTGCGGGCGCTGTGCTCGGCGCGGGCTGGTCGATTTTTCACATACTGATCGTAGCCTTGCAAGCCTACATTTTCATGATGCTCACCATCGTCTATATCAATATGGCGCACGAACATCACTGACTTGCTGGCCCGCTTCGCATTACATTCTTAGAATCAAACCATAAACACAGAAAGGACTCAACATGGAAAAACTTCAACTCATCGCCATGGTTCAGGCGTACACAGGCATAGGTATTGGTCTCATTATCGGGCTCGGCGCTGCGGGTGCCTGCATCGGCGTAGGCATTATGTGTTCCAAGTTTCTTGAAGGTGCAGCTCGTCAGCCTGAACTCATCCCTCAGTTGCAAGGCAAGGTATTTCTGCTCCTCGGCCTGATTGATGCATCGTTTATTATCGGTGTGGGTCTCGCGATGCTGTTTGCGTTCGGCAATCCGTTGCTCGCCCAGCTCAAGTAGCTCTTGGTCGATAACCCCCTTAGGAAATAGTCATGGACTTGAACCTGACGATGCTGGCTCAGGCGATTGCCTTCTTCATCTTCTTCTGGTTTTCGAAGAAGTACGTTTGGCCGCCATTGTTGAGCGCCATCGCGGAACGGCAAAGCAAAATCGCCGAAGGGTTGAACGCCGCTGAAGCTGGCAAGCGGTCACTTGTTGAGGCCGAGGCTAAAAACGAGTCAGCGATGAAAGAAGCGCGCGAACGATCGCAAGCGATGTTTTCCGATGGCGAGCGCCGCGCCAACCAACTTATCGAGCAGGCCAAGCTTACCGCGAAGGCTGAAGCAGACCGTATTCTGGCCGCCGCGCAAGAGCAAATCCAACTGGAGCTCAACAAGGCCAAGAGCGGTTTGCGCGAGCAGGTTGCGCAATTGGCCGTCGCGGGCGCGGAAAAAATTCTTAAGCGTGAAATCAACGCCGCCGCACACGCAGAGATGTTGGCTGAGTTGAAGGCGCAACTGTAATGGCGGAACTTACTACCGTGGCCCGACCATACGCCGAGGCCGCGTTTCGCGCAAGTATCGAAGCGAAGAGTGTTGCGGGATTTGGTGAAACACTGAGATTTTTTGGTGCCGCTACTGCCAACGGGGAGGCTTCTATGCTGTTGAGGAACCCCAAAGTTTCAGCGAAGGAAAAAGCGGAGCTCTTGTTTTCGGTTGCCGGTGGAAACGTGCCTGCCGTGCTTAAGAATCTCGCCAACACGCTGATCGAAAATCAGCGTGCAACCCTGTTGCCGTTCATCAGTGAACACTTTGAGCGTTTGCAACGCGAACATGATGGCGTTGTGAAGGCGTTGATCACGAGCGCGTTTGCGTTGAGCGACGCTGACAAGGCCTCGCTGGTTGACGGCCTCGCCAAGAAGTACGGCAAGCGCGTCGAAGCCGAGGTAAAAGTTGATGCGTCGCTCATTGGGGGCGCACGCCTGCAGGTGGGTGATGATGTCATTCATGCATCTGTCCGCGACACCCTCGACAAGATGGCAACCGCATTGGCGCAATAGGTATTTGCGCAACAAGCTGGCGCAATGAAGTAGTGCCAGTCCACAAAGAATTGAAATTTAAGTATTGGAGTTGACGATGCAAATCAACCCGGCTGAAATCAGTGAACTGATCAAGTCCAAGATTCAAAACCTTCCCGCTGCCGCTGAAAAGCGCTCCGAGGGATCTGTCATTTCTGTGACGGACGGTATCTGCCGGGTGCATGGTCTGGCTGACGTGATGCAGGGCGAGATGCTGGAGTTTCCGAATAATACGTTCGGTCTCGCGTTGAACCTGGAGCGCGATTCGGTCGGCTCGGTGATTCTTGGCGAATACCAGCACATCAAGGAAGGCGACACCGTGAAATGTACGGGCCGCATTCTCGAGGTGCCAGTCGGTCCCGAGTTGCTCGGTCGCGTCGTCAATTCACTGGGCGCACCGATCGATGGCAAAGGCCCGATCAACGCCAAGATGACAGACGTTATCGAAAAGGTGGCGCCAGGCGTGATCGCGCGTAAGTCAGTGGATCAACCGGTTCAAACCGGCTTGAAGGCAATCGACGCAATGGTGCCAATTGGTCGCGGCCAGCGAGAGCTGATTATTGGTGATCGCCAAACGGGAAAGACGGCGGTGGCGGTTGACACCATCATCAACCAGAAGGGCAAAGATATTTATTGCGTCTATGTCGCCATCGGCCAGAAAGCTTCGACCGTCGCGAACGTGGTGCGCAAGTTGGAAGAAACCGGCGCGCTGGCGTACACCATCGTTGTCGCGTCTACCGCTTCTGAGTCGGCCGCGATGCAATATATTTCTGCGTACTCCGGTTGTACGATGGGTGAATACTTCCGAGACCGTGGCCAGGATGCGTTGATCATTTATGACGATCTTTCCAAGCAAGCGGTTGCGTATCGTCAGGTATCGCTGCTGTTGCGTCGTCCACCCGGTCGCGAAGCGTATCCTGGTGATGTGTTCTATCTGCATTCACGTTTGCTCGAGCGCGCAGCGCGTGTGAATGCAGACTACGTTGAGAAATTTACCAACGGCGCGGTAAAAGGCAAAACTGGTTCACTCACAGCGCTGCCAATTATCGAAACTCAGGCTGGTGACGTGTCCGCATTCGTGCCAACCAACGTGATCTCGATCACTGACGGCCAGATTTTTCTGGAAACCGATTTGTTCAACGCCGGTATCCGTCCTGCAATCAATGCCGGTATCTCGGTGTCGCGCGTAGGCGGTGCAGCACAGACCAAGATCATGAAACGCAAAGATACCGGGGCCGGCGTGCGTTTGGCGCTCGCCCAGTATCGTGAATTGGCAGCCTTTGCTCAGTTTGCATCAGATCTTGATGAAGCAACCCGCAAGCAGCTCGAGCGCGGCAAGATGGTGACAGAATTGATGAAGCAACCGCAGTATCGTCCGATGGAAGTTTGGGAGATGGCGTTGATTCTTTTTGCGGCCAACAACAACTACATGGACGACGTTGAAATCAAGAAAGTCGCATCGTTTGAAAAGAGCCTGCGTGATTTCATGAGCACCAAATACGCTGCATTGGTCGCGTCGTTTGAGAAAGCCAACAACCTCTCCGCCGATGACGAAAAAGCCTTGCACGCCGCGATCGCTGACTTCAAGAAAACCGGCTCGTACTAAGCTTCAGGACTAACGATGGCAGGTTCAAAAGAAATACGAAGCAAGATCAAGAGCGTAGAAAATACGCGCAAGATCACCAAGGCCATGGAAATGGTGGCCGCATCCAAAATGCGCAAAGCGCAGGAACGGATGCGTGCTGCCCGCCCTTACGGCGAGAAGATTCGCAGTGTCGCTGCGAATCTGTCCCATGCCAATCCAGACTACAAACACGCCTTCCTGCAGAAGCGTGCCGAAATCAAGAGCGTCGGCGTCATCCTGGTCACGTCTGACAAAGGCCTTTGCGGTGGTCTCAATACCAACGCGATGCGTCTCATGGTCAACAAGATCAAGGAATGGGAAGCTGCCGGTGCCAAGGTGCAGTCCACTGCAATTGGTAACAAGGGTTTTGGTTTCCTCCAGCGTTATGGCATCCCGGTTGTGTCGCATATCATCGGCCTCGGTGACAAGCCGCATCTGGAAAAGATGATCGGCCCGATCAAGATTCAGCTCGATCAATTTGCCGAAGGCAAGATCGACGCGCTACACATCTGCTATACGCGATTCATCAATACGATGAAGCAGGAAACAGTGTGCGAGCAACTGCTGCCGCTCACCGGTGAAAAGCTCGGCGCGCCGGATGCATCCTGGGATTACCTCTATGAGCCGGACGCAAAATCGGTGCTCGATGAATTGCTGGTTCGTTACATCGAGGCCGTGGTCTATCAGGCGGTCGCTGAAAATATCGCTTCGGAGCAGTCGGCGCGCATGGTTGCCATGAAATCTGCTTCGGACAATGCCAAGAAAGTTATCGGTGACCTGAAGCTCTCGTACAACAAAGCCCGCCAGGCCGCGATTACCAAAGAGCTATCCGAAATCGTCGGCGGCGCAGCAGCAGTCTAATTTAGTCAAACAGAATTTGTAATATTGAGTCGGAGTCAAAAATGAGTGTCGGACAAGTCGTTCAGTGTATTGGTGCGGTGGTGGATATCCAGTTTCCGCGCAACGATATGCCCCGCGTATATGAAGCGTTGCTGCTGGAAGACTCCGGCGAAAAGTCATTCGCCGAAAAAGGCCTGACTTTTGAAGTTGAGCAACAGCTCGGTGACGGCGTCGTGCGCTGTATCGCGATGGGTTCCTCAGACGGCCTGCGCCGCGGCATGAAAGTCAAAAGTACCGGCGCGCCAATTTCGGTACCCGTTGGCAATGGCACGCTCGGTCGCATCATGGATGTGCTGGGGCGCCCGATCGACGAACGCGGTCCGATCCTGTCCGACGAACGTCGTGCGATTCACCAGGCAGCGCCGAAGTTCGACGAACTCTCGCCATCGCTTGAGCTGCTCGAAACCGGTATCAAGGTTATCGACTTGATCTGCCCGTTCGCAAAAGGCGGTAAGGTCGGCCTGTTCGGCGGTGCCGGCGTAGGTAAGACCGTGAACATGCTGGAACTCATCAACAACATCGCCAAAGAGCACTCAGGCCTTTCCGTGTTCGCCGGTGTAGGCGAGCGCACGCGCGAAGGTAACGACTTCTATCACGAGATGACAGACGCCGGCGTTATCAACAAGGACGACCTCAGCCAATCCAAAGTCGCCATGGTGTTCGGCCAGATGAACGAGCCACCGGGCAATCGTCTGCGCGTGGCGTTGTCCGGTTTGACGATGGCCGAGCGTTTCCGCGACGAAGGCCGAGACATTCTGTTCTTCGTTGACAATATTTATCGCTATACATTGGCCGGTACCGAAGTGTCCGCACTGCTGGGCCGTATGCCCTCAGCCGTGGGTTACCAGCCGACGCTGGCCGAAGAGATGGGCGTGCTGCAAGAACGCATCACCTCCACCAAGACCGGCTCGATCACCTCGATTCAAGCCGTATACGTTCCAGCCGATGACTTGACCGATCCTTCACCCGCAACGACCTTTGCCCACCTGGATGCAACGGTGGTGCTGTCGCGTGATATCGCATCTCTCGGTATCTATCCTGCTGTTGACCCGCTGGATTCCACGTCGCGCCAAGTCGACCCGAACGTAATCGGCGAAGAGCATTACGCCGTTACCCGTGGTGTGCAGGCAACTTTGCAGCGGTACAAAGAGTTGCGTGACATTATCGCGATTCTGGGTATGGACGAACTCTCACCCGAGGACAAACTAGCCGTTTCGCGCGCGCGCAAAATCCAGCGCTTCCTCTCGCAGCCTTTCCACGTCGCCGAGGTGTTCACGGGTTCGCCGGGCAAGTACGTTTCGCTAAAGGAGACCATCCGCGGTTTCAAGATGATCGTCGACGGTGAGTGCGATACGTTGCCGGAGCAAGCTTTCTATATGGTTGGCGGCATTGACGAGGCGTTCGAAAAAGCCAAGACAATGCAGTAACCGGCAACATAAAAATGGCACACACACTTTTAGTAAATATTGTTTCTGCCGAGCACGCGATCTTTTCGGGTGAGGCAGAAATGGTGGTCGCGCCGGGTGAATCCGGTGAACTCGGGATCTTGCCGCAGCACGCGCCACTGCTTACACGCATCAAGCCGGGTACCGTCAAAATCAAGCTCGTCGGTAAAGATGAGGAAGAAGTTATCTACGTTTCCGGTGGGATTTTGGAAGTCCAACCTAGGGCGCTGACCATTCTCGCTGACACTTCCATTCGTGCCCACGACCTCGACGAAGCCAAAGTCATGGCAGCCAAGCAGGCTGCAGAGGAAGCACTTACTAACCGTGCATCAGGCCAGGATAGGGCGCTTGTGGTTGCCGAACTTGCTCAGTTGGCGGCGCAGCTTCAATCCATACAAAAACTACGCAAAAGATAATAAGTTAGGTTATAATCTTCCTACCGTAACGGTTTAGAGGCGCAACACAATACAGGCAGCGGATTACTCCCCGCTGCCTTTTTTTTCGTCTATCGCATTTTGCCCGTACGTTTTCATCCGGCGCGGGCACTCTTGGCCCAGACTCCTACGCACCTGTCCGCGCCAAAAAATCCTTTTCATTTCGGTGGGGGCGCTAACGTCACCCGCGCAACATCCCCAACAGATGTCGGATAATAATGCGATGAATGTGCCGTTGAAAACGAAATTGCCCGCTGACATATCCGTCGTCATTCTTGCGGCGGGGCAAGGTAAGCGCATGCGCTCAGCGACTCCCAAAGTCTTACAGCCAATCGCGGGCAAGCCCATGTTGGCACATGTCATCGATACTGCGCGTGGACTTCAGCCGCAAAAAATTTGCGTGGTCTACGGCCACGCCGGTGAGCAGATACGTGCAGCCATTTCCGACGCAGATCTCACATGGGCAAGGCAAGAAAGGCAATTGGGAACCGGCCATGCAGTACTGCAAGCGCTGCCGTATTTGTCGGCCGAAGGGGTCACACTGGTTTTGTACGGTGACGTACCACTGATCCGTGTCGAGACGCTTCAAGCGCTACTTGCTGTTGCCCAAACCGGCAAGCTAGCCTGGCTCACCGCACAGGTCGCGAACCCGCACGGCTTGGGCCGCATTCTCCGGGACGAGACTGGCAAGGTGCGTGGGATCGTCGAAGAAAAAGACGCCACCGCCACAGAAAAAACAATTGCCGAAATCAACACCGGCTTTCTCGCGTGCCCAACCGCCCTGCTTTCCCGCTGGTTGCCGACTTTGGGCAACAACAACGCGCAAGGCGAATACTATCTGACCGATATCCTGGCCATCGCCGTGAAGGAGAACATCAGCGTGGAAACACTTTCCCCAACAAACAAATCGGAAGTCACCGGTATCAATAGCAAAGACCAGCTCGCCGCCCTGGAACGTACCCATCAACTGGAGATCGCAACACGCCTCATGATCGCAGGCGTCACACTGGCCGATCCTGCGCGGCTCGACGTTCGTGGTGAGCTGGTGTGCGGTGATGCGAACATCAACGACGTCGTTATCGACGTGAACTGCGTTTTTGAAGGCAACGTAACATTGGCCGCGAACGTAAAAATCGGCGCTAACTGCATCCTCCGCAATTGCACAATAGGCGCCGGCACCGAAGTGCTGCCGTTCTCCTTTATCGACGACGCCTCCATCGGCGAAAACGCGCGCATTGGTCCCTATGCCCGCATTCGTCCAGGTTCAGTTTTGGGCGATGAGGTCCACATCGGCAATTTTGTCGAAGTGAAAGCGAGTGAATTCGGTCGCGGATCCAAAGCGAACCACCTCACCTATGTTGGCGACACCAGCGTGGGTAAAAACGTCAATATCGGAGCTGGCACAATCACTTGCAACTACGACGGTGCCAACAAGCACCGCACCGTGATAGAGGACAACGTCCATATTGGCTCGGACGTACAACTCGTTGCCCCGGTGACGATTGGCGCGGGCGCCGACATTGGTGCCGGTACCACTGTGTGGAAAGATGTCGCACCCGGCGGTCTTACGTTCAACGAAAAAACCCAGATCCACAAAATCGGATGGAAACGCCCCGTCAAAAGAAGCAAGTAGCCATGCGGCGCGCCACGTCTACCACCCACTCAATCAGGAGCCACAAAATGAACACTACTCTTCGCGCCACCATTTTCGCCGCCGCTACCGCCCTCGTGGCCGCATCGTTCGTGTCCACAGACACGCACGCCTCGGCCCCGATGGTAAAGAAATCGGCACCCGGCTACTACCGCATCATGCTCGGCGATTTTGAAGTCACCGCGCTATCCGACGGCACCGTGCCATTGCCGGTAGACAAGTTGTTGACCAACACCACGCCGGAAAAAGTCACGAAAGCACTGACGAAGTACTACCTGAAGAGCCCATTGGAAACATCCGTAAATACATACCTCATTAACACCGGCACCAAGCTCGTGATGGTGGACACCGGCGCGGCAGGCTTGTTCGGGCCGACCTTGGGCAATCTCCTCACCAACCTGAAAGCCTCCGGCTACGAGCCCGAACAGATCGACGAGATTTACATCACGCACATGCACGGCGACCACGTTGGAGGCTTGATGGCTGGCGACAAGCTCGCGTTCCCGAACGCGGTCGTGCGCGGCGATCAGCACGATGCCGACTTCTGGCTGAGCGATGAGAACATGAACAAAGCTGCAGCCGGCGACAAGGGTGGGTTCCAAGGCGCGATGGCATCGGTCAACCCGTACGTGAAGGCGGGCAAGTACAAATCCTTCTCGGGCAATACCGAGCTGGTACCCGGTGTTAGCGCTCTGGTGCGACACGGCCACACGCCCGGCCACGCGACGTACGTGGTCGAAAGCAAGGGCGAAAAGCTGGAGCTATGGGGCGATCTGATGCACGTGGCGGCGGTACAGTTCGACAACCCGGCGGTGACCATCAAGTTCGATAGCGACAGCAAAGCTGCTGCGGCGCAACGCAAAATTGCCTATGCAGAAGCCGCCAGACAAGGCACTTTGGTCGGCGCAACGCACCTCTCCTTCCCGGGGCTTGGCCGTCTTCGTGCATCGGGGTCTGGTTACATCTGGGTGCCGATCAACTACACACCGATTCGCTGACGTTCGCGTTGGAGAGACAGCCCGGGCGCGCATTGCAAAACAAGTCCAGACAATGACACTGCAACAACTCCTCGGCATCGAGCTGCCCATTATCCAGGCGCCCATGGCGGGTGTGCAAGGTAGCGCGCTGGCGGTGGCAGTTTCCAATGCCGGTGGGCTGGGCTCGCTGCCATGCGCGATGCTGAGTCTCGACGCTATGCGCAATGAACTCGCGGCGGTCAAGGCGCAAACCAGCAAGCCCTTCAATGTAAATTTCTTTTGTCACACACCACCCACACCCAATGCTGCGCGCGAAGCTACGTGGCGATCTGTACTTCAGCCCTATTACAAAGAGTACGGAATCGATGCAGACAGCGTTCCAGCCGGGGCGGGACGCTCGCCTTTCACTGCCGAAGCGGCCGATGTGCTCGCCGGGTTCAAACCCACCGTGGTGAGCTTTCATTTTGGGCTGCCATCGCCGGAGTTGCTGGCGCGCGTGAGATCTTGGGGATCGAAGATCTTCTCGTCGGCAACGACGGTGGAAGAGGCGCGCTGGCTTCAAGCGCAGGGGGTCGATGCGATCATTGCCCAAGGTCTTGAGGCGGGCGGGCACCGTGGCATTTTCTTGTCCGATGATCTCACTACGCAAGTCGGCACGATGGCGCTGCTCCCGCAAATCGTGCGGGCAGTGAAGCTTCCGGTCATTGCTGCTGGCGGTATTGCGGATGCGAAAGGTGTTTCCGCAGCGATGTCGTTCGGTGCAGCGGGTGTGCAGATTGGCACAGCGTATTTGCTTTGCCCCGAAGTCACGACGAGCCCCGTGCATCGCGCCGCGCTCAAGAGTGACGCCGCCCGTCATACCGCGCTCACCAACCTTTTCACCGGTCGCCCCGCCCGTGGAATCGTGAACCGCATCATGAAAGATCTCGGCCCGATCAACGCCGCCGCACCTGCTTTTCCGTTAGCCACCAGCGCCATCGGGCCACTGCGCGCCGCAGCCGAAAGCAGAGGATCAGGCGATTTCTCGCCCCTGTGGTCCGGCCAGAATGCGAGCAGCTGCAAGGAAATTCCAGCCGCCCAACTCACGCGTGAATTGGGCGCGGATATTTAGCAGGGCTGCAGTCACAGAACGCCATTCGGCGCGCGTCTCAAGCCGTTTCTGCCCGGCAACGCCCGTCCTTGCTCGATCTAGGTGCCCGCAACCGAAGAGGAACCATCGTGTTCTTCTCGCAGGCTGCCGAACCCCAGCGCGTATTGCCTGGTGAACTCGGCCCCGAGAAAAAATATCTGTGCAGAGTAATAGACCCATAACAGCAAGGCGATAAGCGAACCTGCCGCGCCGAAGCTCGAGGCCGAACCGCTCTTGCCCAGATAAAGGCCGATTACGTATTTCCCCAGACTGAACAATACCGCCGTGAAAGTTGCGCCGATCCATACATCGCGCCAGGAAAGTGGTGCGTCGGGCAACGCTTTGTAAATCACCGCAAAGAGGGAGGCAATCACACCAAACGCAATCACCGACGAGAGACTGGCGAGGATGTCGTAAGCGCTGTTCCAGACCGAGCCTGCATAGCGTTCGAGAACCGCAAGCGCCGCGCTGAGCACGAGTGACACGAGCAGCAGAAAAGCCAACACCAGAACGAGGCCGAAAGCGTGAAGCTGGGTTCGCAAGAAGCCGATGACAGCCAAACCCTTCGGCGGCGCAACACCCCAAAGTTCATCCAGGCTGCCCTTGAGTTCAACAAAAACGCTAGTGGCACCGATGAGCAGCAGGACACTAGCGATCATGGTCGCGGCTAACCCGGTAGCGGGATCGCGCGCACCCGCGAGCAGAGCCTGGATCGCCTGCGCCCCATTGCGCCCGACCAGGCCCTCGATTTGCGCGATGATCTCGCCCTGCGCTGCGTCCGCACCAAAAAAAAACCCGGCAACGGCGATGGCGAGGATGAGGACTGGTGCCATTGAGAACAACGAATAAAACGCCAGAGCCGCACCTTTGCTGCCGGCACGATGATCGATCCAGGCGTGCAATGAGCGGGTCAACACGACAACCAGTCGCCTTGCGTGTCTCAACCAGGGCGGGTCTGGATCCACCGCACCGGCGGAATATTCTTGCCGGTCACTCAAAACGATTGCAGACTGCCAGAACGAACCGCGCCGTCCCGGCGGGAAAGATAAAAGCTTCCCGGTTGCAAGCCAATATTCACGGTGCCCGGGTCAAAACAGCCGGACTGCGCCTCAGGCAACTGCCGATGGGCCCGAAAGAGAACAACATCAATGTCACGCAAATGCCGTGGGGCAATCGCCACAGTATTGTTGTACGGCTTGACCTCGACAGTCCCGGTCGGAAATGTTGGAGATAGACTTGCAAACGCCGTCGTCATGGCCGCAGCCAGGACATAAGCGCCCAATAGCGCCGGGAGCGCGATCAAAAAGTCGGTAGGCAACCGCGACACGCGTTTTATCCGAATGCCTCTGCCGGGTTTAGTGGAGTCGAAAATTTCCCGTGCCGAGCAGCCCCAGCAAGCCGATGACGATCAAATACAAGGCAACAATGTAGTTGAGCAATTTAGGCATAACAAGAATAAGAATGCCGGCGAGAAGGGAGATCAGCGGGCCAATACTTAAATTAAGATTCATGTCGTTTCCTTGATCGTTGAACGTGGCGGTAAGTGGCGCTGTCGTATCGGAGGGAAAAGCAAAACCCCTCAGGTGCAGTTGCCGGGTGTTTTGTTGATGCAAACAGGCTAGCCAAAAGCACCTTCCCGGTCGGTGCGGTGGCGTACATAACGCTGATCGGACAATGGTAGCTGCGGGAACGTAATGTGCGCCAACGCACTGAACGGCCAATTGCCAGCAGGCATAATGTCAGGCCGCCGCGATGACGCAGGCGCAGGAATTTTTTCGACGAGGCAGCGTGTGGCAGCTCCCAAACCCATCCAGATCATTCTGGCCCGGCAACTGGCCAGCAGCCTCGATATGCCCATCCTGCTTGTGGACACAGCAGGGACGCTCATTTATTACAACGAGCCCGCGGAATTGATCCTGGGGCAGCATTTCGATGAAACCGGCGAAATGCCCGCCGGCGAGTGGGGCAAGTTGTTTGCCGTTGAAGACGACATGCGCAACCCCATCCCCCAGGAAAACCGGCCCATGACGATCGCGCTCACCGAACGCAGGCCCATCTCGCGGGCGGTTTGGATGCGATGCGGTGATCGGGAATGGCGCTATCTCAATATCACCGTCTATCCGCTGATCGGCGAAGGGGGCCAGTTTCTGGGTGCCCAAATGATTTTCTGGGAAATCTGACATGGAGGTCACGCTCTGGGGCACGCGCGGCTCACTGGCCACACCCGGTCCCGAGACGGCGCGCTATGGCGGCAACACCTCGTGCGTGGGTGTGCGGGGGCGTGCAGGCACGGTGCTGGTGCTCGATGCGGGAACGGGTATACGGCGTTTCGCAAAAACAATTCCCGCATCGGTGCTTCGCGTGGATATCCTGCTGACGCACCTGCACATGGACCACATACTGGGGCTGGGATTCTTCGGGCCGCTTTATCGACCCGATGCCGAAGTACACATCTGGGGCCCGGCCAGCTCCACGCAGGGCCTGCAAGCACGTCTGAAACGGTATCTCTCCCCACCGCTGTTCCCGGTACGCTTGAATGAGTTGCCTTGCAAGCTGCACTTTCATGAAGTGCCGCGTGGTGACGTCGACATCGGCGAGTTCCGCGTCTGCTCCGCGCTGGTTTGCCATCCGGGACCAACGGTCGGTTATCGCATCACGTCGCCAACCGGGCAGGTGCTGACCTATATGCCCGATCATGAACCCGCACTCGGCGCGCTGCGCTTTCCGGCGCTACCGCGCGAATGGACTTCCGGTGCAACGCTCGCCGCAAACGCGGATTTGTTGATCCATGACAGCCAATACAGCGTGGCTGAATATGGGTGCAAATGCGGCTGGGGTCACAGTTCGCTCAATCAAACACTGGATTTTGGCACGCTGGCCGGGGTGAAGCGACTGGTGCCGTTTCATCACGATCCAGACCATACAGACGCCGATCTCGACCGGTTGATGCTCGATGCCATCGACGAGACAAAACCACGCTATCAGGTCTCGCCGGGCATGGAAGGGTCGGTGTTTGAGTTGTAGTGGTTGTAGTGGTGGTAGTCTGCAAGCAGCCGTGCGTATTTTCCCGTGCGGTGTGAGCGAATCATCAGGCGGGTAGCCGATAATGACGGTCACGCGATCCACCGGACAAGTTCGCGCCTTAAGAGAAATCAGGGGTGGATCGTGCAAAAAAAATTTCGCAGTGCTGTCGTCCGCAAACCCGCCCCCGACTCGGTTGATGGCATCACCGAGGTTCGGCGCCAGGAAGCCCTGCTAAAAACCGGTGCGTTGCAGAATGCGATTCTCAACAGTGCCAATTTCTCCAGTATTGCCACCGACGAAAAAGGCATCATTCAGCTCTTTAACATCGGTGCTGAACGCATGCTCGGTTACAAGGCCGCCGATGTGCTCAACAAGATCACCCCGGCCGATATTTCCGATCCGCAGGAAGTGATCGCGCGCGCCGAGGCGCTGAGCGTCGAGCTGGGCACCCCGATCACGCCGGGCTTTGAAGCGCTCGCGTACAAGGCTTCGCGGGGGATCGAAGACATTTACGAGCTGACCTACTTCCGCAAAGATGGCAGCCGATTTCCCGCCATCGTCTCCGTCACCGCGCTGCGGGACGACCAGGATGCGATCATCGGCTACCTGTTGATCGGCACCGACAACACCGCGCGTAAGCAAGCCGAAGAAGCGCTGCGCAAGGCGGGGGCACTGCAGAGCGCAATTTTCAACAGCGCCAACTTCTCCAGTATCGCCACCGATGCGAAGGGCGTGATTCAGATTTTCAACGTCGGTGCCGAGCGGATGCTCGGCTATGCCGCTGCCGACGTGATGAACAAGATCACCCCGGCCGATATTTCTGACCCACAGGAGGTAATCGCACGCGCGAAGGCCCTGAGCATCGAGCTCTCCACACCGATTACACCGGGTTTTGAGGCATTGGTATTCAAGGCCTCGCGCGGGATCGAAGATATTTACGAGCTGACCTACATCCGCAAGGACGGCAGCCGTTTCCCCGCCATCGTCTCCGTCACCGCGCTGCGGGACGACCAGGACGCGATCATCGGCTACCTGCTGATCGGCACCGACAACACCGCGAGGAAACAAGTCGAAGCGGAGCAGATGAAGCTCGATCAGCGACTGCGTGACCAGCAGTTTTACACGCGCTCGCTGATTGAATCCAACATCGACGCAATCATGACTACCGACCCGTCGGGCATTATTTCAGACGTCAACAAACAGATGGAAGCGCTCACCGGCTGCACACGGGACGAGCTGATCGGCGCGCCGTTCAAGAATTACTTCACCGATCCGGATCGGGCCGAGGCCGGCATCAAACTTGTTTTAAGCGAAAAAAAAATCACTAACTACGAACTTACGGCACGCGCCAGAGACGGCAAGAAAACGGTGGTGTCGTATAACGCAACCACTTTTTACGACCGCGATCGCACACTGCAAGGCGTGTTTGCCGCCGCGCGTGATGTCACCGAGCGAAAACTGCTCGATCAGGCGCTGCAGGAAACGAACGTCGAACTCGAAAGTGCCAAATCGATCGCGGAAAAGGCGAACCTCGCCAAGTCGGATTTTCTTTCCAGCATGAGCCATGAATTGCGCTCACCGCTAAACGCGATTCTCGGGTTCGCCCAGTTGATGGACTCCGATACGCCGCCCGCAACGCCGTCACAAAAAGCAAGCATTGACCAGATACTCCATGCAGGATGGTATTTGCTGGAACTGATCAACGAGATCCTCGACCTCGCGGTGATCGAATCCGGAAAAATGTCGCTATCGGAGGAACCTGTATCGCTGGCCGAAGTTATGCTCGAATGTCAGGCCATGATTGAGCCGCAGGCACAAAAACGCGGCATCACACTGACCTTCCCCCGCTTCGATGTGCTGCGCTTTGTGCGCGCAGACCATACCCGCTTGAAACAGGTCCTTATCAACCTGCTCTCCAACGCGATCAAATATAACCAGTCTGGTGGCTCGGTGATGGTGGATTGCAGGATGGAAAGCCCCGGCCGCACCCGCATCAGCGTGAGGGACACGGGTGCCGGACTGTCACCGGAAAAACTGGCGCAGCTTTTTCAGCCGTTCAACCGCCTCGGGCAGGAGCGCAGCGCCGAAGAAGGCACGGGCATCGGCCTCGTGATGAGTAAACGCCTGGTCGAGCTGATGGGGGGTGTGATCGGCGTGGACAGCAAGGTCGATGTGGGTAGCGTATTCTGGTTTGAGCTGAGCGCGACTGACGCACCACAACATGATGCCGAACCAATTAGAACACTCGCGCCTACGGAGGTACGCGCTGAACAGGGCTCACCGCTACACACCTTGCTCTATGTCGAAGACAACCCGGCTAATCTGAAGCTGGTCGAGCAACTCATCGCGCGTCGTCCGGAATTGCGCCTGCTGACGGCCACCGACGGCATTTTGGGCATCACGCTCGCGCGCGTCAATTTGCCGGAAGTAATTTTGATGGACATCAATTTGCCCGGCATCAGCGGAATCGAGGCAATGAAAATCCTCCGCGACGATCCCCTGACCGCCCACATCCCGGTGGTGGCCATCAGCGCCAACGCTATGCCCGGCGATATCAAAAAAGGATTGGATGCTGGCTTCTACCGCTATCTCACCAAACCGATCAACGTCAACGAATTCACCGATGCGCTGAATGCGGCGCTGGCGCACGCTGGCAAATGCCAAAACGGACGCCAATGATCAGCTCAACCGATATTCTCAATGCCAAAATTTTTCGTAGATTGATTGCCGAAAAAGTAAACACCAGCATTGGCGCGGCTTAACAGCCAAAAAATGCCGGACAGCCGCACCAATGCTAGTTCTCGAAACGGGTTTGAAGGAGTTCCCTCCCGGTGAAGCAGGGACACAGCATACCGCAATAGAGGATAGATGAATCAAGTAGATGCCATAGGGGAAATAGCGGTTGTGTCGCATTAGCCAAACCGTCGGCGGTCCGATCGGGTAGACTGCAACGCCCGAACACGGGACGAATCGTCACGCTCAACGTTAAACGGATGCGTTTCCCGATCGATGTGATCCTGGTCTGCATCCGCTGGTACGTGGCTTACCCGCTGAGTTACCGGCAGCTTGAGGAGATGATGAAAGAGCGCGGCATATTGGTCGACCATTCGTCGATCAACCGATGGGCGATCCGCTTCTTGCCGCTCATCGAAAAGGTGTCTCGCAAACACAAGCGTGCTGTCGGTGGCAGCTGGCGCATGGATGAGACATCCATCAAGGTCAAGGGTGTCTGGAAATATCTCTACCGTGCGGTGGACAAGCGGGGAAAGACCGTAGATTTTCTGCTGACGGCCAAGCGCGACATGGCTGCGGCGAAGCGCTTCTTCGACAAGGCCATAGAAGCCAATGATGCTCCTGAGAAGGTCACCATGGACAAGAGCGGTGCCAACAAGGTCGCCATCGATGAGATCAATGCCGGCGGCCAAACGCCGATCATCGTTCGACAAGTCAAATACCTGGCCGACGACAATTAGCCTGACCGGTCGACGACAACTATCTTGGCCGGTTGGGCCTGAAGCCGGGAAGGTCCGGAAGCGAGGGATACAGTGGTCTCCTGACGGATAGCGTGAGGAGGCACTGAGTGCCCGGCAATAAAATAACGGACCAACAAGTGCGCAAGTACAAATCAATGAGAAGGCAAGTCACGCAACAGATCGCGGCGGCGAGAATGGGCATCAGCGTGCGTTCGGCACGGCGGATCGAGAAGGCAGAGGTACTGCCATCGCAGCGCGAAGCGCGAGGTTGGCGAACCCGCACGGATCCATTGGCGGGCGTATGGCAAGCGGAATTGGTGCCGCTGCTTGAAGCAGAACCAGGACTGCAAGGAAGAACCCTGTTTGAAGAATTGCAGCAGCGCCACGGTGAGCGTTTCGGCGATGGTGTCCTGCGTACGCTCCAGCGTCGCGTGCGCGCGTGGCGGGCCGAACACGGCAATGAGAAGGAAATCTACTTCGCGCAGTTAAACCCGCCGGGACGCTTGGCGCTGTCGGACTTTACGGTTTGCGACAGCCTGGGGGTAATTGTCGCTGGCGAAGCCTTTCCGCACCGGCTGTATCAGTTCGCGTTGGCCTATTCCGGCTGGCGTCATGCCGAAGTCGTGCGCGGCGGCGAGAGCTTCGCGGCACTGGCCCAAGGGTTGCAGAATGCACTGTGGGCGCTGGGCGGTGCGCCGGAAGAGCATCGCACCGACAGTCTGTCGGCCGCCTTCAACAACCTCGCCGAAGAAGAGGAACTGACGCGTCGCTACGAGGACCTGTGCAAGCACTATGGCCTCCGTGCCAGCCGCAACAATCGCGGTGAGTCCCACGAGAACGGCAGCATCGAATCGCGCCAAGGCACGCTCAAGAACGCCATCGATCAAGCGCTGCTGCTGCGCGGCCACCGGAGCTTCAACGAGCTGTCTGACTACCGACGATGTGTCGCCGAGGTTGTCGCGCGCATGAATCGGCGCATTCAGGTGAAGGTGGCAGAAGAGCGTACGGTACTCAATGCTTTGCCCCCGCGCCGAACCAGCGAGTACGAAGAAACCGATGCCCGGGTCACCAAGTTCAGCACCGTCAGCGTCAAGCGCATCCTCTACAGCGTTCCCTCGCGGCTGATCGGGCACCGCCCCAAGTTCCGCATCTATCCGGAACGGATCGAAGCCTGGCTTGGCGATGTGTGTGTATTTGAAACGGTGCGTGGTGTCGTCCCGGCCGGCAAGCAGCGGGGCAAGGCCATCGATTATCGACATCTGATGCCAACACTGCGGCGTAAGCCCGGAGCATTAGCACGCTGGGTCTTGCGCGATGACCTATTCCCCCGCGCCGAGTATCGACTGACTTGGGAGCGTCTCATCGAGAAGCTGCCGGAACGGCAAGCCTGCAAGCTCATGGTTGGTTTGCTCGACCTGGCGGCACGAGGCGCCTGTGAGGTCCAACTGGCGCAAGTGCTCGGCGACCTACTTCAGGCTGACACGTTGCCTGAACTGGCTGGCCTTGAAGATCGATTTGCCCCCAAGCAATCGCCTGTGCCTGACATCAAGGTCGAGCTGCCCTCATTGGCCGCCTATGACAGCCTGCTTGAGGTGGCAGCATGAGCGCGATTGAAGCGGCCACCCTGCCCATGTTGCTCACGGAACTGCGCTTACCCACCATCAAGCGTCTGTGGCCGGCGTTGGCGGAACAGTCAAACGCTGAAGGCTGGACGGCAGAGCGATTCCTGACCGCCTTGTGCGAGCACGAGATGAATGAGCGGGAAACCCGTCGCATTGATCGGCACCGGATGGAATCGTGTCTGCCGCCCGACAAGCGTCTGGCGGACTTCGATTTCGCGGCGGTACCGACCCTATCGAAAGCGCACGTCACTGCGCTGACGGAAGGTGATAGCTGGATTGAGCAAGGAGCCAATATCCTGTTGTTCGGCCCACCTGGGGTCGGCAAAACGCATCTTATTGCTGCCATCGGTCACGGACTGATCGAGCGTGGCTATCGCGTGCTGTTCGTGCGCACCAGTGACTTGGTACAACGTCTACAAGCGGCACGAAGGGACTTGCGCTTGCCGGCCGAGTTAGCCAGGCTTGACCGGTTCGACCTGTTGGTATGCGATGACTTCAGTTACGTTCGCCGCGACCAGTCGGAAACTTCGGCGCTGTTCGAGTTGATTGCAGAACGGTATGAACGTCGGAGTATGGCGATCACTGCGAACCAGCCATTCTCAGGTTGGGATCATGTGTTTGCCGAACCGGCGATGACCTTGGCTGCAGTCGATCGGCTGGTACATCACTCGACAATCTTCGAAATGAACGTCGAGAGTTTCCGTCGTCGCTCTGCCCAGGCGGGGCTCGCCCCGCCTGGGCAGAAGAAAAAAACAACGTCAAAAACGAAAGGCTAAACCCAAACATGCCTCGCTTCCACCGGCCAGGATAGTTGTCGCGGACCGGCCAAGATAGTTGACGCGGGCCAGCGTATTGAAGTTTGACGCACAGCAATCTTGTGCGCACTTAATATATGTGTTTAACATTACTAGGCTAAAACCATGAACATCACACTTTCAGTCGATAAGCAGGTGGCACAGCGTGCGCGCGAAGCAGCCAAAAAATGGGGAAAAGTCTGAAACAGGTCGTGCGTGACCACCTGATTCAGCTGGCGGGCAGTGGCCGCCGTAGCCAGCAATGGGCA
>JANYHZ010000005.1 GCA_025362135.1 Betaproteobacteria bacterium | reverse complement strand
CTGGTCGATCTCGATTACCTCAATGCACGGCATACGCGCTTGACCATCGGCGCGGTCAACGCCCGTACTGGCGAGATGCGCTACTTTGATAGCCGCGAAGAAACCATCACGATTTCACACATCATGGCCTCGGGCGCATTGCCGCCAGCGTTTCCGGCGGTGCGTATCGATGGCGAGCCTTACTGGGACGGTGGAATCTTTTCCAATACACCAGTCGAAGCGGTGCTCGACGACCGACCGCGCCGCAACTCGGTCATCTTCACCACCAACCTGTGGAATCCCGATGGCCCGGAACCCGAAACGCTGTGGGAAGTAATGGGCCGCGAAAAAGACATCCAGTTTGCAAGTCGCACCAATAGCCACATTGCGCGGCAGCAACAAATCCACCATTTGCGGCATATCATTCGCGAACTCGCGCGCCATGTGCCGGAGAAGACGGCGAAATCGGCTGTCGTGAGCGAGCTCGCGGCGTGGGGCTGCGGCACGATCATGCACGTGGTACCGCTCCTGGCTCCTGCGCGAGAAGGCGAAGACCAGCTCAAAGACATCGACTTCACACCGAATGGTATCAACGCGCGTATGGAGGCCGGCATTGCAGAGGGACAACGGGTTATCAAGGCCAAACCCTGGACGCAGGCTGTAGACCCGATGCAGGGCGTCATCATTCACGGCGGCGGTGAAAGTACCTAGATCAAGCAGTGGTGGGGCTTACAGACCAAAACGACTCTGAAAGCCGCCCCAATGCTAGTGTTTGTTGAAAAGTGTGCCAGTGCCAGATCGCCGCATGCGACTTTACGGCGAGAGAATGCACCGAACCCGTCCAGTACAATGGCGGACGCCAACTGCTCTTCCGCAATGACCCCGCCGCCCAACAGTCTCCTCGTCAGCATCGTCGTCCCGGTCTATAACGCACAGGCCTACATAGATACTTGTATGGTGGGTCTCTGCAACCAGGACTACCGCAATATCGAGCTAATTGCCATTAACGACGGCTCGATCGATGCGAGCGGTGACCTTTTGGCGCAATGGGTGGCACGCGACGCGCGCGTGATCGCTCTCTCGCATCCGGAAAATGCCAATCG
Source organism: Betaproteobacteria bacterium (assembly GCA_025362135.1). GTDB lineage: Bacteria > Pseudomonadota > Gammaproteobacteria > Burkholderiales > Usitatibacteraceae > UKL13-2. Next base: position 3,223 of record JANYHZ010000005.1, on the reverse strand, counting down.
CGGTGTTGCCGCGACGCGCAATCTCGGCCTGCGTCATGCACGGGGGCACTATGTCTGGTTCGTCGATGTCGACGACCGCGTGCGGCCGGGCGCGATTTCCCATCTGCTCTCGATTGCCCGGGATCGTCGCGCAGACGTGGTTGCATTCAACGCCGAGGAGAGTGGCGATGGTGTTTCGCCGCGCCGCGTTTACCAGAAACCAAAGCCCGCAAATGACTTGACCGGGCAGGCCTGGGTCACGCTCAGTTGCCTGCAGAAGGAATGTCCGCACCTGGTCTGGCTGCGATTTTATCGTCGCGCGTATCTGGACGAATGCGCACTGCAGTTCCGCGAAGGCATCGTGCATGAGGATATCGCCTGGATTACCGAAGGCGATCTGCGTGCGCAACGCTTTGTGTACATCGACACCGTTCTTTACGATTACTTGCGTAATCCACAATCGATTACGCGTGACGAAAGTAACGCCAGCCTGATCCGTCGCGCGGAAAGCTTGTTTGTCGTCGTCGAACAGCTTCGCGAAATCAATCTGCGCGTTCCCATGTCCGATGAAACGCGGACTTTGCTCCGCGCTGAGCTAGTCGGACAGGGCCTCCAGGTAAACCGCTTGCGCCAGCATTTAACCGATACTGCCCTGCGTAAACGCATCGATGATCGAATAAAACGGACAAATTTTTGGCGCGCGCTCTGGCAAGATGCAACCCGCCTTACCCGTAAGCGGCAACTCGCCCAGGTCATGCTGCGCGATTTCCTGCATCGTTAGGCCTACTCAATGCCCCCCGCATTTATTTCCTCGCCGCACCTGATTCGCTTTGCGTCCATCGCAGCCGGCATCGCGATATTCGTCGCGCCCTTTCGGGGTAGCGCGGGTTTACGCGGTGCAATGCTGGTGCTGGCAGGGTTGGCGATACTGTATGCATATCTGCGTGAGGACAAGTTTCAGCAACTGCTTCTGCCCTACAAAGCACTCGTCATCGCGACAGGTGCATGGCTTATTTCGGCTACGGTCTGGTCTTTCCTCAGTCCATCGCCGCTCGAAAGTCTGTCCGTCGTGAAGCGCGACATCCTCACGCCGATGCTCGCGTTTATGGTCTTTTATGCGCTGACGCGAACCCGCGCCGACATGATGCGCTGGATTTCAGTCCTGACCGGCGGACTCCTCATTTTGACGGTCATGATCGTGCGGGAGCCGTTTGATCCGCGTGCGACCCTGCAGGAGTCTGATTACCTGACGGTCGGCTTGCTCACAACCTGGATCGTCACGCTGGCACCGTTGTTGGCGTTGTCGTTGTTTGCAAGCCGTCCATGGCGCCGTCGCGCCATTGCCTTGTCGCTCGTGGCGCTACCTTGTTTGTTGACATCCGCCTGGCTCTCGGGCAACCGTACTGTGTGGGTTTGTTTTGCAGCCATGGTCGTGGTCGCGACGGCACTTGGTATGCATGGGCGTCCCCTAAAGTCGAAACGGTGGCGTACGTCCGCATTTGTGCTGGGGTTGCTCGCGGTACTGGCCTCGTTCATGTTCGCTGCCATGCAGTTTCGCGCGCAAACGCAGGCGCCGGCCGGCACCGGGCCGCTGGCATTCCTGCTGCACGACAATCGTGCGCCGATCCTAAGTGTCGCGTTCGAACTGATTGGTGAGCATCCGTTGCTCGGTCGCGGCTACGACAATCCGGATATCGGCGAAATTTTTGCGTCACGCTTCGAGACGCCGTGGCTCAGAAATTACGTTCATCATCCGCACAACGTGGTACTCAATTACGCTTTGCAAATGGGCGTGACCGGCGCGCTCGTGATGTTCATGTTGTTCGGAGCGCTGGCGTGGACATTTGTCAGACGGTTGTCGTTTGGGGGGCTGGCGCGTCTCGCGGGCCTTTGCGGGATCGCACTGGTGGTTGGCGTATTTTTGCGCAATATGACGGATGATTTTTTCACGCGGCACACGGTACAGTTTTTTGGCGCGGCAGCGGGCATGCTGCTTGGGCTTGCAACCCATCGGCCACCGTTGCCTTCATAACACACGTACCGGCAAAAATAGTTAAAGGACAAGTACTGGCGCAGGTCCCCGGTCAAAAATGTCTGCAACGCCGCGCCAATCGTGCTTGTTGTCAACCGTGCTTGCGATGAAAGCGAAGTGCTGAACGCACGAACAACCAAATATGCCGCATGCTTTTTCCGGCCGCACTTCCACCTGCGTGCACGATGCGAACGTCAGCCACGCGCGCGATGCTGGCGAACTTTGCGATGCGGTAACAGAGATCGAAGTCCTCGAAGTACAAGAAAAACGCCTCATCGAAACCGCCCGTGCGCAGAAGGGCGTTGCGGCGAATCAGCATGAAGCAGCCGCTGGCAATGACTACGTCGGTCAGCGTTGTGTCGTAAGGCGTTTCCTTGCGTTCGTACGCATCGAGGCGCGCGTGGAAACGCTGCTTGATCCAATCGGGCGCGAAGCCTCGCAACGCAAGTGTAAAAATATCCGGAAATCGTTTGACCAGATACAACGGTTGCCCGTCAGGGGCCGTTGCAACTGGCGAAACCATCGCGCACTCGCTGTGCTGTTGCAGATAACGCAGCGCGTTGGTTATCGCGTCCTCTGCCAGTTTCACATCGGGATTGAGCACGAGATGAAAATCGAAATCCGTGCAGCGCGCGACGGCGAGATTATTGGCGCGACCATAGCCAATATTTCCCTGGCCTGCGATGACAGCCGTTTCAATCCACCCAAAATCCTTGCAGGCGGTGCCCAATGGCAAATTGAACCGTGACGTCGAGGATATTGCATCGTTATCGACCAGGCAGATTTTTGCGCGGCGCATCGCACCGGTGTGCCGCGCGTTCGCCAGTGCAGACACCAGCGACTCCAGCGTTGACCCCAGCCACGCTGGATCGGGGAAATAGACAACGATTGAAATGGAGAGCGTTGGTGAAAACGAGGAGCCGTGCGCGTCAGACATTTTCAAATTGCAGGCGATGAAGGCTGGCATAAACCCCGCCCGCAGCGGAAAGCGCAGTGTGTGAGCCGACCTCAAGAATTTTGCCGTGACCCATCACCACGATGCGGTCTGCGTTTTCAATCGTCGAAAGGCGATGCGCGACGACGATAGTGGTGCGTCCGCGCATCAGCGATTGTAATGCCGCCTGTACCTGGCGTTCGGATTCGCTATCGAGCGCAGACGTGGCCTCATCGAGCAGCAGGATCGGCGCGTTCTTGATCAGCGCCCGCGCGATG
>JANYHZ010000269.1 GCA_025362135.1 Betaproteobacteria bacterium | reverse complement strand
CGCAGGGCCACGAACAGCTTCGTCGGCAGCGTGACAATTTTGTAAGGCGGCTGGTAATCGCGGTACTCGAGCTTACCTTGCCACGCGCCTTCGATGAACGACAAGGCTTCAGGTGGCGGCGGATCATACAGCGCTTGCGCCGGGGGCGCGATGAACACGGCCAGCGCGACCGCTACAAACGTTTGGTTTTTCAATATTTTCCACATATCAAACCAGCAAACGGGTCTTCCCCAAGTCGTCCAGGCAAAGCGCGAGCCACTGCTTGGTGAGCTTTTCCTGCAAAGAGTTCTGCTGGAGTCGCTCGGAAAGCGCGTGAAAATCCACGCAGTCAAGCTCCTGATCCTGGTTGAAGCAGGAAAAGACGTAGGTCACCTTGCCGGTGATCGGATCGCGCTGCGGTTGCAGGCACTGGGCGCAGATTTCTTTCATCATGCACTGCATGGGCGAATTGATGGAGCCGATGGCAAAGTGATGCGGCTTCATGTGCGTTTTGAGCACGTCGTGGCGCGCGCGGGCAACGGCGGACATCATGCGGTCCGAGCCGATGGCAATGAGGCGGTCGGCGTCCTCCATGCGGATCGCCGGTGGACCGAGCCTGCCAGATGCATACGCTTCCATGGCCTGCACGATATTGCCGATGAAGGTACGGTCCTGTGGGCGCCTGGGAATAAACCCGGGTTGTTCGTCGCAGCACCAGATGATGACGTCGGCCGCGGCTTCAATGTCGGCAACTTTATAACGGTCGATGACTTTCTTGTAGCCGGCAAAATAGAGCACTTTCGAGCCTGCCGCACGAAATGCCTGGCCGATTGAAAACAGCACCGCGTTACCGAGACCGCCACCCACTAACGCCACCGTCTCGTCGGGCGCAATATGCGTGGGCGTGCCGGTCGGGCCCATCAGCACCACGCGCTCGCCGGGCTTCAATATTGCGCAGAGGTCGGAGGAGCCACCCATTTCCAGCACGATGGTGGAGACCAGGCCTTTTTCAGGATCGGTCCAGGCTCCGGTCAGGGCAAGGCCCTCCATCTGTAGGCGCGTGCCGCGCGTCACCGGGGAGAGCGTCTCGTAATTCTGCAATCGGTAAAACTGTCCCGGCCGGAACTTGCGTGCCGCGAGTGGCGCGCGCACCACGACTTCGACGATGGTGGGTGTGAGGCGCTCGACGCGCTCCACGGTGGCGAGCAAGTCGTCGGCGAGGCCGCCGAGGAATGCTGCGTCCGTCCCCTTCGCTGCTGGCGGCAGTTTGACTAATACGCGAGACACCACCGGATATCCCTGCTTGGCGCTGCCCAATGCCTTTACAACGTTACCGAAAAAAGATGGGTGCAGGTCGCCGAAGAAGGACACGAAGTGGCCGTCGGTGGCGCGGGAAAGCAGTACATCGGCACGTTCCGGTTTGCAAATCGCAAACTGCGGCTCAATCGGCTGGCCGTCTTCATCGCAGGCCCGGAAGTACTTGCCGTCGAGACTAAAATGCTGGGGATGTTCGCGCGCGAGCACCGTGTTGGGCGAAGTGCCTGCCGCAACAAAAATGGTGTGCGCAGGAAGGTGATATTCGGTCGCCGACGTCGGCTGTCCATCGGCCCCATTGTGCCGTACCGTAAAGTTAATACCGCGCACCGCGCCATAGTCGTCCGTATCCACCGACAGTGGTGTCAGGCCTTCAGCAAAAACGATGCCCTCCTCCAGCGCTTTTTCCACTTCCTCGTGGTTGAGGGTGTACGAGGGACTGTCAATCAGGCGGCGGCGATACCCGATCGTTGCGCCGCCCCAACTCTGCAGCAGTTCGATGACGCGTGGCTCGCGCTTCTGCTTATCGGCGAGCTCGCGCTCGGTTCGGATTGCACGCGCATGTGCCAGAAATTCTTCAGCGATTTCGCGCTCCTCCGGGCTCCACCCGCTTCGCACCGTGTCTTCGTCTTTTTCCGCTGCCAAAGCTTCGTATCGTTGCAGAAATTTTTCGACCTGGATGGGATAGTACGCGAGCGATTCCGTGGCGGTGTCGACAGCGGTGAGACCGCCGCCAATAACGACCACCGGCAGTCGTACCTGCATGTTGGCAATGGAATCTGACTTGGCGGCACCCGTGAGTTGCAGCGCCATCAGGAAATCCGACGCCGTGCGTACGCCTCGCGCAAGGCCGTTCGGGATATCGAGCACCGTCGGCTTTCCCGCGCCCATGGCCAGCGCGATATGGTCAAAGCCCATGTCGAACGCATCATCAGTTGTCAGCGTGCCGCCAAAGCGCACACCACCAAACAGCGCGAATGCGTCTCGTCGCTCCAGAAGTAGTCGAATGACCTTGAGGAAATTCTTGTCCCAGCGGACGGTGATGCCGTACTCGGCCACGCCGCCGAAGCCAGCCATGACGCGGTCATCGAGAGACTCGTAAAGCGTATTGACATCCCTGACCGGTTCAAAACCAATGGACGCTCCGTCAACGGCACCAACGCGCGAACCATCGGCACGTATACCGGTGAGGTTCTCAGGCAGCGCTTCGATCTTGAGACCGTCGATGCCCACCACCGAATGGCCGTCGTTCATGAGGTGGTGCGAAAGCCCGAAGCCGGCCGGGCCCATACCCACGATCAGGACGCGATAGCCGCTAGCCGCACGGGGCAGCGGCTGGTGCAGGTTGAGCGGGTTCCAGCGCGTGAGCAGCGAATAGATCTCGAACCCCCACGGCAGTTCGAGCACGTCCTTCAAGGTTCGCGTCTCTGCCTGCGGAATGTTGACCGGTTCCTGCTTCTGGTAAATGCACGATTTCATGCAGTCGTTGCAAATACGGTGGCCCGTCGCCGCTGCCATTGGGTTATCAATCGTGATGACGGCAAGCGCCGAGATCGCGTAGCCACCGGCCTTCAGCGTGTGGAATTCGGATATCTTTTCTTCGAGCGGACAACCTGCCAGCGTGACACCGAAGGGACTTTTCTTGAATGCAGTTTTGCCATCCGTTGCACTGGTGCCGTCCTTCACCGCAGGTTTTTCCTTCATTCCGGTCGAGCAGGAGTCCTTGCCCTGCGTGTGGCACCAGATACAGTAATGTGCCTCGGCCAGAGCCCCCTTAAGATCGGTGCCCGGATCGGTCAGGGCAAATCCATTGCGTCGGCGGATGTGGTCGGGTTTGATCGTGAATGTGGTTACGCCCTCCGATTCACGCTTCTGCGCGTGGGTGACAAGATTTTGCATATCGAGCTTGGCGGGTGACTTGAACAGCACGCCCGCGTGGCTGCGTGCGCGCCCGGCCTCCGTATGGAGCGCCCACGAAGCGTAGCGGAGCGCTGTGTCGATTATTTTTTCATTCGCGACCTCATCCAGAAGCCAGTTTTCAACGTGTTGTGCATAAGCCAGTTCACTGAAGGCGCAGCCGAAACTGATCGCGAGTTCCGCTTCCAGGGCGGCACCGTCAAAACCGATGGCCGCATCTGCTTTGTACTTGGCACCGGCCTTGCGCTGCACGAATTGGCGCTTGACGTGATAAAGCGGACCGAGTTCCAGGTGACGACCCGTGAGGACTTGCACTTCATCGGCAATACCGAAAAGCTGCGCAATAAAGCGGTCCAGATGCGGCGCCATTTCGATGATCAGCGCCGACTCCTCTTTTTTCGTCAGCGCCGCCGGATTGATGCGGCCTATACTTAGGCGACCTGCCAGGGCAGCATCGGCTGAAGTAAGTTGGGTGTGAAAGGCCTGATCAAGCTTGATCAGGCCGTCGCGGTGGTATAGGTCGGAAAATGTAAGGCTATTGGCAAGTTTCAATTGCATTGGTCGCGTTCATCACCCACGACAATGTGGGGATCCTGTGTGGTTGTGTCGTTAGAAAGTTGGCCCACTTTCGCGTGGTTCACTTCGGCTTGATTTTATGCCACGGTCAGCTCAATCCCGGTGTCGCCAGGATAGGCCAGCGCTTTTCCATCTCTGCATTGGGTGCGACAAAATGCTGTTGCTCCGTGGGTATTTTTCTATCTTCAACGATCGCAGACAGGGCACACACCAACGCCGCCAGCGCGCTCGCACTTGTAGCAGCTCTCAGTGGCAACAACGGTCATCGGAATTCCTTGTGGCCTGCCGGATGCGCCGTCTGGGTGATGTTCCATTTAAAGGAGATATTTCATCGCGATCAATGAAAGTATAGAGGAATTACAAGGGTAATTAGCAGCCCGAAAAGAATGTATACGCCTTCACTGCTGCGATGCCTGGCGCTCAGTCTTGTTTATGCAACCCCGCCATCACCAACCGCGTCAACACGCTCTGCGCGGTCGCGAAATCACGGTCGTCGAGTTTCGGTTTGCCCAGCAGCATCGCGAACTGCGGCGCCAGATCGGCGTAACCCTGCGTGACGGACCAGATCAGGAACATAAGATGGGTAAAGTCGATGCGGGCAATGCGCCCTTCGTTCGCCCATTTTTCCAGCGTCTTCAGGTCTTCCCGCAACATCGGTGCAACGCGCTTTTCAATCACCTCTGCGTAGCGCGGTGCGCCAGCGATGACTTCGCGAGTGAAAACTTGTGAACCAGCCGGATGCTCGCGCGAAAAGCGCAGCTTGGCGGCGATGTACGCGCTGAGCGCTTCCTGCGGATTGTCGCTGACCGAAATCGCGGCCATGCATTCGAGCCATCGGTCGAGAACGCGGTCGAGCACCCTGCGATAAAGCGCTTCCTTTCCCGGGAAGTAATAGAGCAGATTGTGGCGGCTGATGCCTACTGCGGCCGCGATACTCTCCAGCGACACGCCTTCAAACCCGTATTGCGCGAAAAGGCGTTCGGCGGAATCGAGAATCAATTGCTCTTTATCGAGGCGCGGGGGGTGTGGCTTCCTGGGAGGGGCTTTGCCGCTTTTGGTGCGCGATGCGCCTGGCAATTTTTTTCTCGCAGGCGCGTTTAGGCTGGGGATTTTCTTGCTCACCACGTCATTGTGCGCGCAGTCGCTACGTTTGCGGTGCAACGCAGATACCGGGAATGGTGCACTAACACGTCCGCATGAAGCGAATCCAAGCAAATTCGTGGAGAATTTCACAAAACTCTAGTACCGGCGCGGCATCCGGCACGTTTTCTGGCTGGGAAGCCCGTAGATGCTGGTGATTAGTTATGCCCCTGCGCGTGGAACTTTGTGATGATGAAAGCGGATAAACAGGTGATACTGAATCGTCCATGGGTGATAAGAGCCCATGCGTCACACGCTCGTCAGCCATAATGGAAAAATACGCTACCAACGGCATCGCGGAAATTGGGATGATCGCCATGAACAGGATTCTCTCGAAGCTTGCGTTTGCGCTAACGCTGGCCAATCAGTTTGCTATCGCGGGCGCAGTGACGGCTCCCGTTCCCGATGCGTCCGTTATCCGGGCTTCAGTTCCGGGTAGCGACCCGACATCAATTACCTTCGCACTTACCGGCGTGCAATCGCGCAAGAACCACGGCAGTGCTGGAACCTTTGACCTGCCAATTGATACGACGCAGCCGATCAGCGGTTTAATCACGGTGGAACCGCGCATGACTGACAGCAGCCACACGATCGTATTTCAATTCAACGGTCCCGTCACCGAGCAGGGTACCGCAAGCGTTGCACCAACAGGCGCGGCGACGGCAACGTTTTACGGTAACGAAGTCATCGTGAGGCTGACGAACGTTGCAGACAACTCGCGGGCCGCAGTCTCTCTCGTCAATGTAAACGCACACCTGATCCTCGCCCCCGTATCGCTCGGATTCCTGATTGGGGACGTGAACAATACGCACTCCGTTAACTCAAGCAGCATCAGCAGCCTGATGGCGCGATCCGGCCAGATAACGAACGGCGTAAATTTCAAGTTTGATCTGAATACGTCTGGTGCAATTAATTCGAGTGACATTTCGGCCATCAAGGCTCGGTCAGGCCGATCATTGCCGGTTGAGCCCGTCACCATCCTCGCCGTTGGCGACATTGCGCAATGCAACGGGCAGCCCGCCGCCAATTCGTCGGCCGCGCAAACTGCCGCGCTAATCGATCAGCAAATGCCGGGCATGCCACTCTTGCTTCTGGGTGATCTCGTCTACTACTCCGGCACACCTGAAGAATATCAAAACTGCTACGAACCCACCTACGGAAAATTCATGGCGCGAAGCTTTCCCGCACCCGGCAACCACGACTACGGAGTGTCTGCGGGCGATGGCTACTACACATACTTCGGTGCGCGAGCGGGCCCCGACAGGCGCGGATACTATAGTTTTGATGTTGGCAGCTGGCACATCATTTCGCTCAATAGCAACATCGACATGGCGAGGGGCTCGGCGCAGGAAACGTGGCTGCGCGCAGATCTCGCGGCAAACAGCAACAAGAAATGCACGCTAGCGTACTGGCACCACCCGCGCTTTTCATCGTCGAGTGCCCACGGCAACAATCCGCTTTCCGCAGACGTTTGGCGCGCGCTCTATGAATTCAATGCAGATGTTGTGCTGGTTGGTCACGACCACACCTACGAACGCTTCGCACCGCAAGACCCAGACGCGACAGGCAACCCCGCCAAGGGTATCCGGCAATTTGTTATCGGCACGGGCGGCGCGGGACTATACGCGTTTGGCACCCCTCAACCGAACAGCGAAGTCCGCGGTGCAGGTGCATTTGGCGTCGCGAAGTTTGTACTTGATGATGGCAGGTACAGTTGGGAATTCTTGCCCGTCCCCGGCAGCAGCTTCACTGACCGTGGTGAAGCGAATTGCGTGCAATAGCAAGGTTGTTCCGCAAGCCCGCATAGAGCGTACGCATCGCACGTAAGTCATCACGACGAATGGGTCATGCAGAATCGTGATCCGATTCGAACTCATTGTGCATCCCTGAACATCCATGAGCCACGCCAACACCCGCCGTCCAAATATACGCCGCTCGCCAAGCGCGTAAAATAAGGATCATTTTCGCTCCCTGCCAGGCAATATGAAACCCAACGACATCAAAGCCCAATTCAAATGGGACGACGCCTTTCTCCTTGATGACCAGCTTTCCGGTGAAGAGCGGATGATTCGTGATTCGGCGCACGCGTATTGTCAGAAAAATTTACTCCCGCGGGTACTGATGGCGAACCGCAATGAAACCTTTGACCGCGAGATCATGAACGAAATGGGTGCGTTGGGCTTCCTCGGCTCGACCATCGAAGGTTACGGCTGCGCCGGTGTGAATCATGTCGCCTACGGCTTGATCGCGCGCGAGGTCGAGCGCGTGGATTCGGGCTATCGATCCGCCATGAGTGTGCAATCCTCGCTGGTGATGCATCCCATCCACGCCTATGGCAGCGAAGCACAGCGCGAAAAATGGCTGCCGAAATTAGCCACCGGCGAAATGGTTGGCTGTTTCGGTCTGACCGAGCCGAACGCAGGGTCGGACCCTTCTTCAATGGAAACGCGCGCGAAAAAGGTGGCCGGTGGTTATCAACTTCACGGTGCCAAAATGTGGATCACCAATTCGCCGATTGCGGATGTGTTTGTGGTCTGGGCGAAAGATATGTCGGACGCGGAATCCATTCGCGGATTCGTGCTCGAAAAAGGCATGAAGGGATTGTCGGCACCAAAGATTGAAGGCAAGTTTTCCTTGCGTGCGTCTGTCACGGGTGAAATTGTGATGGATGACGTATTCGTCCCGGAAGAAAATCTGCTGCCGGATGTGAAAGGCTTGAAAGGGCCATTCGGATGCCTGAACAAGGCGCGCTATGGTATTTCCTGGGGCGCGATGGGTGCTGCCGAATTTTGCTGGCATGCGGCGCGGCAATATACGCTCGACCGCATCATGTTTGGCAAGCCTCTCGCGGCAACGCAGCTCGTGCAGAAAAAACTCGCGGACATGCAGACCGAAATTACGCTCGGGTTACAGGGTTCGTTACGCGTAGGACGGCTGCTCGACGAGGGCCGCGCCACGCCGGAAATGATCTCGCTCATCAAGCGCAACGGTTGCGGCAAGGCGCTCGACATCGCGCGCGTGGCCCGCGATATGCATGGCGGCAATGGCATCAGCGACGAATACCATGTCATCCGGCACATGATGAATCTGGAAGCCGTGAATACCTATGAAGGTACGCACGATGTGCACGCGCTCATTCTTGGGCGCGCACAAACAGGGCTGAACGCCTTTGGCTCGTGACGATGAGAATATCCAGACATTCGCGAGCATAGCCATGGCAGGGAACACAATCGGCCCAAAACCTGCAGCACGGTCGCTGGCTGCGGAAAGCACACCGCAGGATATTTTCGCTCTCATCGGCAAGGCCGAAAATATCGAGCAGGCTGCGGTGGCGATGCAAGCGATGTCGCACCCGCTGCGCATCAAGATTCTCTGCCTGCTATCGTCCGGAGAAATGATGGTGCAGGAAATCACTGATGCGGTCGGCTCCACACAAAGCAATATCTCGCAGCATTTGGCCATACTCAGGGCCTGTCGCATGATCCACTCGCGCAAGGAGGCCACCAGAGTCCTCTATCGCATCGAGGATGAGCGCATCCTCAAAATGATCAGCCTGACACGCGATATTTTTTGTGGCGTGTAATTAAACGTCCGAATTCATGTTTTGGAAGCAGCCTTATGGATTTTCGTAGCGACACGGTTACCCGCCCAACGGCGGAAATGCGGCAGGCGATGTTGAACGCGACGGTTGGCGACGATGTGTACGGCGAAGACCCGACCGTCAACGCGTTGGAAGAAAAGGCGGCCGCGATGCTCGGATTTGAATCCGCACTTTATGGCATTAGTGGCACGCAAACCAATCTTCTCGGCTTGCTGGCGCATTGCGAACGCGGTCACGAGGTGATCGTCGGGCAGTTGGCGCATACCTATCGTTGGGAAGCGGGCGGTATGGCGGTGCTGGGCTCGATCCAGCCGCAACCGCTGGACCAACACGCCGACGGTACCATGGACCTGGCCGCAATCGAGGCGGCCATCAAACCCGACGATGCGCACTATGCAATCACGCGATTGATCGCGCTGGAAAACACCTGGGGCGGCAAGGTTCTGCCAGGCGATTACGCGGCCTCGGTCAAAGCGCTGGCGAATGCGCATGGACTTGCCACCCACCTGGACGGCGCGCGTTTGTTCAACGCGGCAGTTTATGAAGCGGGAACGTCGGATACGCCGGTGAACGCTGCCCGGAAAATCTGCCGGTCATTCGATTCGGTGTCGGTGTGTTTGTCCAAAGGTCTCGGCGCGCCAGTGGGTTCGCTCCTGCTGGGCAGCAAGCCGTTGATTGCAAAAGCACGCCGCATGCGCAAAATGCTCGGTGGCGGCATGCGACAGGCTGGGGTGATTGCGGCGTCGGGAATCCATGCGCTCGACCATCACGTCGAACGCCTCAAGGATGATCACGCCAATGCAGCGTTGCTGGCCAGGGGATTGACAGAGGTGTCGCGCGGACAATTGAACATCGACACACCGCAAACCAATATTCTGTGGGCTGAAGTCCCTTCAGCGATGTTTGTCCCCTTCAACGCACATCTCAAATCCTGCGGGGTACTTGTCTCCAGCGCGTACGGCAAGCAGCGGTGGGTCACGCACCTCGATATTTCGCGCAACGATGTGGAGCGCGCAGTGGAAATCACCTCGGACTTCTTCGAAAAACAAACGTAAACCCAGCATCGGCGGGGTTTCCAGACAGATTTTGCATCAAAATGCGCGTGGAAAGGCGTTCTGCGTTTTTACGTGTATCGCGTGAATGGTGGGACAACGATGCTGTGCATCGATTTGGCGGAACCGGCTCGCTACCTCCACGTCAACTATTCATCCATAATCGCCGTTTACCCGTAGCAACACTTTGTAACACCTGCTGTCCCCTCACCTACCTGGTTTCGAACCAATAATCTGGAGTATCCAACATGAAAGCAAGCTTTAAATTACTGCCCCTGATCGCTGCCCTGGCTGCCGTTTCGGCCTTCGCCCAGACTCCTGCTGAAATCACCCCGCCTGCCGGCAATAAGGCTGCCATGACACTCATGGGCGTCGGTATGCTCGCATACGAATGCAAAGCCGTTGCCGATAAGCCAGGCACGTTTGCCTGGACCTTCGCTGGTCCGGATGCCAAATTGCTGGATGCAGACAAGAAAGAAGTCGGCAAGTATTACGCTGGCCCAACGTGGGAATCTACCGACGGTTCCAAAGTGACCGGCAAGCAATTGGCCGTGTCCCCAGGTGCGGCAGGTGCGATCCCCCTACAGTTGGTGCAAGCTGCGCCAGCAACGGGCAAAGGCGCAATGACCGATGTGACGTACATCCAGCGCCTGAAGACGGTCGGCGGTGTTGCTCCTGCAACGCCAGCATGTGCAGCTGCGAACGTGGGTGCCAAAACCACTGTCGCCTACTCTGCGGACTATGTGTTTTTCAAAAAGGGTTAAGTCAGTTTGAGTGGCCCATGCCTGCCGGTCCGGTTGACGGCGACAGTAAAAAACCGGCGCATGCGCCGGTTTTTTTTCTACTTAAGCGTTGTTGTCAGGCCGGTGCAGGCGGAGCCGTATAGGTCGCATCGCCGAACGCGAGGATTGGATAAAAAATGACTCCCAGTAATATCAGGCCGATCGCAAATCCGGTGCCCTTGCCAAAGACTTTGGCAAGTCCGACGGCCATGAGAATCATCACAATAAAGTTGACGATCGGGATGAGGAAACCGAGGATCCACCACCAGGGTTTGCCAATAATCTTCAACAACACAATGACGTTGTAAATCGGGATGATCGCGGCCCAACCGGGTTGCCCTGCCTTGGTAAAAACCTTCCAAACACTGGCGATCATCAATACGATAAACACAAGCGCGATTAACATGCCAACAATGCCTATCTCACTGCCGTCCCCTGCTTCCATTGCGTGCTCCCTTTTTAGTGTTGTAGAAATTTGAGTCTAACGCATTGCAGTGCAAGTTGTGGGAAATATCACGGAGTCCAGATCCGCTCCAGCATCGCGAACCCTTGCCGTGCGTAACGTGGGATTGAACGATTGATTCCTAATTCAAGTCCAGTGCGTACGCCTTCAGCTCTTCCAGCTCGACGACATCGAGTGCGCGCTCGTGGGTGGCCGCAAGGACGATACGCGGTGCAACACCGGCGAGAAACGCATCCTCCCAACGAGACACGCATACACACCACTTGTCACCGGCTTTCAAGCCGGGGAAGCCAAACTCCGGATGGGGTGTGGAGAGGTCGTTTCCGGTGCGTTTGCTGAAGGCGAGAAATTCGTCTGTCATACGCGCACATACCGTGTGTGAACCTTGATCGTCGTCGTCGGTGCTGCAGTGGCCGTCGCGGTAATAGCCCGTCATCGGCGAGGTGCAACAGCTTTCCAGTTCTCCACCAAGTACATTTTTTTGCGCCATACGAGATTCCTCATGAGTCCTGTTCGACCCGCCACCGCGATGATGCCAGTTCATCGCTCTCGCGGGCTTCAACCCAGCGTTCCCCCTGCGGGGTGGATTCTTTTTTCCAGAACGGTGCCTGGGTTTTCAGGTAATCCATGACGAATTCGCAGGCCTGGAACGCGTCGCCGCGATGGCGGCTCGCGACCATCACCAGTACGATCTGATCGGTGGGTCTCAATTCGCCGACGCGGTGAATGACCGTGACATCGATCAGTTCCCACCGCGCGCACGCCTCGTCGACGATGCCGCCCAGCGCCTTCCGCGTCATCGCAGGGTAGTGTTCCAGGGTGAGCGTCGATACTCCTGCGCCGTCGTTGACATCGCGAACAAGACCAACGAATGAGGCCACGGCACCAATTTTGGCGTTGCCAGCCCGCATCGCATTCAGCTCCGCGCCGAGATCGAAATCCTGATTTTGTATTCGGATGGTTGTCATCGCCCTTCCTTGCGGTGCACGAATTCCTCGCTCACTCTCGCCCGGGATCGGGATCGGGATCGGGAGTGGATCACCCTCCCGTCACCGGTGGAAATATGGCAACTTCATCGCCAACATTCAGTTTTGTGTCCATCGTCGCCAATTCCTGATTGACCGCGACGCGCCAGCGCCGGTCCGTGCCAAGCGCGTCGGACCAAGCACCACCGCGCGCGCGTAACGCCGCGATCAATGCACTCACATCGGCGGGCACGGGCAGCACGAGTTGTTCATTCTCAAGACCGAACAATTCGCGAAGGCTCGCGAAATACAACACGCTTACCATCATTTCACCAGGTGGATTGCTGCTTTGCGCAAGGCAAGATACTCAATGATGAATTGCGCAACAGACTCCGCATCGTCGAGATCAAATTGCGGCAGGTTCGTGGCAAGTGATTCATCGCTGGCCACCGCGATTACCGATGGGTCCTGCGGAAACAACAGGGGCTTTTCGGAGAGCTTGCGGTGCACTTCGATTTTTGGCATGGCGTGATGCTTCCAGCCTTCCACGATCACCACATCGCACGGCGCAAAATGCTTGAGCTGTTCGTCGAGCGTCGGCTCGGCTGTATTGCGCAGCTCGTGCATCAATGCCCATCGCTGGCTCGACGACACCAGCACTTCCGTCGCGCCAGCCATGCGATGGCGGTGCGAATCCTTACCCGGTTGATCGAGATCGAATTCGTGGTGCGCGTGTTTAATGAGCGAGACACGAAAGCCCGCCATAACGAGGCACGGAATGACCTTCTCGATCAGGGTAGTTTTGCCGCTACCGGAGTAGCCTGCGATACCAATGGTTTTCATATCGCCAATCTAGCAGAAATGGTTCTTTGTGCCATGCACTTCACTTGTACGAAGGACTATTACTTCATGGTTTGAGTAAAGATTCAAGTTGACGCGCATGTCGAAAGGACGAGGTTGCATTTTTTCAATAGCCACATACGCGCAGGTAATTTCAGGAGTCAGGGTCGGATTTAACCAGCGTGAGGCCCGGCTTGGTCACGTCATCCCCGAGTTTTGGATGTTCCAGTTCAACTTTTTCAATCGAGGCAAACCGGTCGCTGATTTTCTTGCTGGTCACCGCAACGTCTTTCACGTCTTCATTGGCCTGGCGAATATGGTCAGCAAGTTTTTTCATGCGCTCGTCGAAGCGGGAAAATTCCTTGCCGAGCTTGCCCAGTTCGTCCTTGATGATATGAATCTGCTTCCTCGTCTCGACATCTTTCAACACCGCGCGTGCGGTATTGAGAACGGCCATCATCGTCGTCGGCGAAACAATCCAGACGCGGCGAATCTGCGCGTACTCCACCAGATCGCGGTGATGCGCGTGAATTTCAGCGAACACCGCTTCAGCGGGAATAAACATCACCGCGCCATCCGATGTCACGTTGGGGATGATGTATTTTGATGAGATCGCGTCGACGTGTCTTTTCACGTCCGCTTTGAACATCGCCGGTGTTGCCCGGTCGGGCCCATCCGAAATCATGCGCTCGTAATTTTCCAGCGGAAATTTGGAATCAATCGCAATCAGTCCAACCGGTTCTGGCAGCTTTAATACACAGTCAGCGCGCACGTCGTGGCCGACATTTGCGAAGCTGTATTGAAACTCGAACGAGGATTCCGGCAATACGTTGCGAATGATGGTTTCGAGTTGCACTTCGCCAAACGCACCGCGGGAGCGTTTGTCGCCGAGCAATTGCTGAAGGCTCACCACGTTGGTGGTCAGGCCATCCAGCTTCTTTTGCGCTTCGTCGATGGTGGCCAAACGTGCCATCACGCTCACGAACGTCTCGTTGGTTTTCTTGAAGCCTTCATCGAGTCGCTCGTTCACCTTTCCGCCGATTTCTGCCAACCGCGTGTCGGTGGATTTGGTGAGGCCGTCGATGGTCGCCGTAATCTGGCCTGTGACCAGGCGCATGGTGGCCTCAATGGATTGCTGCTGCGCGAGCCCTTGTTCACTCAATTTCGCGAGCGTGCCGCCGAGCATGGCTGCCTTCAGCGCATCCTGGCGTTGCTGCAATTCCAGATTCAAGTGTGCGAGTTGCTTGATGAGCTCTTCGCGATTGCCGGCCAGGCTTTTGGATTGCTCCAATTGCAATGTGGAAAGTGATTGACGCAAGCGTTCGGTGGCATCGTTCTGGCTGCTGGAAAGCCGCTCGCCCTGCTTGGCAAGGCCATCGGCGAGATCAGTCAGCATCGCACGGTGGCGCGTTTCCTGGGCTGCATCGATCAATCTCGGGTCATTCCTCTTGAGGGCGCTCGATAACGAAAGCCCCAGCCAAATCACCGCCGCCGCTAAAGCGGCGACTGCGATTACAAGCAGAACGACCAGTGTTTGAACATCCATCGGCAATGCTTACCTCTAGTACTGGCGCGGCAGTTCAGCAATTTATGCCCGGAATACCTCGCCAAATGGCGATCTATGTGCTTTCTCTTCCTTGGGAGAAGAAGGGATTACAGTATTACGCCGCTTCGCGACTTGCCTTCTTGCGCTCATGCTCCAGCAGGAAGCGTTTACGGATACGCACATTCTTCGGCGTAATTTCGACTAACTCGTCGTCGTCGATAAACTCGATCGCGCTTTCCAGCGACAACTGTATCGGCGGCACCAGCGCGACGGCTTCATCGGTACCGGATGAGCGTACGTTGGTGAGCTGCTTGCCCTTGATGGGATTAACCACCAGATCGTTATCGCGGCTGTGAATACCAATCACCATGCCGTTATACAACCGCTCACCGGGCGACACAAACATGCGACCGCGATCCTGCAGTTTCCATAGCGCATAAGCCACTGCTTCGCCTTGTTCGCCCGAAATCAACACGCCGTTGCGGCGCGATGGTAAATCACCGCGCAATGGTGCGTACTCATCGAATATGTGGCTCTTGATGCCGGTGCCGCGCGTCATGTTCATAAAATCGGTCTGGAAACCGATCAGGCCCCGGGCCGGTATGCGGTAATCGAGACGTACCCGTCCACGCCCGTCCGGAACCATGTCGAGCAAGTCGGCTTTGCGCTGTCCCAGCGCTTCCATCACGACACCCTGATTGGTGTCCTCTACGTCAACCGTGAGCATTTCATAAGGTTCGCACTGCTCGCCATCAACTTCTTTCATCACCACACGCGGTTTGCCGACGGCTAATTCGTAGCCTTCGCGACGCATGTTTTCCAGCAGAATCGTCAAATGCAATTCACCGCGTCCGGAGACCAGGAACACATCGGTGTCTTCGGTTTCTTCGACACGCAACGCCACATTGACCAACAATTCTTTGTCGAGACGCTCGCGAATCTGGCGCGACGTCACAAACTTGCCTTCCTGGCCGGCAAAGGGCGACGTGTTTACCTGAAAATTCATCGTCAATGTCGGCTCGTCAACGCCCAGCAGAGGTAGCGCCTCAGGATTTTCAGTGCTGGCGACCGTGCAACCAATCGAGAGATCATCGATACCGTTAATCAGGACGATTTCGCCAGCTTCTGCGACTTCCATCGGCACTTTGTTCAGTCCCTGAAAACTCTGCACCTGGTTAACACGCACGCGCTTTGGCGGCTTGTCGCCAACCAGCAACATTACCTCCGAGCCGGACTTGATTTTGCCGCGACGGATACGACCGATACCGATACGCCCAACGTAACTCGAATAGTCCAGCGCTGAAATCTGCAATTGGAGCGAGCCCTCCGCATCAGCATCCGGTGCCGGGACATGCTTCAAAATCGTGTCCAGCAGCGGGCGCATGTCCGTTGACGGCTGTTTCCAGTCGAGCGTGGCCCAGCCATTGAGTGCGGAAGCATAGACAATCGGGAAATCGAGCTGTGCTTCGGTCGCCCCGAGTTTATCCATCAACTCAAACGTGTGATTCACCACCCAGTCCGCGCGCGCGCCTTCGCGGTCGATCTTGTTCACCACCACGATCGGGCGCAAACCGAGTGCCAATGCCTTCTTGGTCACGAACCGCGTCTGCGGCATTGGCCCCTCAACGGCATCGACCAACAACAATACGCTATCGACCATCGACAACACCCGCTCAACTTCACCACCGAAATCGGCGTGGCCGGGGGTATCGACGATATTGATGTGCACGCCTTGATAATCAATGGCGGTATTCTTGGCGAGGATGGTGATGCCGCGCTCTTTTTCGAGATCGTTGGAATCCATTACCCGCTCTGCGATGTGCTGGTGCGCGGCGAATGAGCCCGCCTGATGCAGGAGTTTGTCAACCAGCGTAGTTTTACCGTGGTCAACGTGGGCGATGATGGCGATGTTGCGTAAGGCGCGAGGCATGAAAAACTTTCGGGATTAGGTAAGTGTTTGACTAACCAGATAGTTTACCATGCCGCTCCGTGCTGGCATAGGCTTTACGGACTCTTGATGCATGCGATCACCCGATATCACAGCCCCGCAAAAAAGCACTTTGAATGTCAAACACAAGCATTGGTGCGGCGTTCCAATTCTTTTTAGCCTGCGCACCGCACCAGCGCTTGTTTTACAGCAATTCATCAAACCTACATCGACCTTTTGTCGCCGAATCAAAGCGTCCCCAGAAACTCCACCAGATTCCGCCTCAACTGCGGCGTCAGGTCGATCGTAAAATAGGGTCAGACACCATTTTCAACCAACTTCCGTGGCCGCCCTTTGCTCGCCGGTGCCGCTCGCCTATCTCCCAGCGTCTCAATCATCTCTCTGAACCGCTTGCCTCCGAGTGCCCAGCCTTTGTGAGTGGCACCACGAATTGCACACAAGTCCTCCGCATCAATCTCGCTTTTGAACAAGTCCCGGTATGCCTGCCGCCGTGCGTCGTCGGTTCGTTCGATGTTGAGATACTGGTCGGGCTGAATTAGCCAATTCAGATTTGGCCCGCGATCGCCATAGCCGTAGTAGCGGTGGCTGGACCATAAGTAATCGCGAGGATGGGCGACTATCCCCGCCCTGACCGGATTGAGTTCGATGTAGCGCATGATACTGAGCAGATAGCGCTCGCTATCGACCACCGTCGCGCGGTAGCGACCTTCCCAAAGTGTCCCGCTGCGCCGGTAGGTGAAATTGAAATACTGAACATATTTCCTGCCTGCGGATTGAAATGTCTTGCTTATACTGTCTGCATACGTTGGCGTTGCCAGTAGATGGACATGATTCGTCATCCAGACATAAGCGTGTATCGCCAGTCCAGACCGCCCTGCCGCCTCGACGACGGCATCGCGGAAGAACTGGTAGTCCGCCTCAGTCGCAAAAATCACCTGCCGGTTATTGCCGCGCTGGATGATGTGCTGAGGTTGTCCGGGGATGACGTATCGCGGCAGGCGGGCCATGGTTGTCGCCAGAGAAGTTAGTTAAGCGAAGCTTACCATAAGTTAATTGGTGTCTGACCCTATTTATTCGTACACCCGCCCGGACATCCCCCCACTCGTGGCCGCGCCTGGCGATTGATATCCCGGAATCGGTGTCGACACCAATAATTCATGGTCGTCTGCCGCTAGCCCGAACAGTA
>JANYHZ010000259.1 GCA_025362135.1 Betaproteobacteria bacterium | reverse complement strand
CGGAATAAGTAAGCGTCACCGTCCCGCCAATAGTTAACGCGCCACTGAATACCTTATCCAGCAACACAACCACCACCACTGCACCGTCGGCTTCCGGCCCGGTCAGCGTTACTGGCAGCACTGCTAACGCAACACTCACAGTGGGCAATGCGATCACGGTTACCAAGTCATTTGGCACCAATCCCGTTGGCATCAACACCAATTCACTGCTCACAATCACCCTATCAAACTCTAACGCCATCGCCGCCAACAGCGTCGCCTTCACCGATACCTATCCGGTCGGCTTGGTAAATAACGGGCTCGTATCAAATACGTGCGGCGGAACGCCAACAGTGTCCGCACTTGCGACCAATCCCGGCGTGACCTCACTCAGTGGCGGGACCATCCCGGCGAGCAGTTCTTGTGTAATTACCGTCAATACCCAAAGTGCCACCGTTGGTAGTTATACCAATACGCTGGCCATGGGTGCCGTCACATCAACTAACACGCCAGCAAATACGTCGGCAGCAAGCGACACCCTTGTGGTGGGGCGGGCAAAGCTGGATAAGGTATTCAGTGGCGCGTTAACTATTGGCGGGACGGTGACGCTTACTTATTCCGTCATCAATACATCCGCCGTCGCGGTCAGCTTTACCGATACCCTTCCAACAGGCCTGCGGGTGGCCACGCCAAGCGTCATCGGCGGCAACTGTACTGGCGGCACCGTGACGGCAACAGCGGGCACGAATACCGTCACGGTCGCATCCAGAAATAGTATCAATGGCACTTGCACCATCACCGTTGCGGTCACCACTGTTGCGGTGCCAACAGTGGGTGCGTGTCCGCAGGCAGCTAATACAAACGGCAATAGCAATATCTCCGCGACGACCAATATTAGTTCGGACATTACCGATAGCGCAGCGGGCGGAGGATCTGCATCGACGGGGACCGGTGCCTGCGTGACGGTCCTGGCGGCACCGACCATCAGCAAAGCCTTTACCGCGACCAACCTGGCCAGCGGTGGCAACACCAACCTGACGGTGACCATCGGCAACACCAACGCCAGCCCCATCACGCTCACCTCGGCGCTGACCGACACCTTCCCGACGGGCATGACCGTCGGCACGGCGGGTAATACGGGTACCTGTACGGGTGTGACGGTGACAGCAGGCGCTGGCAACTTCACGGTCGCCAACGGTACTAGCATCGCGGCCGGAGGCTGCACCATCATCGTGAATGTCACCTCGAGCACCGATGGTTCCGTCACCAACACCATTGCCATCGGCGCCTTGACCACCGGCGCAGGCAACAACGCAGCGGCGGCGACGGCCACACTTAACGTGTTTGCGCCACCGACGGTCACCAAGAGTTTCACGCCATCGACGATTAACAGCGGCGGCACCAGTGTATTGAGCCTGACGGTGACCAACCCGGCGGGTAACCCGGCTGCGCCGGTGACCACGATTCAGCTGCCGGACACCTTCCCGGCGGGTGTGAGCTTACTCAACACCACCTTCAGCTTCACCCCGGCGGCCTGCGGCACGGCGACCACGACCGCGGGCGCGGCCAGTGCGGCGGCTGACACCAACATCCGACTGAACGTCGCCACCCTTGCGGCGGGTGCCTCGTGTCAGTTGCAAGCCAACGTCACCTCGAGCACGGCGGGCACGGTCACCAACACCACCTCGGCGGTGACGGCCACCGGTCCGGTGGCACTCACCGGCGGCACCACCTCGGCGATGCTCACGGTCCTGTCTGCACCGACGATCAGCAAAGCCTTTACCGCGACCAACCTGGCCAGCGGTGGCAACACCAACCTGACGGTGACCATTGGCAACACCAACGCCAGCGCCATTACGCTATCGGCGATCCTGACCGACACCTTCCCGGCGGGCCTGACCATCGGCACGGCCGGCAACACGGGCACCTGTACGGGTGTGACGGCCACGGCGGCGGCCAACAACTTGACGATGGCCAACGGCACCAGCATTGCGGCCGGCGGCTGCACCATCATCGTCAACGTCACTTCGAGCACCGGTGGTTCCGTCACCAACACTATTGCGATTAATGGCTTGCAGACCAGTGCGGGCAACAACGCGGTGGCGGCGACGGCCACGCTCAACGTGTTTGCGCCACCGACGGTGGCCAAGAGCTTCACGCCGGCAACCATTGGTGTGGGGGGCACTTCGAGCATGGTGATCACGGTCACCAGCCCGGCGGCCAACGTGGCCAACATCACTAATGTGAGCATCAACGATATCTTCACTGGCACACTGGTCAATAATGCAGCTGGCGGGGTGGTGTGCAGCGGAGCGGGCAGTGCTACGCTGACAGGTGGCGTCAACGCCGGTACCAGTGTCGGATTCAGTGTGGGTGTCATTGAGCCTGGCGGCAACTGCATGATTACGCAGAGTGTGACCGCGACGACGACCAACAGCAATAGTACCACTGCACCTGCAGTGACCGGGCCGGTGCCTTTGACAGGCACAGCGGCGACGAACGTGATGTTGACGGTGGTGGCCCCGGTACTGACCAAGACCTGGAGCACGGGCACGATCAGCGACGGTGGCAACACCAACCTGATCCTCACGCTGACCAACACCGGTACCAACCCGGCCCAGGCGGGTATCGCCTTTACGGAAAATCTG
>JANYHZ010000256.1 GCA_025362135.1 Betaproteobacteria bacterium | reverse complement strand
GTCGACGGCGCGAGCGTATTGATTGAGTGCGTTTCCGGGGCCGCTCACGCGTTCCTGCATGCACTCGTGCAACAGTCGACCCTTGAAGAGGCCGCCGCTCGCGCCCTCGACAAAGACACCACATTTGATTTGCAAGGATTCCTTCTCGAATCCGTCCAATCCGGGGTCATCATCGACTTCATACGGGAATAACAGTGAAAATATTGCCGAAGCGCGGCAAGCCCATCGCTTTCAGGGATCGCGCCTCGCCATTTGAGCCTGAATCTGCTCAAGCAGAACGCGCGTACAAGGTGTGCTAGCACCGGCAAACGGTGTTTCAGAAAGTACAAAATGAATAGCGCACATCCCCACGTCACTGGCCAGCCACGTTGCATACTGTTTGCAGTAGCCTTGGCACTGTTCGTCAACGCCGCAAGCGCGCAGCAGAAAGCAAAGCCCTCGACGAAATTTGATGCTGCTGCCGCACTCAATACTGCCGCGCGCCTGCCGATGCTTGCCGAGCGCGTCACGAAATCATTCGCCCTGATTGGTCAGAAGGTGCTCGAATCGCGTTCACGCAGACAACTCGACGACTCAATCAAGGAATTCGACATCGCCTTAAAGGTTTTGCAGGTTGCCGCACCGACACCTGAAATACGCGAGAACTACCAACTGCTGGAACAATTGTTCGATGAATTCAAGGGCATCAAGGCCAAGCCGGCCAATCTGGAAAACGCCAACGCACTCGCCGAACAGAACGAAGAGCTAGTGTGGATTGCGACCAAAGGCGCGCAGCTGATTCAGCAACACTCCAAATCAGCGCGAAGCGATTTGATCGGTACTGCAGGTGAAATGCGTACACTGACGCAGCGAATCGCCAAGCTCTATTTATTTCGAAGTTGGGGGATCCGCTCCGATGTCATTGCCAACGACCTGAAAAAGGCTGAGGCCGACTATAGAACCGCGATTGATCGTCTGCTAAAGGCCCCGCAGAATACCGATCAGATCAAGAGTGAACTCGCGCTCGCGGAAACACAGTGGTTGTTTCTCAAGCAGGCGATAGAGCGGCTTAACGCGAATAAGACATCAATCACCGAATTGGAACATGTGTCGAAAGCCTGTGACAATATTCTTGAGGTGATGGAGCGTGTGACGAAGTTGTATGAAAGCGTAAAAGCGTAATCGCGTAGATTACGCCGCACCAAAGACAAAAGCAGCCCCACGGGCGCGTGTGCGAGCCCGACCCACAATTTTTACCACTACTCACGCCAAACGACTACGACGTCGACGGCGGCTCTGGCGTCATGATTTCCGCAGCCATTGTCCAACGCGTCGGTGCATTGCCGTTCGCGTTACGGATCCACACACGCACGTAGTGGCCATTGTCCGTCTCGCCATTTTGCGTTTTTCCAGTGTAGCTGCCGACGGCGTAGGCAAAATCGTTGGCGTTTGAAGTGCCTTGAAGTTTCGGCGTCCAGGACCATTTTCCGCATTGCGAATCTACATGCGCCATGACCGCTACTTTGCCAGCAATCGGGAACTGGCCGCCACGCAATAGCACGGTCTGTGTTGTGACGCTGTCAGCGTATGCGTCCCGCAGCCCCAGCCTACTCGCGCGGTCGAGGAAATCCCTCTCGGCATCGTAAACCGGCGCGCCAGGTTTCTGCGCGACAAGATTGAGCGCAACCAACGGTGTCACTGGCAAAGCATTTGGGGTGGCCGTCGGACCGTGCGATATGCCGTGATCGATCAGCACTTTCCAGTGCCCGTTCTTTTGCTTTTGCCAGACCGAGAAAAACTGGCCGTGTGCGGCGGGCGCGTTAGGATCGGCTTTGCTGCGATACATCGAAGGGCCAGTGGAGAAACCCAGATCGCCCGAAGCGGAGAGTATCGTCTGTTGCGATTTCCAGTCGAGCACGATAGGTGGATCGGGCCGCCCGCGTATCCACGCCTGGGCGTCAACGGGATCGGGCCGCAGTAGCCAGGATTGCGCGGCGAAGAATTCCAGAAACGCGGCGCGCATGCCGTGCTGAACGGAATAGGCTGCAAATTTGCCCTCCTCGTCGGCCAAGTCTTTGGCGGTAAAATCGGCAGCGCAGGCGGTTGTTGTCATCGTTGCAAACAGCGTGGCGATGCACACGGCACGAATATTTTTTCGCATGAACGAGTCCTCCACCGTTGGGCAAACTCCGGAAAGGGAAATTTACCGCAATTTGTGCCACAGCGATGCAACAGATTTCTACCGCGTGTGACCGTGCGGCTTACAAGACGTAACGCGCCAGATCTTCGCTCTTGGCGAGTTCGTCCAGCTTCTTGTTGACGTATTCGGGCGATATCTCGAATGCCGAACCTTGCGAAGCCGTGTCAAAAGACACCTCCTCGAGCAGTTTTTCCATCACCGTGTACAAACGTCTGGCGCCAATATTTTCAGTCTTTTCGTTGACCGAGAACGCGATTTCGGCAATGCGTTTTACCGTTTCGGGGGGGAAAGATAATTCCACGTCCTCTGTCTTCAGCAGTGCCTGATATTGCTTGGTGAGGCAGGCGTCCGTTTTGGTGAGGATGGCCTCGAAATCGTCCACCGAAAGTGAAGACAGTTCCACGCGAATCGGCAACCTGCCCTGCAATTCGGGGATCAGGTCGGACGGTCTGGCGAGATGAAATGCGCCGGAAGCGATGAACAGGATGTGGTCAGTTTTCACCATGCCGAATTTGGTGGAAATAGTGGTGCCTTCGATGAGTGGCAACAGATCGCGCTGCACGCCCTGACGCGATACATCCGCGCCTTGCGTTTCTGATCGACTGGCGATTTTGTCGATCTCGTCGATGAAGACAATGCCGTTTTGCTCGATATTCCTGAGTGCCGCGATCTTGGTTTCATCGTCGTTGACGAGTTTCATCGCCTCTTCGTCAGTAAGGAGTTTCAATGCTTCCTTTACGGCTACCTTGCGAGTCTTCCTGCGTGTATTGCCCATGTTGTGGAACATGCCCTGAATCTGCTGTGTCAGCTCTTCCATCCCCGGCGGGCCGAAGATTTCCATGTTGCCGGAAATACTGGCGACTTCGATTTCAATTTCGCGATCATCAAGCTTGCCCTCGCGCAGCATTTTGCGAAATTTCTGGCGGGTAGGCTGCTCTTTTTTGGGGACGCCTGCGGCGGTATCTGCGGCAACGTCGCCATCTTTGGCGTCGCTATAAAAATCAAAATTGCGCGCTTCCGGAAGCAAGGCATCGAGCACCCGTTCCTCCGCATGGTCTTCCGCAAGATGCCGTACCTTTTGTGCTTCCTGTTCGCGACCCTGTTTGACTGCAATTTCGGCGAGGTCGCGAATAATTGAATCGACATCGCGTCCGACGTAACCGACTTCGGTGAACTTGGTGGCTTCGACTTTGAGAAAAGGCGCGTTTGCGAGCTTTGCCAGACGACGCGCGATTTCGGTCTTGCCGACGCCGGTCGGTCCGATCATCAGAATATTCTTTGGCGTGATCTCGTTGCGCAACGGCTCAGGTACCTGCATGCGCCGCCAGCGGTTGCGAAGCGCGATGGCCACCGCGCGCTTGGCGGCAGACTGGCCGACGATGTGTTTGTCGAGTTCACTTACAATTTCTTTGGGCGTCATCATTTTTTTGGCAACTGCTTCCAGGCCGCTCCTGCGGGCGTCACTCAAGCGTTTCAATCGTATGATTCTGATTGGTGTAAATACAAAGATCGCCCGCGATGGCCAGCGATTTTTTTACAATGTCGGTGGGACCGAAATCGGTGTGTTGCAGCAGTGCGATCGCGGCTGCCTGCGCGTAGGCACCACCCGAGCCGATGGCGAGTAACCCCAATTCCGGTTCCAGCACATCGCCCGTGCCGGTGATGATGAGCGAGCTCGTTCTATCGGCCACGGTCAGCATGGCTTCGAGACGACGGAGTATTCGATCAGTACGCCAATCTTTGGCCAGCTCAATCGCAGACCGCATCAGATGGCCCTGGTGTTTGTCGAGCTTGGACTCAAAGCGCTCAAACAATGTGAACGCATCTGCCGTGGCACCCGCGAACCCGGCAAGTACCTGGTCCTTGTATAGTCGCCGCACTTTACGCGCGGTCGCCTTCACGACGATATTGCCTAACGTAACCTGCCCGTCGCCGCCCATCGCGACTTTGTCGCCGCGCCGGACCGAGAGAATGGTGGTGCCGTGGAAGGTTTCTGTTTGCATGCGATTGAGCGTGGTTATTTGGCGCGACCAGATAGTACAGGGAAGATGAAACTCGTTAAAAGACGCGGTGTTCCAGCCAATTATTGCCTGGGCCCCGCATGGATATTGGTGTTAGACGAATTTCTTTCTCATTAAAATCGCATGTTTCGACATGCCGAAGACCTCCAGCAGTGCAGCCACCAACTCATTCAGATTCGAGAGAATGACGCGTTTTTGGGACAACTGGATTGCGCGGACGGCTTCAAAAAATTGACCCGCTACCGCGAAGTCGATTCTCAGCAAACCACTCATGTCGACCAGCACCTCCTGCTTGGCGGCGGCAAAGATCGACAGTTGTTGCAGCATTTCTTTGCTGTTTTGCCCTACCACGCCGTTCAGAGGGAAGCCAACCTGCGCTGCCAGTGCTGCGGCGGCTGGCGAATTCCGGTCTGCACCTGGTGCGCTTTCAGCAATACCAGTAGGCCTTACGACGACTTCCCAGGGTGGTGGCGAGATTTCGAACGCAACAGCGTATTCGAGCCCAAGTTCTTCGTATTCATCCACGCGTCCGTCGAGAATCGTCAATTCGAACAGCAGCGACCACCAACCCTGGCTCGCCGAAATCGTGCCACCGGCTTCATTGATACTCGCTTTCAGGACTGCAGCAAAATCATCAAGCCCATTGAACCAGAGCAGAATCTTGGCCCGGCGCAGTCGCTGAAATACAATCGAAAAAAGTTCCGCCTCTTCGGCAAGTATGGATTTGACTTTGTTCAACTCGATGCGACAGGTACCGATTTCTTTGGCGAAGGCTTCCAGACGATCAATTTCCGAGAGCAACGCACCATTGGCGTCCGGTGCCATCAGGAACAAATCCTTGCGTTCGCGTTTTTCTTTACGGCGCGGATCGGTGTCACCGCTTTCAGCCGTCCAGGCCGGTGGAGAGCGCTCGAACTGAACGGTGAACATCATCGACAGCGCTTCGAATTCTCGTCGATTGTGCGTCAGTTGGAGAAGGTCGAACAGCATGAGCCACGTTCGAATACTGGACTTTCCCTCGTCCGTCTTCATGTGCTCCTTAAGCGTTTCCCGGGCAGCGTCGTAGTAGTCGGCCGCGTACAGAATGGCAGCTTCGTAGATCACGGGAAAGCTGTTGGCGTCCGGCGATAGCTGCTCGCTGGAAAATACGCCGGAGGCGTTCATCATCGCCTTGGCCGAAAACGTCCCCGTCGCGGACGAGGGGCGCGGTGTCTGACCGGGTTTGACGGGTGCAGTCGGTGCAGCCATCGTCAGTTCTTGACGGCTTCGCCGTTAGTGAGACGGTAAAACAGATACTGATCGTTCACCAGCTCCAGCTTGCCGGAAATCACGATCGGCTCCCAGGGCGAGAACTCCACAGGATTTTTTGCGAGGACTTCGACCATGGAATCCGGACCCTGATTCACGCAGAACGGGCAATGCGACGGCAAGGGCGAAATCAGAAAGTGATTTTGTTTCTGGCTCGTCGAAAGAGGTAAAACGAACCCATAAATCTTCACTTCTTTCTTATCGAGCGCTTTCAGCTCTGCACTGAATTCAGGGAGCATTAACGCCGCTTTGGCACCTTTTTGTTTACCTTCAACGAGCTTTACCTGACGCAGAAGTTGCCAGGGGATCGTACCGGGCGGAAGCGGATCCTTGCCGATGAAGCTCATCAGTTGTTCGTCTGGAATAACGCCGGGCGGGTTGACTGCGGACGAGGCGCTGGCAAAGATCGCGCAACATGTCGAAAGCAAACCGACAAACGACCACTTGCGCAAACGGTATAGGCCAAAATTACGAAAATCGCGTGCTTGCATCACAATGCCTCAAAGGTTTTTCTGTCCGTTGCACCAGTCATTGCCCGCTCAGGCGCGACTTAGCAATTCCGGCACCGCAATTCGGTACGCGCGCCAGGCGGGAATCGTCCCCGCCAGCACCGCAAGGCCCAAAGCGCCAGCACCTATCCAAAATTCTTCGCGGATCAGCGTAAATCCAGTCAGCGCCACCCGATGGGTTTTTTCGAGCGCAG
>JANYHZ010000232.1 GCA_025362135.1 Betaproteobacteria bacterium | reverse complement strand
GCGCCCACTGTGCCAGTTGCTGGCGTTCGGGGTCAGTCAGCTGAATGGAAGGGGCGATGCGCATGGTCAGATCCTCCTCTGGAGGAGGAGTATACCCGTACGTCATAATAAGTAAAGTTATTTATGCATCACTACACTAGGTCTGTCTGGTCTGTCTGGTCTGTCTGGTTCATCTGGTTAGTTTCGTTCTGGGAGGCCAGGGGACTGGCTCCGACGTCTGCGGCGGTGCCTGTCCCGATGCTTCTCCCGAGGGGGAGCCCGCCGGGCGAAGGCTCGTCGTAGCAGCGGATCGGCGATTGCAGCAGAAGTGTTCATGAATAATGCGAGTTTGAACCGGCACGACAATCACAGAGGAATTTTCGGGTCGATTTCGCGTACTATGCCAGTCAATATACTCAATAGTTAGGCGATAATAGCGGTCATCCAACATGGCAAGGCTCTTTAGTATTCGCTCGATCAAAATTGCGCTTTTGGAAGTGCTGAACTCATCTACCACGGCACACAAAATGAATCTGATTGGGCGTGGTTCTTCTCAGGGTGACGTTGAGCGAAGTCTTGGTATTACCTTCGATAATGAGCATCGGCATCTCGCCGACCGCGCATTTGAACAACTGAAGTCGGAAGGGCTAATTCGGTCAACGTACAGAGATCTGATTGACCCGGAGTCCTGGGTCGAAATTACAGATTCTGGCCGTGCAGCGCTAAAGAGTAAGTGCATTGACGAACTGGATGGCGCCCTATCCAAGATAAGCCCTCATCTGCTTGAGTTACGGAAAGGCGCTTGGGAGGCTCTTGCTTTCGATCAGACGGACTCGCTACGTCAAGCATCACATTCCGCCAGGGAACTCTTAGATCAGACCTTGAAGGAAGGGGCGCCAGATGCAGCGGTAACTCAAATGGCGGGGTTCGTCCCCGATCCAAAAAGCACCTCGGGTATTACAAGACGACATAGAATTAAGTACTTAATAACCGATCGCCGCGGGCGAGTATCCGATGCAGAATTGAAAGTGATTGAGAAGGCATGCGAGCTTGTAGACGCGACGAGCGCGCGACTTACCGCGAATTCTCACTCGCGCACCACTCTCGACGCTCAAAACATAAAAGACATGGTAGGCCTTGCTGAGATCGCACTACGTTGTGTGCTACTGAACGAAACAGTGCCGTCTAACCTCCCGCTCAACTCGGACGCACGGCAAGAGCGTCCGCGCGTCGGCTAGCGAAACGTTAGCGCTAAGTAAAGGGATGCCCATGATCGATCGCGTGGCTGTAGAAGCCCTTGTGAAAAAGCAAGCAAATGAGATGGGGGGTTCTGTGTCGGTGGAGCTTCATCTATTCAATGGAGAAGTTTTATTCCTGCGCGGTGGCATTGAGTATTTTGATGTGTACTTTGTGGCGGAAATATTCCCATCGGAGCCACTGAACCCAAATAAGCTAGACGAGAAAATTTCAAAGAACGAAAGCGGTCAGCGAGTGTTTGACCGATTGATAGTTTCTTATCAGGCAATCTCATACATTCGGGTTTCTGCCAGCAAACCAGCCATGAGTGCGTCTTTGGGCTTTGCAGGATAACCGCTAACCAGTCGCACGAGAGGAGCGGAAAGGATTGTGGGCCGATCCGTAACCGGTACCGCTGTAGGAGTGGCGGAAGGGTGCCCGATAAGGTCCATTGACAGCCTCCCAGAGTTGACCTTTAGCCGTGCAGGTTATGGTACGCAGGTGAAAGTGGAGACTGAAAAGAGAAAGTAGCGAGGCAGCAGATGATTAGGGGGATAACATGTCCAAAATTCGATTTCTAGTTATAGTCTTTGCCGCCGCAGTTATAAATGCTCCGCCTCCGGCGTTGACTCAGGAAAGCCCTACCATTAACGCAGCGGTACTGAAGAGATATTTTGAACCGAAATCTGTCAGCCAGCTTGAATGGGAATTGATGGCATTCAATGTCACATGGCAAGGGGCATTTGTGGGGAGTTCCGATTACATAACGTCTTATCCTGTGACATTTGATCCGAAGGCGATGCGATTTGTCACTAGCTTTAGAGTCTCAGAAAAAAGAGACTCCAGCGATCCCGAACCATTTTTCAGGCTACCACGACCTCGCCGCGAAGCAGTTCTGCAAAGCGGTATCGATTATCTGAAGAAATTGATTGGCCAGTATTTCCCAGAGCTGATAGCCAATCCGAACCTACTGTATGTGGAGTTCAGATTGCGTATCCCTGGCGGTGGATCTAGTACTGTTGCCAGATACGAGAAAGGAACGCTGATTCTCTCTGAATGAGGCTATCACGGAACACTTTAGGGGTCAGGCTTGAGTATTGACTTATTGGTGCAAAGGCCATTTATGAAAGAAGGTCGCCGATGGCTTTCCTGAAAGCAGCAGTAGCCGAGCACGATACATTCGATTACGACGCCTGTGACGGCCGGTCAGGTTCCAATCGTATTCATCTAATTTCCTTTCATCAGGTGAAAGGTGCCGAAGGGATTGTGCGCGTATTTTTCTGTACTTTGGTCGGCAAACGAATCGTCATGCTGCATAGCTTTATCAAGAAGTCGGACAAGACGCCTCCTCGCGAGCGCGGGATCGCTGAGGCGCGGATGAAGGAGGTCAAACATGCACACGCATGATCAACTCGTCAAAAATCTTATGCGCCGCCCGGGCGTGCGCGTAGAGGTGGAGCGTATTGAGCGCGAAGAGTCTGCGCTGCTCGATGCTTTGCTCAAGGCTCGGCAAGAAGCGGGGCTTACTCAAGGACAGGTGGCGGCTCGAATGGGGACGCATGCTCCCGCTATCGCTCGCCTGGAGCGGGCGCTTGCTAGCGGGAAGCACTCCCCATCGATTGCGACGTTGCGCAAGTACGTCAAGGCTTGCGGCAAGCGCCTGGTGCTCCGAGTCGCATGAGAACACCTAATCCGTTCGATCGAGTAGAGGATGTTGCTTCAATGCGTCAATGCCGGCGCCAAAGTTAATGTGAAACGCCGCTCCATTCATCACTAGCCCGCATTCTGCACGAGGGTTCGTGACGAAACCGATGAGACGCCACGCGAGACGGATGCGCGGAGCCGCGAGGGAGGGAGACATACTTGAAACAGTATGTTGACCGACCGAACGGCGAGCTCGCCCGCCGTCAGGTGCGTCGTCACCGCGCTTGCGAGGTCGAGCGCTCTTTGTATGATCCTGGCGCGAAGAAAGAATACCGCAATGAGTTCTGATTTTCGTATCGGCGGTTGTAGTAGAAGCCTTCGTGCATAAGGCGGGCTGGAGCCTGAACTGACTTGACTCCGGCTGCTTCGGCTTTTTTTACACGCGCTTTGTTCCTGCCGAGATGGACGCTCTACTGTGTTTCGATCGGTGGCGCGACAATAGCAAGACCATTCAGACAGTCCAGTCAGCAATCGTGCAGGGCTTCATACGAAGAGCCCATCCAGCGGAGG
>JANYHZ010000228.1 GCA_025362135.1 Betaproteobacteria bacterium | reverse complement strand
CATTCGTCCAGCAGCGGCTCGTTGATCACCGGATTGACGATGCGCATGATCGAGACGGGATCGGTGTAGTGGGCGCCGAGCTGGCTGCGTTTTGCCGGGTCAAGCCCACGCTCGAACAGTGTACCGAAGATGGACGGCTCGATCGCGCTCCAGTCGAGCACCGAGACTTTGAGCAGCTTGTCGACGTCGTCCGACGTGAGCGGCAGCGTCAGGTCATCGTCGAATAGGCCGCCGTTAAACCACTGAATGACGTGTTCGCCGAATGCGCCGTGACGATCCGCCATGGCCTGAAACAGGGTCTTGAGTTGCCGTTCGAAGCGAACGCTGTCTTTCTGGCCGCTGGCGAGGATGGTCGAGAACAACCGATTCGGCAACAGCGGTTCGCTGGCTGGTCCCTTGGCATCTTCGGCGAATAAACAAAAGACCAGCTTGTTCAGGAAGTGCGCGACCTTGTGCGGGTCGTGCTTGCGCTGTTGCATTTGCCAGGCCAGATCGCCGATTAATTTTGCGGCTTGCAGCGTGATGGCGGTGCGCGTTTGTTGCGGCTTGAATTCGTTTGGCTTCTCGAATAGCCAGCGCAGCATTTGCAGGTTTTCCGGCTTACCGATTTCTTCAAGCGGAATCACGTCTTTGCGAGATGGCGCGCCGGTAAAGTGCGTGTGGATTTCGATGCGCAGTCGATCACTCACCACCAGCAGCGGCGGATTGTCCAGCGCCGGCGCGCAGGTCATCAATTGCTTTAGTGCGATGTCAAGGTTGGCGTGCGGCGCTTTATATTCCCACGCGAAGTTGTGCCGCTTCCAGACATCTGCTCAGCCACGTCCTGCGCCGGTTCGTTTCGCGCCGCGCTCGAAGCAGTAGTTTTCGGGGTCGCTCGGTTTCTCGACGCCGAGCAATTCGCACAAGTCGAGGAAATGCGCCTGCGCCCCGGCACGCTCGGAGAGCTTGTTGTCTTTCCACTTTGCGATGAATTCGGCGGGCGTCATTTGTTTGTAGCGGAATCATACGGTACCGCTATCAATTGCAATGGTTTTACGAAGCACTAGCACCGGTGCGGGTCACAGGCAATAAATGTCCGTTGAGCCGCACCAATGCTTGATCTACGTGAAAATATGTTGAGCTGCTCGTTGCTTACGCGGCTTGACGGCGCTGCCAAGTAGAATGCCCTTGCGAGAAACCACGCTCATTTATCCACGGAGGAACCATGTTTAATTCTGGTCACGTTCGTCGCGTACTGCTTGTTGGTCTTATTTTTTCGGCATTCACATCCACGGCGGCGCTCGCACAATCAAAGACACCGGTGTCCAAGGCCAAGCCTACCTATTCTGAATTGCTCGCGACCGCCACACCGACCGACTGGCGCGCACTCGATCTGGAAAACACGCTCTACATGGATTTGCCAACGGGGCGTGTCGTGATCGAACTCAGTGCCGCGTACGCGCCGGTACATGCAGCCAACATCCGCGCGCTCGTACGGGAGGGTTATTTCGACGGCCTCGCGATACTGCGTTCGCAGGACAACTACGTCGTGCAATGGGGGGATCCGGAAGCGGAAAATATTGATTCGGGCAAAGCGCGCGCAATGAAGCAAGGCAAAAAAAGTCTGGCACCCGAATACACGCGGCCACTGGATAACAAACTTGCCTTTACCCGCTTGCCGGACATCGATGGCTATGCGCCGCAAGTCGGTTTTTCAAATGGCTTCCCCGTCGGGCGCAATCCCAAAACAAAACAGACCTGGCTCGCCCACTGTTACGGCATCGTCGGCGCGGGGCGCGACAACGATGACAACAGCGGCAGCGGTGCCGAAATGTATGTCGTCACCGGCCACGCGCCGCGACACCTGGACCGCAACATCACGCTTCTGGGCCGCGTGGTGCACGGCATGCCACTGCTCTCGGTATTGCCGCGCGGCACCGCGCCGCTGGGCTTTTACGAGAAGGCGGAGCAGCGTGTGCCGATTCAATCGATCCGCATTGCTGCCAATGTTCCCGCCGCGGAGCGGACCAATCTGGAGGTAATCCGGACCGACACCCGGCTATTCACTTCGATGATCGAAGCGTTGCGAAACCGCGGCGGTACCTGGTACAAGGTGCCAGCCGGCCATATCGAATTGTGCAACGTACCCGTTGCGGTGCGAGTGCTGGGTGCGGCAGCCACGAAGTAGCCGGTGCACCAGGGATCCGCATCTGGAATGCGCGCTGTGAATTAGGTACACTTGTGCAGGGAGGCATCGATGCAAGGGATCCAATTTGCGACAGTCATGGCGTTATCCACCACGCATGTTGGTTGGTGCGTGAAGGTCATTGGGAAGGGCTTTCGGGGTCTGCTGGTCTTGCTGCCCAAAAGTCGGCTATCGGTTTATGCCCGCTGATTCCGCCAACCGCACACTGGTGTTGAGCGTAG
Organism: Betaproteobacteria bacterium; assembly: GCA_025362135.1. Taxonomy (GTDB): domain Bacteria; phylum Pseudomonadota; class Gammaproteobacteria; order Burkholderiales; family Usitatibacteraceae; genus UKL13-2. The sequence continues at coordinate 7,131 of JANYHZ010000228.1, read as the reverse complement.
TGGCTGTCGATCTGGTCGGCTACTCGCGAAAGCCCGTCGCCGAGCAAATGTCGCTCAAGGACAAATTCAATCAGCTCCTGTTGGAGGCGATCCACGATATACCGGTTGCCGACCGGATCATTCTTGACACCGGCGACGGCGTTGCCATGGGATTTCTAGGTGACCCCGAGGACGCGCTTTACGTCGCCATGTTCATGCACGATGCCAACAAGCGTGATGCCGCCGCCCTTCGCATCGGCATCAACCTGGGTCCCGTCAAGCTGGCAACCGGAATCGGCGGCCACCCCAATATTATCGGCGACGGCATTAACGTGGCCGAGCGCATCATGACCTTTGCCGAGCCGGGCCAGCTCACCGCATCGCGGCCTTTTTTTGAAATCATGTCGAGGATGTCGGGCCACTACACGAGCCTGTTTCAGTTCGCCGGTGTGCGTACCGACAAACAGGTTCGTGCCCACGATGTGTATCTGGTGGGCAAATCAGCGGCTGCGTTTCAACAGGCGGAACAGGGCGTGAGAGAACGCGCGGCGCAGCGCGCAGGCCAAGTTGCCATTTCGTCCCTGCCGAACGCCCCGTCTATGGCGGCAACGGTCATCTCGCGGAAGCCGACGAGTGTCGCGGAACTGTCGTCATCCGCACCGCCGGACGCGATGGTCGAGCGCCATTCCGGGCTGATCGATTTTCTGGAAGACCGCAAGAAGGTTGCCACCACGGCCACCTTGCTAGCTGTCGTCGCCGTGAGCCTGGGCGCAACGCTTGCCTACCGAATGACGCGAACGATTCCGCGCGATGCCGGTACCCCGGTCGTGGCTGCATTGAGCCCGGCCCCCGCGAGCGCCGACGTGAGCCCTGCGGTGCGTTTGCCTTCACCGACCCCTGCGGTGAGTTTGCCTACACCGACACCGACGCCCGCACCGGCAGCCGCAGCAAAAGGAGCGGCAATTGTGTTGCCGCCTAAAGTGGAAACCAAATCTGTGCCGGTAACCACTACTCCTGCGGTAACAGCCGCACCCCCGCCCGCCGCCAAACCAGCGGCAGCTCCAGCGCCAGTCGCTGTCGTGCCCAGTCCGGTTCGCGACCAGCCGAAAGACACAAAAGCGGAAAAACCCGAGCGCGCGGATCGCACGACGGTCAAGTCGCCGCCGCGTCCGTCCGTTGAACGCGAACAGAGTGCGCCGATCACCGCTGCGCCGGTGGTGCCAGCATACCAGGCACCTGTGCAGGCACCGCGTACGGAATCGGTCGCGCCTACCCCTGCGCCTTCGCAGCCAGCGCCCGTGGTCGCAAGTACCGAGGCAATCGTCGTTTCGCGCAGCGCGCCGCCTTTTCCGGTCGAGGGCGTACGCCAGGGTCTTCAGGCTGGCTTCGTCAAAGCGCGCATGACGATCGACGCGCGCGGCAACGTGAGCAACGTCGAAATTTTGGAATCCCGGCCGATCACCGCGTTTGGACGCGAGACGCGTCTCACGCTCAAAGACTGGAAATTCAATCCCGGCACGCCAAACCGCACGTACGATATCGAACTTTCATTCAAACTCTGATGCGCAGCACCTGAATCCTGAAACCCGACCATGCCTGAACCCACACTACAAATCCTCGGCCGCTACAAGATACTTCGCGTCATCGGTCGCGGTGCGATGGGGGTCGTCTACGAGGCGATTGACCCGGACATCGACCGCGTCGTCGCGATCAAGACGATCAATCTCATGTTGTCGCCCGAGGAGATGGTGCAGTACGAAGCGCGCTTCAAGCAGGAAATCAAGGCGGCCGGGCGGCTGAATCACCCGAATATTGTCACCATTTATGATGTCGGCAAGACCGACAACATGGCTTACATGGCCATGGAGTTCATCAACGGTTGCGAACTGAAAGACTTGCTCAAGGTTGGCACCCCGCTGCCGATCGACGTTGCGTTAAACATCATCGCGCAGGCGGCTGAGGGGCTGGCGTTTGCGCACAGTCGGGACATCATTCATCGCGACGTCAAACCCGCCAACATCATGCTTCTTGAAAACGAGGAGGGCATGGTCGCGAAGATCACCGACTTTGGCATCGCCCGCATGCCCGCGTCTGCCGTGAAAACCATGACCGGGATGGTGATGGGTTCGCCGCGCTACATGTCCCCCGAGCAGGTGATCGGCAAGAATCTCAGCGCGCGCTCGGACATTTTCTCCCTGGGCGTCGTGCTGTACGAAGCGCTGACGGGACTGGCACCCTTCGAAGCCGACAGTATCAGCTCGATCATGTACCAGACTGTGCACGCGGCGGAGGATCGACCGTCGAAGGTCAACCCGAATCTTGATCCGGATCTAGACGCAATCGTTGCCAAGGCGCTGGCGAAATTGCCCGAGGAACGATTCGACAGCATGAAGGCGTTTGCACGCAGATTGCGCGAGATCATTCGATCGCGGGAGGGCGAAAACGCGTTCAGCTTGGCCCAATTACGCACTTCACCGGGTACGCCTGCCGCGTCCCTGGTGCCAGGGCAACCCGACACGCCGCGCGTGGGCATCGCAGCCCCCGCCAGCACGCCGGATCTCGATGGAACCCGCCTGACCCCGTCAATGCCCGCCGCCGTGGCAAAGGCGATGGAACCGGTGGTGCCCTCGGCACGGGTTGATGTGTCGGCGGACGTGACAGCGAGGATGACAGCGGCTCCCGCCCCGCCGGTCGCCGTTCCGCCTGCAGATGCGATCAAGCTACCGGTCGCGCCTTCCCCCGTGGCGCCGCCGCTCGCAGCACCTCCGCGACCAGCACCTCCGCTCGCAGCACCGCAGCCGCCACCGGAAGCGGTGACGTTGCCACCATCGACGGTTGCACCAGCGAAAGAGGAAGTACAGGAACGAACCGCGTGGCCAGTGGCCGTCGCGAATCAATTCGATTCCACCATTGCCACGCTTCGATTGGCCGAAATTACCGCGCAGACGGCGGAGCTTTCTGAATTCATCAGTGCATCGCGTCAGATGCCCGCTTTCAAGGACTTCGACCTGTCGCCAAAGGTTGCCCCCGCCACCGCCAATGCGAGGGCGGCCATCACGCTCACCATGGATGCGCTACCTTTCGAGCCAAGAAAAATTCCGATGGCACCGCTGTTGTTGCTGGGTGGTTTGGGTTCGACGGTGATGATTCTGCTGGTCGCGTTGCTGTTGATGACCTAGCCAATCGGAATATATAAACTCAAGCGCTGGCGGGGATTTTCGGGCATTTGTGCTCCGTAACGTCCGTCAAATGGCGATCTGCGCGTTGCGGTTGGCCGAAGTAAAAATCGCCGGTTTGCCGCAGGATCACGTCAGGGAATTGTATGGTGCACCGCTCGCACTTTGACGAAGTACACGGCCTTTCCGCCCCAGCGCGCGCAGCATATGCGCGCGACGGCGTGATCGTGATCGAAGACTTTGTGCCGGCGGCACAGTGTGATGAGCTCAAACAACGGGCGCTGGCGCTGGTTGGCAAATACGCGCCTACCGCATCCGGTACCGTTTTCTCCACGCTGGATAATCGCCATGCCAGAGACGCTTACTTTGAAGAGTCTGCAAATGGCATTGGCGTTTTCTTCGAAGAGGGTGCCTTTGGCGACGATGGAAAATTGCGCATTCCCCTTGAACAGGCGGTCAATAAGCTTGGCCACGCCATGCATGATCTAGATCCGGTGTTCAATGCATTTTCGCGCGGCGAACGCCTGCAAGGTGTGGCCGAAGGCATCGGGTTAGCCGATCCGAAACTGGTGCAGTCGATGTACATTTTCAAGCAACCCGGTATCGGTGGTGAGGTCATTTGCCACCAGGATTCCACCTTCCTCTACACCGAGCCGCAATCGGTGGTTGGATTGTGGTTCGCCATCGAGGACGCGCACCGCGGCAATGGCTGCCTCGGCGGCCTGCCGGGCGAACACACGAAAGGCCTTCGCCAAATTTACAGTAAGCACAGCGACGGGCAACTGAAGCTGGAAACGCTGCAACCCGATCTTGTCTGGGACATGCGCCGACTCGAATGGCTCGAGGTACCAAAAGGAACGCTGATCGTGTTCAACGGCGAATTTCCGCATCTTTCGGAGCCTAATCGTTCGGTGACGTCGCGCCATGCGTATACGCTGCATGCGGTGAGCGGTGCGGCGCACTATCCGGCGGGAAACTGGATCCAAAGACTGCAGCCGACGGACTTGCCGTTTACGGGATTTGTACGCTCTTGATGTTGGTTGGGGAGAGGGCGACATGGCACTACCTCAAGACTTGTGACCCTGTGTTATTTGGGATGGCGGACCGCCATGCCCGATTCCGCGCAAAATACTTCACGTGTCATTTCGAACCCGGTTTCATCGGGTGAGAAATCTGCTGTTGTTGTGGTGTAGTGCAAAAGCAGATTTCTCACTTCGTTCGAAATGACAGTGGTGCTTTTTCTCAAGGTAGTGTCATTTGGGAAAGGGCACTTTCCGTAAATAACATGGAACTCCAGAACTGGCGCGCTTCCCGGACTAAAAAGACCTGAAACGCCGCACCACTACTAGAGTTTCAACAATTTTTGCGAGTAGGTGTCGCTCGGTCTTGATCCACGCGATGCCCAGGCGCGCGCGCAACTGCTAATCTGTGCTGATGCCTGCGCGACCCAACCCGGATATTTCACCGTTAGCCTTTGTCGCGCTATCGCTCGCCGCTTTCGGCAGCGGTATATCGCAGCGCGTCGCTGATCCACTGTTGCCGCGATTCGCATCGGACTTCGGCGTCTCGCTGGGTGAGGCCTCGTGGATCGTTACGATTTTTACGCTGGGCTACGGCTTCAACCAGCTTTGCTTTGGCCCACTGGGAGATCGCTTCGGCAAATACCGCGTGATCGCCTGGGCCTGTGTCGCTTGTTCATTGGCCACGTTGCTCTGCGCGCTTGCACCAGGCTATCAGATGCTGTTGGCCGCGCGGCTGGTCGCGGGTGCGATGCTGGCGGCGATCATTCCGCTGGCGATGGCGTGGATCGGCGACGTGGTGCCCTATGAAGAACGTCAGCCGGTGCTGGCGCGGTTCCTGATTGGCCAGATTCTCGGTGTCTCTGTCGGACAGATGCTGGGCGGGCTCGCGGCGGACTACCTCGGCTGGCGCGTACCCTTCTTCTTGCTGGCCGCCGGGTTTGTCGCGGTGACTGTGCTGCTGTTTTCAATGCAACGCCGTCTGCCGGCACGCGCGCTCGTCGTTTCCGCCGCCGAGGGCCACGCCCTGCAACGCATGTTCCGCGAGTTCGCATTGGTGTTACGGAAACCTTGGGCACGCGTCGTCACGATCACCGTTTTTCTGGAAGGCGCATTCCTCTTTGGCGCGTTCGCGTTTATCGCCACGCATCTGCATCAAACCCACGGTCTCTCGCTCTCGGCTGCCGGAACTGTGGTGATGCTGTTTGGATTTGGTGGCTTTCTCTTTGCGACAACGTCGCGCCAGTTCGTGTTGCACTTTGGCGAAACAGGGTTGGCACTGTGGGGCGGCATCGCCATGTTCGTCTCGCTACTCGCCATCGCATTGATGCCGACATGGTGGTGGTCGGCTCCGGCCTGCTTCGTGGCCGGGCTGGGTTTCTATATGCTGCACAACACGCTGCAAACCAACGCCACGCAAATGGCCCCTGAGCGACGCGGCGCAGCGGTGGCGGCGTTTGCGTTTTGTTTTTTTACCGGACAGTCAGCGGGACTGGCGCTGGCTGGTGCCGCGACCGAAAGCATCGGCACACGCGGGATTATTGTGGTGGGTGCGGTGGGTGTGTTGATTGTGGCGTTGGCGTTTGCGCGTTTGAAGGCGCGGCAGAGCAGGGATGGGGTGGTTTGAAGGCCCGATGTCGGGTTGCCTGCGTGCTACTCGATCTTGCCAATCTTTCGCACCACGTCACTCAGGCGCTTGGCATCCTGCTCCCAGAATTTCTTGAACTCGGGTGCGTCAAGATAGTTTATTGGCGTTTCGATCTTCACCATGCTCGCTTTGAATTCTTCATCCGCCACCATCGCGCGCACTGCATCGCGCAGCGTCGTCATGACGAGCTCGGGCGTGCCTGCGGGCGCGAACAGCCCGGACCAGATCGTGTACTCGACGTCGAACCCCAGTTCTTTGAGCGTCGGCAAATCGGGTAGCGCCGCCAGGCGCTTGCCGCCCCAGCTTGCCAGCGGGCGCAGCTTGCCGGCCTTGATCTGGGCGCTTGCGACCGAAGGGCCGAGCAGACCGACGTCGACCTGGCCGCCGAGCAACGCGATCAATGCCGGGCCGCCACCGGCGTAAGGGATGTGCTTCATCTGGATGCCCGCCGCATTGCTGAACATCTCCGTCGCAACATGATAGGTGCCGTAGTTGCCGGAGGAGGAATAGTTGAGTGCACCAGGACGTTTCTTCGCGTCGTCGATCAGGTCCTTGAGCGTCTTGTAGGGGCTGTCGGACTTCACCATCAAAATAACCGGGTCAGCGGTAAGTAGCGCGATAGGTGCCAATTGATCGAGTTGGAACGCGGGCGCGCGCCCGGCCATCTTGTCCGCTTCGGGATTGGTCGAAACACTCGCAAGCGCCAACAAAAGTGTGTAGCCATCGGGCTTGGCGGTGGCGACCGCCGCAGCACCGAGTGATCCACCGGCGCCCGGTTTGTTAATAAGTACAAACGGCTGCTTGAAGTGTTTGGATAGCACGTGCAGCGCGGGGCGCCCGGTGAGTTCGGCGACGCCGCCAGGCGGGAACGGCACAATCACATTGACCGGATGATTTGGGTAGGGAACGTCAGCGCTGACTTCGGTCACAGCCAGCAGTGCGGCCAGCAGCAGGGCGGTAGCAATCACTTTCACGGCGTGTACTCCCGATTGGCGGACTACTATTCGGTGATGAATGGAGGGCAGGTTTCAACGAACCAGCCCGCTTCAATAATCGTTCAACACTTGCGGATTTTCTACAAGGAGTTTACATGCGAAGGGAACTTGGGGCGGGGCGCGCGCGTACGGTGCAAATGGGTGTGCTCCGCTGCACAATGCTACGGAGCCACGAACAGCCGTCGTTCATTCGGCGGAATGAACAAATCCTGAAAGTACACACCTTCTCCCTTGCGGTCGTACGCAAAAATCTCCATTACGCCGCCGGACGTATCAGGCTTGACCTTGATGGCCTTGCAGACGTAGCCGGGAAA
>JANYHZ010000224.1 GCA_025362135.1 Betaproteobacteria bacterium | reverse complement strand
GCGGCCAGCGTAAAAATTGGCCTCCAGATCGGTACCGCTGTGGCGAAACTCGATGCGTCTGGCGTCGCCCGTTTTTTCACCTTGCGACAGGGCATTGAGCGCGTTACCTGAAGCCGCACCCAACAAGGCATCGCGGCGTGTGCGTACGATTTCGGCAACCAGGAACGTTTTGTCAGCCAGTTTTGCAATTGCGTTTATCCCGAGCATGCGAAATTTATCCATCGGATTGCGGTCATCAACAACAACCGCACCGACTTCAATATTGTCAGTTATTTTCACCTGGGCATCTGCGCCTGCCACCCAGAACTGCTCACCACCCTGATCCACCTCGTAAGTAATCCGGATCGAAACCGGATTGAGGTTTTCATCCAGGCTGGCGATTGGCGCTTTGAAAAGGATTCGCCCCGTAAGCGGCTCAATTTCGTAATCGGCGAAACGGGCCAGCGGCTGTGCCCGTAGAATGATCGCCGGTTGGTTGCGATCACGGGTAAGAATCTCAATTTTTTCGCTGTTGATCAATCCACTGGTGCGCGTTAACGCAAACGGGCCGGACGTTCCGTTGGCGGCAAACTCGTTGATGACTTGCTTGGTGGTATCGCGGCTGGCAAAAAAGTTTGCGGCAATGCGCGAGTTCTCATAGTGCTGTTTTATGCCGGTAAGGGAGCGGCTGTAGTTTGAAAGCTTGCGCGCATCATTTGCCTGCGAAGTATTGAAATCACCGTAAAGCAGATAGGACTTTTTGTTATCGACGCGAACGTAGAACCGACCCGTTGATTGGGCATCAAAAGCACGTACTGAGGAATCGCCGTAGACCGGATAGAACTCGTCTGGCTGGATATCGCGGAATAACCGCTCGCGAGTATTTTTGTCGGAATCATATGCCATCGTCAGAAGGTACTCGCCCAGCACCTTACCCTTGAGGAACATCGCGGCACGGGCACCGGCATCGCGTTCGCCATTGCCCCAAGTACGAGCAATATGCGTAATTTCCTGCTCAAACCCGTCCCGCGCCCGCGCAGGTGCGAATCCTCGGGCGTCAAGTTTACGCAAATTCAATACGCCTTCAATGACGCCGACCGCAATCAGATCGCGCAAGTCGGGAAGGAAGTCGAGCTTGGCTTCGCCTTTGACATCTCCGCTACTGACCTTGATTTGCGCTTGACCGGGCTCGGAAGGTGGAATCAACTGAAATTCGGCGCGGCCGCCTTCCACGAAGGTTTGTAATCCTGGTTCGTTCGGGTTCAGGTCTTCGGTATTCCATCTGCCAGCCGATGCGGCGAGATTGATCCCGACACGGGAGGTAACAGGAACATTGTTGCGGTCAAAAAGACTGACCACGACCGTAGCCGGAGTTTTCCCGTCGGCGATCACGCCTCCTTTCAACTCTCCTTCAACGAACGAAATTTTGACAATGGCCAATGCACCTGGTGCCACGACCTTGATGGATTTTTCGCCGCGCGCGTTGCCAAATTCGTCCAACTGGATCACAGAAATCGTGTTTTCACCGACCGCGAGATCGATGCCGAAAAACTCCAATGCCTGCGAACTTTTTTCAGCAAAAACCGCTCTCTTACCAATGCGATCCGCGCTGATTTCCTTGTCATTGACTTTCAGCTTGAATGTTGTGCCAGCAGCGCCTTTGACACGGACTGTGGTCTGCGAATAGGGCAACACGTCACCAGATTTCAGTCCGATAAACCCCAAAGTGTTGTCCTCACTCGGCAGCAACATTTCCAGTTGAACTTCTGGCTCACGCGCTGCACGCTCAGACCGTTTTGGCGCAACGTCAGACTGTGGGACCGCCAGGGTATCGAAGCGGGAAGCAGGTTTCGACAATGCAGCCGAACTGTTTACTGCGGCCGGGGCCGATGCACCGAGTGAAAGTGGTGCGGCGATGTTGGCTGTTGGCGCAGAATTGCCAACCTCGCCGGAAGCGGGCAATGCCCTGACATCACTTGCTGCGCGAAGATTCGGATCACTCTCCAATCTTTGTTGCAGACGGCCTTCAACTTCTGTCTTTAGACTGATCGCGGCAAGTCTGCGCTTGTTAATTTCGCTAAGGACATTTTCACGGCACACCTTGATCGCGAAATTCGCCTTATGCAGCTCGCCATTTTTCAAATCGACAATCCGACTATCGCCCTTGCCGAGATTTCGATTGGACAGCAACGCGAAGTCCTCAGCAGAAACACCGTACGGCAGCGTTGTCCGATCAACTTTGAGCACATGCGTTTTGGCGAGCAAACCATAAAAGCTGAATTTACCTTCGCTATCGCTGGTCGCACTGGTGCCGTCTTCCAGAAAGACGCGCACACCAGGAATACCGGTTTCGAGGGCACCTTTGGTGTCGTTGGCACCTGCAGCGGTCTGAACGCCATCATCGTTGCAATCTGCAAAAACCTTGCCCACGATATAGGCGCGATCAGAGAAGACGCCACCAACAATATCAACTCTTGCCGTCGCGATATTTGACTCGCTGTAAAGCGTGCTGCCTGCGCCTGGAAGTGCGCTAGCCGTACCGATACGATAGTTGGCAACCACGCGATTGATGCCGTCTCCCTGCATTGCTGTCGGCCCGATTCGAACGCGGTAGGTAACAGCAATCTGTTGATCGCGGTTCATGCGTCCCAAATTGAATACCAGACGTGGGCCACCGCCACCTTGCGGATCGGCAATTGACTTTCCGTCCTTGCGAGCAGTACCGGACACGTATGAAAATCCGGAAGGCAAGGTGTCCGTGAGAAAAACGTCGCTTTGGTCGAGCGCGTAACCTGTTTTATTGGTTACGGTCACTGAGTAGTCGAGGAGTTCGCCGATCTCAACCACCGTGCGCGACGCGATCTTTTGCACAAACAAACCACCGATTAATCCACCATCAACCGGGATATCGACGATGACTGGTCCCGTGTCCGGTCCAACACGGAATACACCGCCATATGAGCCACCTGTGGTCGGTCCGGTCGCAAGAATATTCCGCCCGCCCGGCAGTTGCGAGGCGACGACGCGCGATATCCACGTATACCCGTTCGGTGCAGAGACGAGTAAGCAATAGTCTCCTGGGGAAACAAGCTGGAACGTAAATGTTCCATCCAATCCAGTCACAACGGAACTAGGCGCAGGAACTAGCTGGCCCGATTCAAGCACACTGACAGCCGCAGGTGCACTCGTGCATATGCCTCCGGAGGCAATAACCGCACGCACCGTCGCCCCCGCGACAGGTTGATTCGTCCTGCTATCAAAAACCACACCGCGCGGATCGACGAGCGTTATTGTCGTTGAAATTTTCTTCCCGCAACCGATAAGTTCGATCTGAAACGTATCAAACGGCCTCCCTTGGAGGACCTTATCGCCGGCAGTCACCGGGGGCAGACGAATATTGATCGTTTCAACGACGAACACTCCCGTGTCCGGCCCGGTTTCTGTTGCAATGAGCTCCTCGCGTTCTCCGTTTGGCCCCGTGATGATAACGGTGCGACGTTCAATCATCGTCGGATCAGCATTGCAAGACGGTGCATTCGCGCGCAAATAGAGGGGTCTGCCGATGAAACCCCACACGGTTCTGCGCAGAAATCCTGGATCCGTATATCCGACGATCTCGTCATTGATATCGCCCAAGGAGCCGATCGACACTGTGGTCACATCAGTGACCGAGAGCGGCCCGGCCGAGCTGGCGTTGATTCGCAGGGTAGTCGTGTTGCTGTTGCCATTGGTGGCATTTGCCGGTGCCGTGACACGATCCAGAAAGAGGGCTCTGGCACCAGGCGGCAATGTGAAGGTCGTGACAATCGAAAGCTCCGCGTCGGCTGCGTCCAATACGCCGACAATTGACTGCGCACCGGGCAGCGGATTGTCCAGAAACGCTTGAGCGGTCCAGCCCTGCGCAAGGTTCGTCAGGAAATTCGACGGTACTGTAATTGTCTCTGTGCAATTGCCGACATTGGTGAGCACATGTGAATATGTGATGGATCCGCCTGGTGCAACGCGACCCGTGTTGTTTGGCTCGAGTAATACCCGGCAAAACGGCGCGATAGCGCCGACGACGTCATTGTCACTTGCGCGCACCAGGGGATTGGAAATCGACTGTGCGTTTTTCGCGATGGTAAAAGGCCCGCCAGTGATTGCAATCGGCAGTTCGGCTTTGACAATAATGCGGTATGTGGCGCCAGCGGCCACCGGCCCGGTATCCGCCACGCCATTGCCGTTTGTATCGGCGAGCAGTGTGACCCCATCGGATTTGTAAACCCTGAATATGGTTCCCTGCGGATAGTTTGAGCCGGTAAGCGTGATGTCAAACGTGTCCGTACGGGCGCTGCGATTGGTAAGCAGATTTTCGAAGACGACCGTGCTACCCGGGTCGGCACTTGGAATTGTCATCCCCCTCAGCGTTACGCCTTCTGTGCCGGTCACCCGAAAATCGACGGTATTCGATATCCGTGGCGCAACTGGAACACCCATGGCGTCCAACCAGGTGACTTGCGCTGTATTCTGAATAACCGTGTCGGCAGCAATCCCCGCCGTAATGTTCACGTCAAACTCCACGAATCCCTCGTCGCGGGGGTTGAGACGGGAGAAAATCACTGAAATGCTATTCGCGGATGTGGTGTAGGTCGCCGCCGCGCCATTTAGCGTCGTCGTGCCACTGGTACCCGGAAGCGTGAAGGCCGGTCCGCCCGGGACGGGTCGAACCCGAAGACTCCCAGGAACATACGTCATTCCCGGAGGCAACGCATCAGACACCTCCACTCCGCTTTTTGCGCCGTCAACATGGCTTGTATTTGCGTAGCGAATCGTTACACTGTATCGACCGCTCGGTGAGATGCCATAATTCTGGCTCAGCCACTTGATCAGTGTGACATCAAGGTTGGGCGGGACGGGCGGGCCCGCGAAAACATCGACATGATCCACGTTCGATGGGATTGGTAGCCGCCCGGGAAGCGTGCTCGCGGCTGTCACGCGCACTTCGTCGCTTGTTCCACCGAGCGCCGAAGGCGGAACACCGACCACAACGACGAACTTGAACGATTGGCCGGGGGCGAGGTTTATGTTTCCAGTGACCGGAACGGTGCCATCTGCAATTCCATCCCCGTTGGCATCGGGATAAATCTGAACACTAGTAAAATTAAACGTGCCAGCAAGATTGCTGACCGAGATGTTGTAAGTATCGGCGAGCGGTCCATTGAAAAGCGTATGTGGGAATGCATACGTCACGCCCGGATTCAACACTGTGGTCTGATTGTCGACCAGCGACCCATTTTGCGCGGCGACGACCAAGCATTGATTGGTTACGCCGTTAACCACATTGACGAGTCCCGAGATTGACGATGGCCCGTTGGTGAACGCTGCGGGATTCGTCGCGCACTCCGGGTTACCCGGTCCGCTATTGGTGACACCGTTGACAATAATGACGCAGGATGCAGTGCCTGCGCTCATTGCCCCGGCAGAAACGCTGATGGAGGAAGGCGCAACAAGTGCAATCGTTGCGGTACAACCAGTACCGGACACCGCTGCAGATGCGCCTACGGTAAGGCGAAGCCCGCTAGGCAGACTATCTACAAAAGCCAGCCCCGACTGTGCGGGATTGCCGGCAACGTTCGTCAGCAGAAACCTGAGCGTTGCGCTCCCGCCTAGCGAAATCGAGGGTGGTACAAAACTCTTGGTCAATGTCGGTGCCGTTGCGCTCAGCGCCCCAACGGTGACCTGAACGGTGTTCGTCGATGTGGTTTGCAACGACGCGCCAACCTGTTGGGTGCTGGTCGCCGTGTTGGACACGATCGTCCCGGGAGGGGGAATTGCCGCCACACCAAGTGTTGCAGCAGCCAGCAGGGCCACAAAGAAGGCGAGTTCGCCTAGCCTTGAATAAGGGCGACTGAAAGCGCTTCGCTTGAATGAGAGGTGGCACCGGTACATCATCAATTGACTCTAGCCTACTTGCCCTTCGAACAAAGTGAACATTGCCATCTTTTCCATTGGGCTCACAAAAGTTCACATTCACTTAAGTAATATGTGCAGATCGGAAAAGTTGTCCTTTCCCTTACTTGGCGGCCAACATGCCACGACACCAATTGGCAGGCCTTCGCCACTACATGTCATTAATCTTCACGCAGAACTGCAACGTAATGGTTCCAGTTGGTGGTAGTGGCGTCGTTGCCATGGGTGACGACACAGCCGAAACGATTCCAGTGAATCCATTTACGTACGGCCCGCCCGTCAATGCGATTGGTCCGGTGACCGTCGGTATACCGCAGCCACCGGCCAACGTCGTATTGGCGGGAACCACATCGGCAAGACTGATGTTCGTGATATTGGCGGCTGATGCGTTGGTGCCAATAATCAAGTACGCAATACACCTGCCGGGAATCGTGTTGACGCTTGCCGCGACGGCAGCATTGCTCCAAGGCGCATTGGGCGCACTACCCGTCAGGGCCGTTATCGGTGTCGTCACGCAAGAGCCAGTACCGCCTGGCGACTGCTGATACTTTTCGAGTCTCAGCCCATCTGTTAGCGTGGTCAGATCAGTTGCGGTTGCAGTACTTCCGCCGCTGTTGTACGTTGCCGTGATCGAGGTCAAGTTTGGTGGACTGCCCACGCTCAACGGCGCGCTGACACGAACAAAAATCATTTGAGAAGCGTTGGCAGCAAGCATGAATGCCGTCGCCCCGGCGACAATTGGCGTATCGATGCCAATATCAAGCATGCCGTTCATGTTTGTATCGACGTACGCAACGGAAGTCCACGCGTAAGGCGGTGCCTGACTGTCCGTCAAAAACGCTGCAGTGGGGAATGTAATCGGCTCGGTAACGTTTCCGTTGTTGGTCAGCGCATGCGTATAAATCACTGCGCCACCGGGGACGGTGCTTTGCGCGCCATTTGGTGTAATCGCCACGCTATGAACAGGTTGAATCGTAATTTGGTCACGTTTGGTGTCGAACACCGTTGCATCAGACTGTTGTTGCGCGCGGAACTGCAACACATAGGCACCGGGGGCCACGTAAGTTGGCGTTCCGACCGTGCCCGCATTGGTTGCGGGTACAACCACCTCAGCACAAATCAGTCGGCTGCCACCAGCAGAAATCGGCGTCGCGCCGGTCGATGCAATCGCGGCACCGGTGGTTGTGGCGCAATTGTTTGTGCCCCCGTCCAGCTTGAAGGCAACGCTCCAGCCGGTCGGCGGATTGGACAAGCCAACGCCTGCCGGCACCGAGATGTAGGACGAGCTTAAACTATAAATCTGTGCGAGCGGGCTGGAGTTATTGACATAGAGTTGGAAGCGGGTTGTGGTGGTCGCGGCGACGGCAGGCGTCACCACGTTCGTCGTGATAACTAACAAATTGTCCGGACCGAGCCCCTGTGCGACCGTAGCGCCACCCACCACCGACACATTATTGGTGAGGTCAACCGTATTCGCAGCGATCGTCGTTATTCTGTCCGGGACTGTGTCATTGACGGTGTTGTTGAAAAATGACGTCGCACCAACCGTAATCTGGTAGCCATTGCCGCTGTTATTGCCAGGCGCAGCGACCGCTGGCAGCGTCGCGCGGATGATGATCGGAAAACCACAACGCAGTGGCATGGATACACTCACCACATACGGCACCGCGCAAGTGCCACCGGCTGGTACCGGTATTACCCCAGTGTCCGGTGTCGAATTTCCATTGCTGTCCAACAATGTGGTCATGCCATTGGACGAAAGAATCTGAAAAATCGTGTTGGCAGGAAACGTGCACTGTCCAATCGCTGCGTTGTTTGCCGGGCTGCATGCAGACCCGTTCGGCGGCGTATTCAGAATCGAGACATCGAAGCTATCAGGACCGTTTCCGGTATTCCAGATGTAATCGGTCCACGAGATGGTCTGGCCGGGCGCAGCATTCGCCACCGTCACCGGCTCACTGTCAGTCAAACCCGTGGTTGTCGCCGAACCGTTTATGGCGACGCCAGCTGTTTGCAATATCGAGTAGAGCACACTGTTCGTATTGGCTGATGGCACGTTAACGACCTGATTCATCATCGTCATCGTATTGAAAAAGGTATATGAGTACTGGTATGTCGCGGTGTTGGTGGTGACGGACTGGTTAGACGGTGCGGTCACCGCCAGATTGGGGGCAATCGTTACCTGAAAATAGATGTTTCCCGATGTAGACGCCGACACGGCGGTAACGGTGCCTGTGATCGTGCCGCTTATCGCGGTGGTTGGTGCGGAGTACGAAACGCCGGGAGGGTCACCGCCCATCGCGTCCGTCAATGCTGTTACGCCGCTGCCGCTCCAGCGACCTGTTCCCGGCACATACAGCCATCCAGACGGCAGAACATCAGTGACCAGGAGGTTGTCGCCTTGTACAGTACCGTTGTTGACGTATTCCAAAATCACATAAAGCGGGCCCGCATTCGGGCTTGCTCCAGACGGAACCGGCGTGTAGCCCGGGGGCGGAACGCTGGAAAGCTTCTTTTGTACCGAGATCGAAGCGGCCGAAATAGTCGTTGTGTCGGTGCGGCTCTGCGTATTCGCAGTCGGCGTATTGGTATCCGTAACGGACACGGTGATCGTGCCTTGCTGACCAATTGGGGCCGCTACCGGCGTGGTACCGCAGACCACAAAATTGAATGACAATCCTGCGGCGAGCAGACCACTTGTGTTGATGGCGGTGCCAGAGTCCGGCAATCCGTTTTGATCCGCATCCAGGTAATAGGCCAAGCCGGTATGCGCGAACATTCCGCCCGTACTCGGGACATTCAACGCATAAGTGTCGGGGCCGTTACCGGTATTCGTGATTGTATGCGGATAACAAACCTGCTGATTGGAAGAGGCTGATCGCATGCCGGCCTGCGTTAGCGTGAAGGCTTTTACCTGCACAACCGTCGTTTGAACAGTGTTAGACGTGGATGTACGAGAGGTAGAAGTGCTGTCAATATAGGTCGCGGATGCTTGATTCCCAATAACCGCATCCTTGGGTGCCATCGCCGCAGCGACAATCGGGGTACAAAGCAAAGCTACGCAAAACAGCGAAAAAATTACCGGCGCGAACGCTCGTGAATTCAACTGTCGGATGGGCGGACAGAGACTCATGAATAGACTTTGAACGTCGTGATTTTCGGCCATTGAAAAGCATTGTCTAAGCCTTGCTGCGCGCGTTTGATGCACGGGATTCAGGCTCACAACTACTGCCCGTTTCGATTTAATTTCCAGCATTATTGGCACCGAGCGGACTATTTGAGACTTTAAAGCGTGCGGAAACTGACAGCGGTTTGCCAGGTGAGAGTTCGCCGGGATACCAACGGAGATATCGGTATTCACTGAGTGGCACGGCCACTTCAGCCTCAACGCCATTCGGCTGCCGCACTCTACTTACGAGCGGGAGCGCAGAAAATTCCCTGCCATCAACGCTCGCCTTCACGTTCGCCGGCTTCACGCTGGCCATAACGAGTTCCGTATTAGCAGGAACCGGAAGGGTTGCCTCGAGATTTTTCAACGTGGCTTTGGAGGTGTTGGTATAGGTGGCGACTTCTTCAAGAATATCGCCGGGCTTCGCCAGCGCTGCACTTTCCATTACTTCACGACCGCGATCAATCACAACCTTCGACCGAACCAATTTGATCTGCAATGGATCGGCGACAACCCGCTGCGCCGTCGCGTCGGGAAAGCCCAATGCAAAAAGCAGCGCGATGGCGAGATTTACGTTGAGTCGTTTCGTAATTTGTTGTGTCTGTACGGCCATATATTGAGAGGTCTACACTGTGCCCGCATTATCTGCCGCTAAGGGCTGACCATGTGTGCAGAAACTCACAATTTCACAAGGATTAACAAATTAACTGCCAATAATTTACAAATAACTTATAAAGGCTTACGAACGCTTCTTCAGGGAAACTCTACCGTGAGCCTTGCGGCGCATGACGAGATTGGCAGACGACTACGCGGAAGCTTCGGATTAAACCACCAGGGCAAGCCACACTGCCCTACCGCCGCTCGCTCCGTTAATAGCCGCCACATGGTCAACGTGGCGCTTTTCCTCGTCTTGATCCGCCCGAAGCACTTTAAGTTTCTCGGGACGCGCAGCCGAGACAACGTTGACCAGTGCGATGCCGAGACCTGCATCCAGACCAATCGCAAGGCTGTCCTGGCCACGAGTCATGGCGATATAGACGTCGGATAGCAACTCAGCGTCAAGGAGCGCTCCATGGACGGTGCGGGCGCTGTTGTCGATCTGGTAGCGATCACAAAGGGCATCGAGGTTATTACGCTTGCCAGGATGCAAATCTTTGGCCATCGCCAACGTGTCGGTTACCGTGCAATTGCCTGTCACCGGCGGTTTCTTGATGCGTCGCAATTCAGCATTCAAGAATCCTACGTCGAACGGTGCGTTATGGATGATGAGCTCGGCACCATCGACGTAGCGAAGAAATTCATCCGCGATCTCGGCAAATTTAGGCTCATGCACCAAA
Organism: Betaproteobacteria bacterium; assembly: GCA_025362135.1. GTDB lineage: Bacteria > Pseudomonadota > Gammaproteobacteria > Burkholderiales > Usitatibacteraceae > UKL13-2. The sequence goes on along the minus strand of JANYHZ010000224.1, from coordinate 4,411 downwards.
TCGGCCAACGTCATGCCATGCACGGCGGTTGCACCTGCATCGATGTCGCGGTCCGGATGAACGCGTTTATGGAAGTTGTTTCGCGTTAGGCGTCGATTGACCATCTCAACGCAGGCAATTTCGATGATGCGGTGGCCGAGCGCGGGATCGAGCCCGGTCGTTTCAGTGTCGAGCACGACCTGGCGACTCATCGTGCAGCCTTGAATGAATTGGCCAGCACCGCATCCACGCCACGATTGGCGAGTTGATCCGCACGTTCGTTTTCCGGATGACCCGCATGGCCCTTTACCCACCGCCATTCGATCTTGTGTCCTGCGGCAAGCTGATCGAGCGTCTGCCACAAATCTGCATTTTTCACCGGCTTCTTGTCAGATGTTTTCCAGCCGTTGCGTTTCCACCCGTGGATCCATTCACTGATGCCCTTTTGGACGTATGACGAATCTGTAAACACGACTGCATCGCATGACCGCGAAAGCGACCGCAACGCTTCGATTACCGCAGTCATTTCCATGCGGTTATTGGTGGTGTTGGCCACGCCACCGAACAATTCTTTTTCTGTTCCGCCAAAGCGCAAAATCGCCCCCCAGCCGCCAACGCCCGGGTTACCTTTGCAGGCACCATCGGTATAAATTTCGACCATGTTTATTTCACCACATGCAGATGGTTTGTGCGGCGGGTGACGTCCGGCAATTGCAAGGCGGTATGCGACTGCTTGTATCTTGCGGCAGCGGCAAATTTGCGCTCCTTCATTTTCTGGTCGCTCCAGGCCGGTGCGATCAATCGCATACCCTGTACTTTCTTGATTGCTTCTAGCATGTATACGCCACCTGCGACACCCCACCAGCGATCTCCGGTTGGCTCCAGAAAGCGAAACCGCCTCTGCCATTGCTCGGTGTCGCAAGGCGGGATGTAGCAGGTGAGCCGGCCCGATGCCGGTTCCAAACCCAACAATTGCAGCCAGTCTTTTATGCGTACCAGACTCACAAACTGCCCCTGCCAGGGATAGCCTTTGGAGGTCCACAGTTTGCGCGTCCCGAACAGACTCCATGGATTAAATCCCAATACCAGTACCCTGCCCTCAGGCCGCAACACGCGGTCGACTTCGCGCAAAACTTCGTGGGGGTTTTCGCTGAATTCCAGAACATGCGGCAGCAGGCACAAGTCGATACTCTGCGTGTCGAACGGGAGTTCGTGAAACTGTGCCCGAACATGGCTTCGTTCAAGTCCGGCTTCCGGAGCGACGGTCACACAGTGAACGATTCGCGATGCGCTAAGGAGATTGATTTTTGGCAGACCAAGCTGCACGGCGTGAAAGCCAAATATGTCGGGTGTGAGATGATCCAGCCAAGCCTGTTCACGTTCGAGCAGGTAGTTGCCGAGCGGCGTTTGAAACCAGTCATGTAAACTTTCGCAAATCATCGTGTCATTTTAGCGGATTCTGCGTGCCCTCCTCTTCCGTTTTCAGCGTTCATCCTGTACCCGCGTTCCAAGACAACTATCTCTGGGTCATTCACAAGGATAGTTTCGCTGCGGTCGTGGATCCGGGCGACGCCAAGCCTGTGCTGGATTACCTCAGTGCCAGCGCGCTTCGGCTGAAAGCGATCATTTGTACGCATCACCATGCCGACCACGTTGGCGGCGTCGAGCATTTACTGGATGTGCTTGATCTGCGCGGAAAAATACCCGTCTTTGGGCCTGCAACCGAGCGGATACCGGTGCGATCACACGCGCTGCGCGAGGGCGACCGAATCGTCGTTCCCGGTATCGATCTCACGCTCGACGTCCTGGATGTTCCCGGCCACACGGCCGGGCATATCGCGTATTTCGGCCAAGGTATGTTGTTCTGTGGTGATACGCTGTTTGCCTGTGGGTGCGGGCGATTGTTTGAAGGTACCGCCGCGCAGATGACGGCTTCGCTTGCAAAATTGAAGCGTCTGCCGCCCGAGACCAAAGTATATTGCGCGCACGAATACACGATGGCCAATATCAAGTTCGCCGAGGCCGTGGAACCAGGCAACGGCGATCTCAAATTGCGCAAGGCCTTTTGCGCGGCCAAGCGGCATCGCAATCTGCCCACTGTTCCCTCCACCATCAATCTTGAACTTGCCACCAACCCATTCCTCCGCTGGGATCAGCCCGCCGTGCAGGCCGCAGCCGCAGCCAGACTCAAACGCAACATCGGTGCCAATCCGGCACCGGCACTTGTGTTTGGCGCGATACGCGAATGGAAAAATGACTTTTGATCATGACCAATACTTTCAACATCCTTCCAGCCACCGAATCCGATGTCGTCACCATCCTGAATCTCATCCGCCAGCTTTCGGTGTATGAAAAACTTGAACACATGGTTACGGGCGATGAAGCCATGCTCCGGGTGGCATTGTTTGGCAAGATGCCTTCGTGCGAATGTGTGATCGCGCGAGACGACGTCGAGCCGATCGGCTTTGCGCTGTACTTCACGACCTTCTCTACTTTCCTTTGCAAGCCCGGCTTGTACCTTGAAGACCTGTTCGTCATTCCCGCTGCGCGCGGACACGGCCACGGCAAGGCGTTGCTGAAATATCTCGCCGCACTCGCCGTTACGCGTGGTTGTGGCCGTTTCGAGTGGCGCGTGCTTGACTGGAACACGCCCTCGATCAATTTCTACAAATCGCTGGGCGCGACCATCATGCCGGAGTGGCATTTGGTCCGGATGACAGAGCCGGAAATTGCTGTGCTGGCGGGAGCCCGCCTAAGCAATATTTAAACACCAGCACCGGCGCGGCGTTTCAGGCATTTGTTTGCCGAAAACCGCACGGACGCTGGAGTTTCGACTTTTTATGGGCGAGTTTCATGCAATAGACGATCAGGGCCGACTACCGCACTGCGGCATCGGCCATCGCCTTTTTAAGGGCCGCCCACCCTGCAACGGGAATGCGTGCGACCGGCTCCGCGTTCGCGTTTGCATCGGGCCTAAACACAATGATTTCGCCCAATTGAAGGTGTACCCATTCTTCTTTCTTGCGCGAACCGTGCAAATGCGAAACCAGCACCGTGTTTGTTCCCGCAGTCGGCATTTCATTCAAGCGCTTGGTCCGCGCGGCACCGATATCGAAGCCGTCTCGTGGCGCGACCGGATTCAGGTCTTCGGTGATGTCAACCGTGCCCAAGCCCAGCGTTGAAGCCGTGACATTAGACCGGCACGGCGCAGAAGAACGCACCGCGCCAATCGGAATACTCAATTCGCGTAGCGCCGAGCCGACAATGCGCGCATTTTCTACGCCCACTGCGCTTACGCTGGTCTCATCGCATTTCTCCTCAAGTGAACCCCCTTCCGTATGGCGCATGTACAACACGAAACCGCCTTTTCGCAACGCTTCAACCAATGCGGTGCCTTTCAGTTCTTTTGCAGCATCAACAACTGGTAACGGCCCGGGTGCGGGTGCGACCGCTGAAGTTGGCGAACTCGGTGTCTGCGGGGGTGCCGAAGCAGCCACTTGCGACCTGGCTTGCGCATCAGCTTGTGCGAGCGCCGTCGCGCCAGAGAATATCAGCAAGATTGACGCAGCGACGAGGTGCAACATATTTTTCATGTTTTTATCCTGTTGTTCGAGTCAGAATTGTCCCACCGTGAGGGCAAAAAAACAGTGCCAATTTTTCCGCGCTGCTAAAATAGTGAATTGTTTTTTCCATTGACACCCATCGCCAACATGACCGCCTCCTTCCAATCCACGTTCAAAAGCCTCATCCCTGCCGTCGATTTTTGTTCGCTTCGATTCGTTGAAGAGTCGACCGAGCAGTTGTCAGTACGACAAAACGTTATTGAGCCGCCGCAAGCGTGTATCGACCGTGGCGTGATGATCACCGTTATCGACAAAGGCGGCTACGGTTACGCAGCCACCAGCGATTTATCGGAGTCAGGCCTGCGTCAGGCTACCGCACGTGCGCATGAATGGGCAAGGCTCACCGCCGGTCGCAGCGTTGCGGACTATTCCGCATTTGCCATGCCCAAGCCATCGGGCCACTACCGCACGCCTGTGCAGCAGCCGATGCTGCTTTCCAGGCGCGAAAAAATCGAACTGCTCAGTGCGGAGTCTGCCGCCTGCAAAATCGACGACCGGATTGTCGATTGGTCGGCGTCTTTCTGGACCACCCATACAAAGCAACTCTATGTAACCGCCGACGGCGCAACAGTCGATCAGGAGTTTGACTTTCTGGTGCCTTCGCTCGCCGTCACTGCGTTCGCCGATGGCCATGCACAGACCCGCTCCTTTGGCGGACAGTACAACGGTTTTTGTCAGCAAGGTGGCGCGGAAGTGATCGCCCGTTCCGGGTTTCACGGCTGCGGCAAACTGGCAGCCGAGGAAGCGCTCCAACTGCTGAGTGCACCCAATTGCCCGACCGGAAAAATGGATGTGATCCTGATGCCGGA
>JANYHZ010000084.1 GCA_025362135.1 Betaproteobacteria bacterium | reverse complement strand
CGACCAGATCACGTACATCCGCACACAAACGCTTTCGCAGTTGGCGAAGAAGGAAATCGTTGCGTCGGTCTGGAAAGCCGAGTCGGATGTCACCATTCCCGATACCAAGCTCACGGTCGGTGCCTTGTTTTCCTATCTGCGCGGATTTTCGGCACGGGATACCTTTATCGACGGCGAACTCACCGAACAGGGCGATCAGGTTTCCGTGACTGTGCGCAAACGCGGAAAGCCCAGCCGGACCGTCACGGGCAAGTTCGAAGAGCTTGACGGATTGATGCTGAAAGCGGCCGAGCACATCATGCTGGAGGCCCAGCCTGCGATCCTCGCGCAGTTCCGGCTTGATCGCAACGACCGGGTGGGCGCGATGGAAGCGGTGCGCATATCGGCGCGTGCCGACAACCCGGAGGAAGTTGCACTCGCGCTCACGCTATGGGGGCGGTTGTTGCAGTTGGACGGCGATCCGGCGGGCGCGCGCACAAAATGGGAAGAGTCGCTACGGGTCTCACCACAATCCTCGCGCGCGTGGCGAAACATTGCGGCGCTGCTTGCTGTTCAGGATCGCGTCGCCGAGGCACTGACCTTTCTGGAGCAGCGCAGCCGCCAGTTTCCCAACGATGCAGATACCTGGGGATTTCTCGCGGCATACTATGGCCGCGTCGGGAACCAGGCCGCTGCGGTCGATGCCGAGGAGCGCGCACTCCGACTCAATCCAGACGACCCGACGTCCTTGAGCATTAAGGCATATCGACTCGGTCCTCGCGGCGACTACGCTGCAATGGTGGCAATCGGCGAACGCCTCGAACGTGTCGCGTTTGCCGAGCGCGACATACGATCACGCCCCACGGCGATCGAATTGCAGATACAGGGGCACCTTGGTCTGCGCAACTTTGATCGGGTATTGACAATGACGAAGCGAAACATTGCCGAGTCTCCGACGCAATCCATCAACTATGTTGCCCTGGGCCGTGCCCAGACAGCGATGCACGACTACGATGATGCCATTGCTTCGCACAAGAAATCGCTCGAACTGGGCATGACCAGCAACACGTTTCTTATCCAGGCGATGACCGCCAAAGGCGACCTCGACGCCGCGCAGAAGCTGGCGGAGGCGAGTATGAAACGCAACTTCGCCGGCTCGCTGTCTTCACTCGACGACATTTACTACCGGCAAGGCAAGTACGCCGAGGCTGCGGCTGCCTCGCGCCGGCTCATCGCACTGAAAGGCGGATATACATTGAACTATGCGAGACTGGGCCGGACATTAGTGAAAATGGGCGACACCAAAGGCGCGGAAGAGCAGTTCAAGCTGGCCATGGAACATGGTCCCAAGCTGGGCGTGACGCAACACTACTGGGGAGAGATGCTCGCCGCAAAAGGCGATCACGCTGGCGCCATCGTCAAATACAAGAGAGCACTGGAACTCGATCCAAAATGGGGCGAGCCATACGCGAAGTGGGGTGAATCGCTGGTGGCGCTGGGCGATGCCAACACGGCCAACGAAAAATTCGCCAAGGCGCTGGAGCTTGAGCCGAAGCATCCGGACTTTCAGAAATACAAGGCGAAGCCTTAAAACGAAGGTTATACGCGCGGCGCTTCACTTACGATACGAAGAACGCCATTTGGTGCGGTGTGCGGGGCGAAAACGCTTCGAAAAGATTGCCAATGCTGGATCTGCAAAAATTGGAATAGGGAGGTTTCGAGATGACGACGGCATCTGGGCAACCGAATGGGCTTGAGTTGCCAGCCACATCTGATCGCATTGCGACCGACGGGGCAGCAACCGCCAATGAGAGTGATGCCGCCGCTTTGGTCGTTGAGTTGCCGACAAGCGCACCAGTCATACAAACCTTGGTGGGCAATGCCGCGCCCGATGCGCCCAAAGAAGTTTCCGTCACCGTCCCCGGCCTGAGCCAGACCCTGCACGGTATCGATCATGAGTTGCAACTGCTTTCGCGCACCCATAAGTACGACTGGGTTTCCAAGCGTCTGCTGGTTTTGCGCAATGTCATCATCGCCAGCCTGTTGGTGATGGTAACGATTTTGATCGTAGTCGTCGCGACGAGTGAGCTCACCAAGAAGGCACTGGTGATCAACGGCTTCGATGTGCCCACCGCGTTGGAGACCCGCGGTTTTACCAGCAGGGTTCTGGGCAAGAAGCTGGTGGATCAAATGACGTTCATCCGTAGCCAGGTATTGACGCGACTGTCTACACGGGAAATTGTCCCATCTGTTTGGAAGACGGATGCCGATCTCGCGATCGTGGACAGCAAATTGACGGTGGGTGCCGTATTCGCTTACGTTCGCGGACTGCTCGGGCGCGATACGAACGTCGATGGAGAACTTACC
>JANYHZ010000069.1 GCA_025362135.1 Betaproteobacteria bacterium | reverse complement strand
ATCGACTGCTGGCCCGCCTGGCAGAAAACGAAACGGTGCTAATCGGCGTCTGCAATCAACTTACGGAAGCAGTCAAGGCGAATCACCGGATTACCCCCGCGAGCGAATGGCTGCTCGATAATTTCTATCTTATCGAAGAGCAGATTCGGACCGCCAAGCGGCATCTGCCAAAAGGGTACAGCCGCGAGCTACCGCGTTTGGCGCGCGGTACCTCGGCAGGTTTGCCGCGCGTGTATGACATTGCTTTGCAGACGATCTCGCACGGGGATGGCCGTGTGGACCCGGAAAACCTGGGCCGCTTCGTCACGGCCTACCAGACCAAAGCCGCGCTAAAATTGGGCGAATTGTGGGCAATCCCGATCATGTTGCGTCTGGCATTGATCGAGAATCTTCGACGTGTAGCCGTCCGTGTTTCCGATGGCTTGCGTGACCGCGATCTGGCCGACTCCTGGGCGGACCGCATGATCGAGATCACCGAAAAAGATCCCAAAAATCTGGTACTCGTAATCGCCGATATGGCGCGATCAAACCCGCCGATGACCACGCAGTTTGTTGCGGAATTTGTGCGCCGCCTGCAAGGGCAGGGCGCAGCGCTGGCTTTGGCGCTAACCTGGATCGAGCGACTGCTCTCCGAGTCGCAACTGACGATCGAGCAATTGGTGCAGTCGGAAGGCCAAAAGCAGGCCTCGGCCCAGGTTTCCATCAGCAACAGCATCGCCAGCCTGCGCTTTCTGGTTGCGATGGACTGGCGCCAATTTGTTGAAACGATGAGCCCCGTCGAGCACGCGTTGCTTCTGGATCCAGCCTGTGTCTACGGCGGAATGGATTTTGCGACCCGTGACCGCTATCGACACGTGATCGAAGCGACCGGTAAGCGAAGCCGGATGTCTGAATACGAGATTGCCCAAACCGCGATTCGCCTTGCACGTGAGAATGCGGACGCCAATGGTCCCGGATGTCGCGACGCGCACGTTGGCTTTTACCTTGTCGACCACGGACTGCCGTTGCTTGAGCGCGCAGTCGAAAGCCGGATTTCGCTTTTCGAGGCAATACGAAGAACAGGCAGGCGGCTGGCGATGGTGCCCTATCTGGGCGCGATCACGCTGATCACGCTGCTCCTCGGCGGTGGCCTGATTGTGCAGGTCAATGGCGCAGCGCAGCCTGGCTGGATCGTCGTCTTGACCGCAGCACTTTTGTTACTCTCCATTAGCCAATTGGCGGTTGCGCTCACGAATTGGCTTTCAACATTGCTGGTGGCACCGCATTTATTGCCGCGCATGGATTTCTCGAAAGGGATACCGTCCACCTCGCGCACCCTGGTTGTCGTCCCGACGATGCTCACGAGTGCGACAGGGGTCGATGAATTGGTCGAAGCACTGGAAGTCCGGTTTTTAGCGAATCGCGACGAAAACCTGCACTTCGCTCTGCTTACGGATTTTCGCGATGCCGCGCAGGAAACCATTGCCGAAGACGAAAGCCTTCTGCGACTAGCCGACGACCAGATTCGGGCGCTGAACGAAAAGTACCCGCATGCTTTGCACGATCATTTCTTCCTGCTCCACCGCCCGCGTCGCTGGAACCCGGAGGAGTGCGTATGGATGGGCCATGAACGCAAGCGCGGCAAGCTCGCCGATTTGAATTCGCTGCTTCGGGGCGGCGGCAACTCTTGCTTCTCGCGCATCGTCGGGGCGACCGAAGTCCTGCAGGATGTGAAATACGTTATCACGTTAGACACCGATACACAGCTGCCGCGTGACGCCGCCCGGCAGTTCGTGGGCACCATGGCGCATCCACTCAATCGTGCGGTGTTTGATGAAAGCCGTCAGCGCGTAACCGAGGGTTATGGCATCTTGCAGCCGCGCGTAGCCGTGATCCGCTCGGGTGGCGACCAGTCGCGCTATGCGCATTTGTTCGGCAGTGAGCCTGGTATCGATCCGTATACGCGTGCCGTCTCCGATGTTTATCAGGACGTGTTCGGCGAGGGCTCGTTTATCGGCAAGGGCATCTACGATGTCGATGCTTTCGAGCGCACGCTGAAAGGGCGTTTCCCTGAAAACCGTATCCTCAGCCACGACCTTCTGGAGGGCTGTTATGTGCGATCAGCCCTGTTGAGCGATGTGCAGTTGTATGAGCAATATCCGACTCGCTACAGCGCCGACGTGAGCCGCCGACATCGCTGGATTCGCGGGGACTGGCAGATTGCATCGTGGCTGCTGCGGCACGTACCCGGCGATGGCGCAGATTCCCAAATGGACCGGCGGCAAAACCCGCTATCCGCACTCTCCCAATGGAAAATTTTTGACAACCTGCGGCGCAGCCTGGTCCCCGTCGCCCTGACGTTTGTTTTGCTGCTGGGCTGGACCGTCCTTGCGCCAGGCTGGCTGTGGACTGCGGTTGTCATTGGCATCATCCTGCTGCCAAGCCTGGTGGCCTCACTTGTTGAATTATTCAATAAGTCGGAGGACGTGCCGTTTGGCCAGCATCTTGAGTGGCTCTTGCTTTCGGTTACCGGGCAACTCGCCCAGGCGGCTTTCACCCTATCCTGCTTGCCGTATGAAGCTTTCTTCAGTCTGGACGCAGTCGCCCGCACAAATTGGCGCATCGCCGTATCGCGCAAACGCCTGCTGGAGTGGACACCGTCAGCGAGCGCTAACAGAGCGGATCGAACCAGCCTGCTCGCCAGCTTCCAGACAATGTGGGTCGCGCCCGTCGTCGCCTTCGCCACGGCGGCTTACCTGGCGGTGACTGCATCTGCTGCGCTGCTGGCCGCATGGCCGATTCTATTTTTGTGGATGGCCTCGCCCGCCATCGCCTGGTGGGTGAGTCAGCCCATCGCGCGCCGCGAACCCCAGCTCACCGCCCGGCAAATTGTTTTCCTGAAAAAAACGCGCGCAAGACCTGGGCATTCTTTGAGACCTTTATCAGCCCCGACGATCATTGGTTGCCGCCGGACAATTATCAGGAGCATCCGCTCGGGGTGATTGCGCACCGAACGTCGCCGACCAATATGGGGCTGGCGCTGCTCGCCAATTTGTCGGCCTTCGACTTCGGCTATATCCCTGCAGGGCAACTCATCGAGCGCACCCTGCACACGCTTGCGGCGATGGCCAGCCTGACAAGAAATCGTGGCCACTTCTACAACTGGTACGACACCCAAACAATGCAACCGCTGCCACCACTCTACATTTCCTCGGTGGACAGCGGAAACCTCGCAGGCCATTTACTGACGTTGCGGCCGGGACTGCTCGCGTTGCCGGACGAGCCGATTGTCAGCCCCCGCCTGTTTGACGGTCTATCTGACACGCTCGGCGTGCTCGGTGAAGCCATGGCAAATGCGTCAGCGGCGACGCCAGGGTTGCTCGATGAACTTGCGCGTCAGCTTGCATCCGCGTCCGATTACCGGCCCGCCACGCTCGTCGCCACGAAAACCTGGCTGACACAATTTTCGCGATCCACCGCAGCGTTGACTGCCAGCCTCGAAAGTGACGCCAGCGCCGCGGATAGCAACGACACACAGTGGTGGGCACTGGCGCTGAGTAGGCAATGTCAACGTCTCATCGACGAACTGACATTTCTTGCGCCGTGGGTTGAACAGCCTGAACTGTCAACCGCATCGGACAGACTGCGCAACACCCTCGATGCCATCGGAATTCCTACGCTGCGCGAGGTGGCGGCGAACAACGCCACGTGGCTGACGGCCATCGAGCAGCGAATGGCGGACGCGACCATCGACGAACGCGATTGCCTGTTAGCGATCCGCCGTGACGCGACCCAAGCAAGCCGCATCGCGTTGGAGCGACTTGCAGATATCGAACGACTGACAGTGCAGATCAATGACATGGCCACAATGGATGTCGACTTCCTGTACGACAAGACGCGATGCCTGCTTACCATTGGCTATAACGTCAGCGAGCACCGGCAGGATTCCAGTTTCTACGACATGCTCGCATCCGAAGCCAGGTTGGGCAGCTTCGTCGCGATTGCGCGGGGACAATTGCCGCAAGAAAGCTGGTTTGCGCTTGGCCGTCTGCTCGCACCCACCGGCGGCGAACCGGCGCTGTTGTCGTGGAGTGGCTCGATGTTTGAATACTTGATGCCATTGCTGGTCATGCCGACCTTTGAAAACACCCTGCTGGACCGCACCTGCCACGCAGCCGTCGAGCGACAGATCGCCTACGGAGCGCAACGCAATCTGCCTTGGGGAATCTCGGAGTCCGGCTACAACACGGTCGATGCCGCGCTCAACTATCAATATCGCGCGTTCGGTGTGCCGGGCCTCGGGCTCAAGCGCGGGCTGGCCGATGATCTCGTTGTGGCACCCTATGCGTCCGCATTGGCACTCATGATCGCACCGGAACAAGCGTGCCAGAATCTGGAACGACTCGCCGCCGAAGGGCTGGCTGGAAAATTTGGTTTCTATGAGGCGGTCGATTACACCGCAGCCCGTTTGCCACGCGGGCAAAGCAGTGCCGTAATTCGCTCCTTCATGGCACATCATCAGGGCATGGTGTTTTTGTCGCTCGCGTATGTGCTCCTTGACCGTCCGATGCAAAAGCGTTTCCTGTCGGAGCCGATGTTTCAGGCGACGGCCTTATTGCTGCAGGAACGCGTACCGAAGGCGGGTGCTTTGCAGTTGCATACCGTCAGGTTCGCCACCATACATGCAACGGCGAACGATCAGGAAATGCCGGTGCGTGTGATCAGCACTGCTGCGACACCGACACCCGAAGTGCAGTTGCTATCGAACAATCATTATCACGTGATGGTGACCAACGCCGGTGGTGGCTACAGCCGCTGGAAAGATCTGGCGGTAACGCGCTGGCGCGAAGACGCGACCTGCGATAATTGGGGCACGTTTTGCTACATCCGCGACGAGGCAAGCGGGACGTTCTGGTCGAATTCGCATCAGCCAACGCTCAAAAAGGCGGAAACCTACGAGGCAATTTTCTCGGAAGGTCGCGCCGAATTCCGTCGCCGTGACCTCGATTACGACACGCACACCGAAATCGTTGCTTCGCCCGAAGACCCGATCGAGTTGCGGCGCGTGCATATCTACAACCGGGCACGCACCCGTCGCACCATCGAGGTCACCACCTACGCGGAGGTGGTGCTTGCCACGGCCGATGCGGACGCACTGCATCCGGCGTTCAGCAATCTCTTCGTGCAAACCGAGATTATTGCCAAACGTCAGGTGATTCTGTCTACGCGAAGGCCGCGCTCGCTGGCCGAACATGCACCGTGGATGTTCCATTTGCTGGCGGTGCATGGTACCCAAGTCGGCGAGGTCTCATACGAGACCGACCGCATGCAATTCATTGGTCGCGGACGCACCGTCGCCGCACCCATCGCGCTGACCGGTACCGCGCCACTATCGGGAAGCCAGGGTTCGGTGCTCGATCCCATCGTCGCCATCCGGTGCCGGATCACACTCGAACCCCGCCAAACGACAACCATCGATATCGTTTCCGGCGTCGGTGAAACCCGCGATGCGGCCATCACGCTGGTCGAAAAGTATCAGGATCGGCGACTCGCTGATCGCGTCTTCGAGTTGTCGTGGACGCACAGCCAGGTGGTGCTGCGACAAATCAACGCAACCGAAGCCGATGCTCAGCTCTACACCAGCCTCGCCAGTTGCGTCGTTTACGCCAACGCGTCATTGCGTGCTGAAACCAGCGTTCTGTTGCGGAACAGACGTACCCAATCGGGATTGTGGGGCTACGCCATTTCGGGCGATTTGCCGATCGTACTGCTGCAGATTGGCGACCCGGCCAATATCGAACTGGTGCGCCAGCTGGTGAAGGCACACGCGTACTGGCGGCGCAAGGGGCTCGTGGTGGACCTGGTGATCTGGAACGAAGATCGCGGCGGCTACCGGCAATTGTTGCAGGAACAAATCATGGGCCTGGTTGCAGCGGGTATCGAAGCGCAGGTAATCGACCGGCCCGGCGGCATTTTTGTGCGCTCCGCAGAACACATGTCGATTGAGGACCGCAGCTTGTTCGAATCAGTCGCGCGCGCTGTCATCAGCGACCGGCGTGGCTCATTGGCGGACCAAGTCAACCGGCGCAGTCTGGGCGATGCGCGCGTACCGCACTTGAATCTGCCCCGCTTGAAGCCGACTCGCGTCCGCACGGATGTGCTGACGACCGTCCCCAATGGGTTGTCGTTGCCAACACCGACCGATCTACTTTTCCATAACGGACTCGGCGGCTTTACACCCGACGGTCGCGAGTACGTCATCACAACAACGCGTGACCAGCCCACGCCCGCGCCATGGGTCAACGTGTTGGCCAACCCGCACTTCGGTACCGTCATCTCGGAGAGCGGCATGGCCTACACCTGGAGCGAGAACGCGCATGAATTCCGGCTCACGCCGTGGCATAACGATCCCGTCAGCGACGCCAGCGGAGAAGCCTTCTATTTGCGCGATGAGGAGAGTGGGCACTTCTGGTCGCCCACGCCGTTGCCCTGTGGCGGTTTGTCCCCGTACGTGAGCCGTCACGGATTCGGTGTCAGCACGTTCGAGCACGCCGAAGACGGCATTCGCTCGACTCTTGCGGTGTACGTCGCCCTCGATGACGCGGTCAAGTTTTCGGTGCTGAAGATACGCAACGAGTCCAATCGCGCGCGCCGGATTTCAGTCACCGGATACGTGGAGTGGGTGCTTGGCGACCTCAAGGCGAAATCGACAATGCACGTTGTTACGGAAGTCGATGCGCTCAGCGGTGCGCTGCATGCGCGCAATACGTATAACACCGGATTCGCCGAACATGTCGCGTTCTTTGACGTTGACGATAGCGCGCGTACGTTCACTGGCGACCGCGCGGAGTTTGTCGGCCGCAATCGGTCACTGAACGACCCGATCGCGATGACCAGGACGCACCTTTCCAACAAGGTCGGTGCCGCCCTGGATCCCTGTACCGCAATCCAGACGGTGTTTGAACTGGCCGACGGTGAAGAGCGCGAGTGCATATTCCTGCTCGGTGACGGGCGCAGTCTCAATGATGCGCAAAAACTGCTACAACGCTATCGCGGTCCACCGGCCGCGCGTGACGCGCTGGAGAAAGTTCGAGCGTATTGGCAGCGCACGCTGGGCGCGGTGCAGATTGAGACACCGGACGCCTCACTCAACGTGCTCGTCAATGGCTGGCTCGTGTACCAAACACTGAGCTGTCGGCTTTGGGCGCGCAGCGGCTACTACCAGTCAGGTGGCGCGTATGGTTTCAGAGACCAACTGCAGGATGTCATGACGCTCGTTCACGCCAGGCCACAGTTGATGCGCGAGCACCTCCTGCTATGCGCGGGTCGGCAGTTCCGGGAGGGCGATGTCCAGCATTGGTGGCATCCGCCCTCCGGTCGCGGCGTGCGTACACATTGTTCCGATGACTTCCTGTGGCTGCCATTGGCGACTTCCCGGTATGTGTTGGCCACCGGCGACACCGGCGTGCTCAGTGAATCCATTCGTTTCCTCGAAGGCCGGCAAGTCGCGCCGGAAGACGACTCTTACTACGACTTGCCAGGCCGGTCAGACGAAGCCGCCAGCCTCTATCAGCATTGCGTGCGCGCCATCGAACGCGGGCTCACTACCGGTGCGCATGGGCTGCCCTTGATTGGCTCGGGCGACTGGAACGACGGCATGAACATGGTCGGCAGGCACGGCAAAGGCGAGAGCATCTGGCTTGGATTTTTTCTTTGCGAAGTACTGCGGCAGTTCACCAGGGTTGCGCGTCTGCACGGCGATACGGCGTTTGCGTTGCGTTGCGTGAACGAGCGGGACAGACTTTCACAGAATATCGAGAAAAACGGCTGGGATGGCGAATGGTATCGCCGGGCGTATTTTGACGATGGCACGCCGCTCGGGTCGGCAAACAACGAGGAATGCCAAATCGATTCCATCGCGCAGAGCTGGTCGGTGCTATCGGGCGTCGGTGAGGCAAAACGCGCGCAGATGGCGATGGATGCGCTGGATAAGCGGCTGGTCCGCCGTCGCGACGGCATCATCCAGTTACTCGATCCACCCTTCGACAAGTCCGATCAGGATCCGGGCTACATCAGAGGCTACGTACCGGGTGTGAGAGAGAACGGCGGGCAATACACGCACGGGGCAATCTGGGCGGCGATGGCATTTGCAGCGCTCGGGGATCGCCGACGCGCATGGGAGCTAACCACGATGATCAATCCGCTGAACCATGCGAGATCCGCGGCAGAAGTCGCGACCTACAAGGTTGAGCCGTACGTGGTCGCGGCCGATGTGTATGGTGTTTCTCCACACACCGGCCGCGGAGGATGGAGCTGGTACACAGGCTCGGCTGGCTGGATGTATCGGCTCATTGTCGAGTCTTTGCTGGGTCTGCGGCTCGATGTCGACAAGCTCCACTTTGCACCATGTCTCCCGCCGGACTGGCCTGGCTACACGATGCAGTACCGCTACCGGGAAACAGACTATCGAATCGCTGTCGTGCAAAAGATCGCTTGCGATGGGGAGCAACCGGGAGAGATGCGCGTGACGGTGGATGGTGTAGCGCAAACCGAAAACGTCATTCCGCTCGTCGATGACAGCCAGCCGCATTCGGTCGAAATCAGCTTTTACGCGGCAGCCACTTGATCGTAGAACGCCAGCTGGCGGGCCTTGCAGGCTGAAATCGTTCGTAATGGCGCGCCAGTGCTTGTTCTTATCTGGCTACAATGCAGCGATTCGTGGGTGGTCTTTATGCGAAACGCGCGCCTGCGGCAAGTGGTAGCGCGTGTCTGGTCGCGGTCATCCAGATGTCGGCTCGCGCCTGGGCAAAGCGGGAATGCTGTCACGAACCAGTCGGCTCGTCGTTGCCCAGAGCACGATCGGTAACAGGCTAGGGAAGATAAAGGTACCGAGTTGATAGCCGATATCGACGATCATCAAGCGCCAACCATGAACACCGGCCTGTTCAGTAACATCAAGGCCAAGCTGCATGATTTGGGCCATTACCTCGAAAGCGATACTCCAGCTTTGAAAGAGCAGGAGCACGGCGGCACCGGCAAGAATTTTCCACCACTTGGCGCGTTCGGCGAGCATAAGCGCGGCGAACAACGCGACGCCATAGGTGTAAGTAAGCGGATTAACTTCCGGTGTCAACAAGGCGGTTCGTCCCAATTCAGGGTGTACCTTGATGGTGGTGACGAATACCATATTGAGGCCGGATTGCTCAATCGCCGACACGATGCCGGTTGTGAACTCATTCATCAGCATCCGCGCCAGCCTGCCGACCACATCGCTGTGGTAAGGCGCGATCAAATACCAGACTGCGGAACACGGCGGCAACCACAGAAAGGTGTGAAATACAAACCGCTTGAGGGAAAGGCCAGCCGCAGTCATCGCGCTGTCGCTTGCTGCAAACTCGCATCGGCCTCTGCGATAGACGGTCCGGGAGCCGAATAGACCCGGGGCAGCGTCCGAATCCAGATCATCCAGACGATCAATACATCAAGCATGATGAGAGCGGGCCACAGATAGGAATGCGCCCAGTCGAAGACCGTCATATTCCACTGGCCGAGATAGAAAAGGCTGATCACGCGGATGATATTCAATAACTGTACGGCAAACAGGCCCGCGATGATGCCGATCACCCGGTGCTTCCAGGATGCAGGAAAAGCGAGCATGGCGGCGATGAGTATCATGGCCGCTTCCACGCCGTTGCAGCCCGACCTCACGGAAAGCGCAAAACCGTTGGCGGTGCTCTGCAGAACATTGCCGAACACGGCAACGCGGGGATCAAAAAAAGTAATCAGGTCGGCACTGATCCGCACCAGCGCCTGCGTCCACGGCACCACGAGGGCGCTCTGCACCGGTGCCGCCAACTCGGCCGCGAACAACGCCGCCAGTATGACGACAAAGAGAATGAAGAAGCGCGCCATCAGTAGGTGAATGGAAACAGGCGCTACACGATGGTTCGTGTAGCGCCTGCCACTATCGCGATTGACATTTGCGGCCTCCGCGCAGCCGCCACAATAATTTACTTACCCTGTCTGCGCAGCGCTGCAAAGCCCGCCAAAGCCAGCAGCCCTGCAAGCAGGATCATTGCCCACTCGGAAAGTGTAGGGACGGGGAAGGAACCGAACGGGGCGCAGGTGGGCACGGTGATGGTATTTGCATCCGTTGTGACGGTACTGCCAAATGCCAATGCTCTTCCCGTCACATTGGCGAAATGTCCGATCGAAATACCCGCTGCATCGAGAATATTTCCGACAAAGGTTGGCGTGGGTGAGAGTGCAGCATTCGCGCCTAGCGAGGCGGCACCGACGGGTGCCCAAAACACATCGGAAGCGCAGGCACCACCGGCAAGGATGACGCGGGAATTGGCACCGGTCGTCAGCGCCCCGCCTGGCCTGAAGATGTAGACGCCCGCACCGTTCAAGGTCACCGTCGTGGTGGCGGTGACATTCATCGCGCCTCCGCTGGAATAACAGCCCGGCGGGATGACGCCAGGCGGGTTAGCCCCAATAATTATGGAGTCCAGCGTAATCGCGCCCGCGCCAAGCGAAACACAGGCCTGACCGTTCAGATTCGCCAAAGCGAGGCCCTGGTCCACACCGGTCGCAGGGGGACAAGGCACAATTGTGGTTCCCGTAATGCTCAGAGGGGGAGTTACTGGTGCCGTGGTGTAGCAAACAGCGGGTTGCGAAGCGGTGCCATTGAGAATGGTTTGTGGCGCCGTGTTGGCATTGGTGAAGGTGCTGGAAACGACGGCGTAGGTGCTGGTCGACCCCAGCGGGGGCGCGGTCTGAGCCAATGCAGAGGCCGATACGCCGAGAAGCGCGGCGAACGCCAAGCCTGCATAAACGCGATGAAGCCTCGTCGGCGATTGCGCGAGGCCACGCAAAAATTGTGGGTGGCGGGTGACGTGGAAAATATGAGTGCTCATGGCATACTCCTGTGTTATGGATGCGCGAGTGTGTGGGAATAAACCGCGCGCATGGAGTCTCTCCATACTCGCTATTCTGCAGTCGCGCAAAAAACGAACTGAGCATATCAGAAATCGTCAGACGCCACGTTGTTTCGTTCGCCCCGGAGTTGGCCGCTTGGTTCCATCGTATGCGGCGATGCAAATTCGTAAGATGTCTGCACCGGGCTCACTTCGAGAACGACCGTTTGTCGTCAGACTCTCGCGTGCTCAGGCAATCTGTTCCGTGCAGCAGCGTGGCCAAGAGTGAAAAGACTGACCATGTGGACGAGGTCCAATAGTTGCGAGGCAAACAGACCCGCGACGATACTGATCAGCCAATACGACGGTACGGCGAATGCAAGAACGCGCCAATGCCAATCTCCCGATTGGCATTGGCGGCCTGAGAGCAGCCGCGACGCTTATTTCTCCTGTCTGCGCAACGCTGCGAATCCCGCAAAGGCCAGCAGTCCCGCAAGCATGATCATCGCCCACTCGGACAGCGTAGGGACGGGTATTGCGACCAGAGCAACGACCGTCAAGGTGGCGTTAGCCGACACGGCATTAATGCCGTTACTGGTCACCAGGGCACCCACGGGCAGTGTGTTGACGTAGCCACCAACCACAGGAGAAGTGACATCGACGGATAAGGTACAACTGCCGCTGGCCGGAATCGTGCGACCTGCCGGCAAGGTCACGGTCGAGCCTCCCGCTACCGCCACTGGCGCACCAGCGCCCCCGCACGTGGTACTCGCGTTAGGCGTTGCCGCAATCAGCACCTGCGCGGGCAGCGTGTCCGCGAGCGGTGCGGTCAGCGTTGCGATGGTCGCATTGGCATTGTTCAACGTAACGGTGAGCGTCGAGACACCATTGACATTGATACTGGCCGGGGCGAAAGCCTTGGCGAGCGTCGGTGGCACTGTGCCCGGGACGACTGCGGTCAACGTGGCACTGGCGGGCGCGAGATTGTTGCCGTTACTTGTTACCAAGGCACCAGCGGGTATCGTGTTGAGATACGTGCCTGCCGCCGCCGCCGTCACATCGACGCTAAAAGTGCAACTGTTGTTGGCCGGGATGGAGCGCCCTGCTGGTAATGTCACGCTTGAACCTCCCGCTACCGCCACCAGGGCACCAACGCCACCGCAGGTTGTTGCCAAATTTGGCACTGCTGCAATCACTACGCCAGCAGGCAAATTGTCGGTCAGCGCGGTCGTCAGCGTTGCGACTGTCGCATTGGCATTGTTTAACGTAACCGTGAGCGTCGATACGGCACCGGCGTTGATGCTAGCCGGAACGAAGGCCTTGGCGACCGTCGGGTTGTTCGGCGGGACGAATGGGGCACAGGTTGGCACAGAGAGTACCGAAGCGTCCGTTGTAACGATTCCGCCAAATGCCAGCGCTCTTCCGGACAAATTTGCAAATTGTCCAAGTGTGATACCGGCGGCATCCAGGATGGTTCCCACAAAGGTGGGTGTAGGCGAGGGTGCCGCGTTGGCACCGAGGGTCGTTGCGGCAACGGGTGCCCAAAACACATCGGAAGCGCAGGCACCAGCAGCCAAATTAACGCGGGAATTGGCACCTGTAGTGAGCGCGCCGCCCGAAGATCTGAAGATGTAAACGCCGGCACCATTCAGGGTCACTACCCCGTTCACGGATATATCCAGTGCGCCAGCCCGGGCGTAACAACCAGGAGGGAAGGTTCCAGGTGGCCCGCCGCCGATACTGATTCCTTCAAGAGGACCAACGGGGAGGGGTGTGCAGAGCTGACCGTTCACGGTCGCCAAGGCAGCGAGTTGATCTGGCCCTGCAGCTACAGGACAAGGTCCGGTTGTGCCTGTCACCACGGGTGTAACTGCTGGTCCCGTCGTAAAACAAAGATTGCCGGTGATAACCGTCCCCGCCGACGTGTTTACATAGGTGGTGGAAACGACGCCGAATGGGGCCTCCGTTCCAAGATTTGGTGCAGTCGCGGCGAAAACGCCAAAAGAGGCCGACAACAGCGCGGCAAATGCAAGACCCGCACAGATTACATACTTCCTGAGTCGAATTTCGGCAGCATCGGTGATGTGACGCAGGAGTGCTGTGACGTGTTTGACGTAAGTGTTCATGACTAGGTCTCTTTATTGTAGAAATTCGACGATGTAACTAAATCGTGCGCGCTACTTGAGAGTATGCGCTAACGTCCAATAAGTTACCGAGTGTCCTGCATTCGGCGGCTGAACTCTGTGCGGTAACCCACATAAGGCTACGTGCGATTGGGCGGCGGGCCCTGCGCGTGCGACTACAACCAAACGCGTATTTGTCCGACAAAAGTGTAGGAGATGGTAGCTGGCTGAGTTGGCTGGGTGGGCATAAGGTGTGATGGTAGGAGAAATTTGCGATCTGTAACTCGTAAATCCGCTTGCGCAACGCACGCTACAACCACTTAAAGGATCAATCATCATGAACTGGAAATTAAAAGCCGCACTCGGCGCGACGACCGTCTTGCTTGCAACACAGGCGGCAGCACAAATCACTTTTTACGAACACGACGGTTTTCGCGGGCGGGCATTCACGACAGACCGACAAGTGATGAACTTCGCAAATCACGGATTCAATGATCTTGCGTCATCGGTGGTCGTCGGTCGCGGTCGCTGGGAAGCCTGCACGGACGAACGTTTCGGTGGTACCTGCGTGGTGTTGCGCGAAGGCAGCTACGAATCGCTTAACGGGATGGGCATGAATGATCGGATTTCTTCGGTGCGCCCGGTGAATCAACGGGCAAGCTATCCGAATGAAGCACCCGCACCGCTTCCCCAGGCTACGTATGAGTATCGCCAGCGCGCCAACGAGAGGGTGTACGAAGCGCCCGTTACGTCCGTTCGCGCCGTTGTGGGCCCGCCCGAGCAACGCTGCTGGGTAGAGCGCCAGCAGGTTTCCGGCGACGGTCGTGGCGACGCCAACGTCGGCGGTGCGGTCCTTGGTGCAATTATCGGCGGTGTACTGGGTCATCAGGTCGGCGGCGGACGAGGCAAAGACGTAGCCACCGCAGGCGGCGCCGTTGCAGGTGGCTTGATTGGAGCCAACCAGGGTCGTGGCGACAGCGGATCGTACGACCGGGACGTACAGCGATGCAAAACGGTTGCCAGCGGCGCACCCGCATATTGGGACGTTACCTATGACTACCGCGGTGTTGAGCACCGGGTACAAATGAGCTCTCCTCCCGGCGATACCGTCGCGGTTAATCGCAACGGCGAACCACGCCAGTAAGTTTTCAGTAATTCGGTCGGGGTCTTGTATTCAGGCAGCGACCGCAGCAGGAATGCAAGACCCGATCTGTTGCGGAACTCAAAGCAATGTGCGCTATCGCACGGACACGGAGTTCTTAGAGGGCAATACTGAATCGGCTAAATCGACACCCTGCGCCAACGCGCAGTCGGATCTCAGTACCGCACATGAAATGACTTTCTGGATTAGAAAAAAAGGATAAAAAATGAACAAATTTGAGCGTTATTCCAGAATTCTGCCGTGGTGCATGGCAGTACTACTAAGTGTGTTGGTCGTTGGATGCGGCGGCGGTAGCGGTGGCGGACAAGATCCCATCCTGGGGTCGGGTGGCGTTGCGCCGTTCCCGCCCACAGTGACTGCGGTGGCCCCGGCCAACAATGCCAACGGCGTGCCCATTAACAACACCCTCGTGACCGCCGCATTCAGTAAGGACATGAATCCGGCGACGATCACCGCATCAACCTTTACGCTGTCGTGCCCGGTTGGCACGCCCGTCACCGGAAGCGTTGTCTATACCGCCGCAAGCCGCGTCGCGACTTTTACACCGACGAGCAGTCTCCCGGCCAGCACCATTTGCACGGCCACAGTGACCACCGGGGCAACGGACACGACCGGCCTGACGCTGGTGAGTAATTTTGTCTGGACCTTTACCACCGGCGTGGCACCAGACACCACCCGCCCAAGAGTGACGCTCACCATTCCGGCGACAACTATTCCGGGCCCGACGCTCGCCGTGCCGACCAATACCTCAATTACCGCCGTCTTTTCTGAAGAAATGGCCCCGGCAACGATCAATGCCGCCAGCTTTACGGTTACGTGTGCAGCACCATGTGTGTCCCCGGCTGGCACGGTGAGCTATGCAGTCGGCAGCAGAACGGCCACCTTTATGCCTGCGGCCGCACTTGCAATCACCACGACGTACACAGTCACGATCACCACGGGGGCTACTGATTTGGCGGGCAATCAACTGGCAGGCAATCAAGCCGCCTTGCCAGCGGCAAGTAACTATGTGTGGACCTTTACCACGGGTGGCCCAATCATCAACCCGCCGACTCCGGGTGGCCCGCAAAATGTTTCGGTGCTCTCTACATTCCCATCGGTTGGTGCTACGGATTTTTGTCCAAGTGCGAGTGTAATTGCGACCTTTAACGTGCCTTCGGGTCTGCGGATGGATCCATTGACGGTTACCCCCACCACGTTTACCGTGACCGGACCGGCACCTGCCTTCACGCCCGTCATCGCGGAATCAGTGGTTCTCGATGCCGCCACAGGCCGTGTGGCAACCTTTAAGCCACGCAATCCGCTCACGTCTGGCGTCACCTATACTGTCACGATCAAAAGCGGCGCGAACGGGGTCAAAGACCTTGCCAGTCCAGGCAATACCATGGTCAATGACTTTGTATCGACGTTCACTGTCGCGCCTGCGACTGGGATCTGTTTGATCACGCCGCCGGGCCAAACCAATATTTCAGTGCTCTCCACCAATCCAGCCGCAGGTGCCACCGGTGTCTGTCCCAACGCGAGTATCAACGGCACCTTCGGCGTGCCATCCGGCTTGCGCATGGATGCGTTGTCAGTCACCACTGCGACATTCACCGTGACCGGTCCGGCACCCTCGCAGACACCCGTCATCGCATCGTCCGTAGTGCTGGATGCCGCGACCGGTCGTATCGCCACCTTTACACCAATGAGTGCGCTTGTTGCAGGTGTGACTTATACGGCCACGCTCCGGGGCGGCAGCAATGGCGTCAGGGATCTTGCGGTTCCGGCAAACACCATGGCGGCTAACTTCGCGTGGAACTTC
>JANYHZ010000062.1 GCA_025362135.1 Betaproteobacteria bacterium | reverse complement strand
ATATCGGCAGTAACACCGCCAGCACGATCGCCAGTACCACTGCGCCCATAAACAGAATCATTGCCGGTTCAACCATCGCAGCGAGTGCGGCCATGCGGATCTCGATATCGCGCTGCTGCTGATTGGCGGCGGTGGCGAGTGTCTGCGGCAGTTTTCCGCTCGCTTCTCCGGAAGCAATCAAATGTACCAGCACCGGTGGAAAGCGTTTGCTTTGCCCAATCGCCTGCGACAGGCCCGCGCCTTCGCGCACGTTGAGCGCGGCGCGCTCCAGTGCGTCGCGCATCGGCAGGTTTGTGACCACACCGACGCTTGCGCTGAGGGCGCTTAACACCGGCACGCCGCTACCGACCAGAATCGACAAGGTTGCGGCGAGCTGCGATGACTGCTGCGCACGGATCGTTTTGCCGATGACGGGAAGCGCGAGAAGCCATGTATGCCAGCGACGGCGCAGGTGGGGGCGCTTCAGCGCGGCGCGCGCGGCAAGAAATCCGGCGGTAGCGATCAACAGCCAGAAAACACCGGTGGCTTGCAAAAAGCGCGACAACGCCAGCAAGGCTCGCGTGAACCACGGCAGCATTTGCTTGGTCGTCTCGAATACGCCCACGACTTGCGGCACAACATAGGTCATCAGACCGCCAACCACCAGCACGCAGACGCTGAGTACGATAGCCGGATAAATCATCGCGACCAGCAACTTCTGGCGCATCGCCTGCTGTGATTCGACGTGATCAGCGAGGCGCAGAAGCACATCGGGTAGTTTGCCGGAAGCTTCTCCCGCCGACACCAGTGTTTGGTACAGATCTGAAAAGGTTTCCGGATACGCGGCCAGCGACTTGCCCAGCGAATTACCCTCGAGCACGCTGCCACGCAGGCGCGCGAGCAACTGGCGCTCTTTATCGGACTCGGCTTGCTCGATCAATGCGTCGAAAGTTTGCTCGACCGTCAAGCCCGCGCCGAGCAGCGTGGCGAGCTGCCGGGTGATGCGTGCAAGATCGGCAGTACCGAGTTTGCGACTGCGTTTTCGTGCGCCCGCATCGGCATCGTTGGCCGCTTCGATCAGCGTGACATCGAGCGGAAACAAGCCCTGATTACGCAACTGCGAACGGGCCAGACGCGGGCTGTCCGATTCGAGGACGCCGCGCTCTTCGCGGCCTTCGATGTCGTATGCGGTGTAGCGGTAGCCGGGCATGCTGGCGGTCACGACACTAGTCGCGCGTAACCCGCAACACTTCTTCGAGCGAGGTCACGCCGTCGGCCACCCAGCGCAGCCCGTCTTCACGCAGTGGCACCATGCCATTGCTGATCGCGGCGTTCGTGATGTCGCTCTCGGCGGCACCGTCGTGAATGAGTTTTCGCAGCGTTTCATCGACCGCCAATAATTCGTATATGCCGGTACGGCCCTTGTATCCGGCTGCCGCATCGCCCGGCTCGAACAGCCTGGAAATTTTACGGTGTTGCGGATTCGCGGCAGCGTTCAGCATGCTCCGCTCGGCATCATCCGGCGCTCGCTCCTGACGCGAAGCGGGGTTGAGTTTACGCACCAGCCGTTGCGCGAGCACGCCCGATAGCGTGGAGGCGAGCAGGTATGGCTCAATCCCCATATCGACCAATCGCGTCACCGCGCCCGCAGCGGAATTGGTATGCAACGTCGCCAATACCAGGTGGCCGGTGAGCGAAGCCTGCACCGCAATTTGTGCGGTTTCCAGATCGCGAATTTCTCCAATCATGATGACGTCGGGGTCTTGACGGAGTATGGCGCGCAATGCACGCGCAAACGTCATTTCAATACGTGGATTCACCTGTGTCTGGCCGACACCGTCGAGGTCGTACTCGATGGGGTCTTCGACCGTCATCATGTTGCGGGTGTGGGCATCCAGGCGGGAGAGCGCCGCGTATAACGTGGTGGTCTTTCCGGAGCCGGTGGGGCCGGTGACAAGGATGATGCCGTGCGGTTGCTGGATCAGATGGTCAAGCCGTGAGAGTGTCGTCGCGGGCATGCCAAGGCCGTCTAGCGAAAGACGCCCGGCCTGCTTATCGAGCAATCGCATCACAACGCGCTCACCGTGACCCGTCGGCAACGTCGAGACACGCACATCGACAGGACGCCCTGCGATACGCAACATGATGCGGCCATCTTGCGGCAGACGTTTTTCGGCAATATCGAGTTCAGCCATCACCTTTACGCGCGACACCATCGCGGCGTGTAGCGAACGCTTCGGTTCGACCACATCGCGCAGTGTGCCATCGACGCGGAATCGCACTAGTGAGCGACGCTCAAAAATTTCAAGGTGGATGTCGGATGCGTTCTCACGCACGCCTTGCGTGAGCAGCGCATTGATGAGCTTGATGATGGGCGCATCGTTCTCGGTCTCGAGAAGGTCGGTGATTTCCGGCAGCGATTGCGTCAATTGCGCAAGATCGGTGGCGTTTTCAATATTGCTGGCAATGACTTGTAGTGCGTCCTGCACTGCACTGGAGTCACCAGCATCGTTGGCCGTCGCGGTATAGGCACGGGCAAGCCGCACGTTGAATTCTGCCTGAGAGAGCAGCACCGGTTTTAGCGCCTTGCCGGTCATGCGGCGTACTTCCGCAAGTGTGGCCGACGCGGGGTCTGGTGCGAGCCAGACTTCGATCTCGTCATTTACCTGTTTGGCCGTGATGACCCCTTTTGCCTTGGCAAAGTGGTAGGGCAAGCGGCTGACGACGGCGGGGTCCGCAGTTTCAATTGCGTCGCGCTGTCTTGCGTCGGAGGAACCCATGATTATTTGTTGCCTGGCACTTTTGCGGGTGGCAGTTGCGCGCCACCCGTTGGCGGAAGGAGCGACGATTCATTTTCGCGCAACACGGCACCCTGTTCATTGCGGATGTAATCGTAGCGCTCGCCCGTTAATTGGTTGGCCGCCTTGCCGTCGCGCAACACATAGGGACGCAGGAATACCATCAGGTTTGTCTTGTCACGATTCTTCGTTTGGTATTTGAACAGGTTGCCGACGAAAGGAATGTCGCCAAGCAGGGGCACTTTGCTCTCGTTGTTTTTGGTGTCATCCTGAATCAACCCGCCGATCACCACAATCTGGCCATCATCGACGAGCACGGTATTTTCGATGGAACGCTTATTGGTGATGAGGTCAACGGACTTCACCGCTGTCGTGGTGGGCACAACACTGGATACCTCGAGAAAGGCCTTGAGTTTGACGGTACCGCCTTCGGCAACTTGCGGCGTGACTTTCAATGTCAAGCCGATGTCTTTGCGCTCAATCGTCTGGAAGGGATTGGTGGACGCATTCGCGGTTTGCGTAAAACTGCCCGTCACGAAGGGGACATTCTGCCCAACCACGATTTTTCCTTCTTCGTTGTCGAGCGTGAGGATATTGGGCGTAGACAGCACATTGCCTTTTTGATCTGCCTCTAACGCACGCGCGAGAGCACCCAGGTTGAGCACCTCGCCTACGCCGGGAATATTGATTCTGCCCCGGACAATGCCGATGTTGAGTCCGGAATTGACTGCACTGATATTGGCGGCTGCACCGATGATGTTGGTGCCGGTGCCACCGAAGTTGGTGCCGCCGATCACTTGCGATCCACCGCGATTGAGTCCGGACAAATCCTGCCACTGAATGCCGAACTCGGACGCCACCGAGGCGCTGACTTCAACGATCAAAGCTTCGACGTAGACCTGCGCGCGTCGGGCATCGAGTTTGTCGATGACCGTCCGGAGCGAGTTGTAGACGTGATCGGGTGCAACGATGACCAGCGAATTGGTTGATGCGTATGCTTGAATACTACTCGGTGATGGGCTGGGAGCCCCGCCAGTGCTGGTGCCTGGGGTAGTGGTGAGGGTGGAAGGCGCTACTGCTGCGGCACTGCTGCCTGACGAGCCCGCAATCAATCCGCGCAAGGTTTCCGCCACTTTTACGGCTTCTGCGTTGCGCAGATAGACGACATGAATGTTGCCTCCCGCCGCCGTCGGAATATCGAGGCCGGCAATCAGCGTCTTGATACGCGCGACAATCTGCGGCGTTTCGGCGCGGACAATGAGACTGTTGGTGCGTGGTTCCACACCGAGCGAAAGCTTCGCGGGTGCGCCCGGATTGGTCGGGTTGGCATTGGTCTCGGGCATCAGGCTTTTAAGCAGATTGGCGACATCGACCGCGCTCGCGTACTGCAGTTTGATCAACTGCAAATCGGCACTCGTGGGCACGTCGATGGAACTGATAATCTTGGCGATGCGGTTGACGTTGCTCGCGTAGTCGGCGATGACGAGCACGTTGCTGCCAGGATAGGCACCGATAAAATTGTTCGGTGCCACCAACGGCCGCAATACCTGCGCCAGTTGTACCGCGCTTTCATTTTGCAGCGTAAATACCTGCGTGACGATTCGGTCGCCCGAGATCTGCGTGCTGCGATCAATGACTGTGCCAGAGGTTTTTGCGTCACCTTCGGGCACGATCTTTACCACCCCGCGCTCCTCGATGGCCGCATAGCCTGATACGCGCAACGAGGAAAGCAGGATCTGGTAGGCGATATCCTTGCTCACCGGCGTTTGCGAAATGATGTTTACGGTACCCGTGACGCGCGGATCGATGATGAATGTCTTGCCGGTGTGCGCGCCGATGGTCTTGATGACCGACGCAATATCCGCATTGACGAAGTTCAGTGACACGCTTTCGTCGGCAAAGGCCGGTTGAATGAGCAGGACAGCGGTGATCGCTGAAATGATGACGACGGTACGTGCCAGATGTTGCTTGATTTTTTTTGCGCTCACGGGATTCTACGAGTGGAAGGATGGCTAATTGTACGTCATGAAGATGTAGACTGTGCGACTGCAAGAAGTCGCGGAAGGGCTGGAGAATCCGGCATCTTTCCGTATGACTTCCCATATTTTGATCAAGCATTCCGGGGAACAATGAAACTGGATTTAGGCTGCGGACTGAAAAAACAGGAAGGGCACGTCGGCGTGGATAGTCTGTCGCTGCCGGGTGTAGATGTGGTTGCGGATTTGCGCGTTGCACCCTGGCCCTGGCCGGATGCAAGCGTGGACCGGGTATTTTCGGCGCATTTCGTCGAGCATCTCACGGCTGCCGAGCGGATCACATTTTTCAACGAGGTCTGGCGCGTATTGAAGCCCGGCGCCGAGGCTGAAATCATTACACCCGATTGGTCGCACGCCAGCGCGTATGGGGATCCAACGCACCAATGGCCACCGATGTCGCATTGGTATCTCGTCTATTTGAACAGGGAATGGCGGGACAAGAATACGCCGCACGTTCCCTACACCTGTGATTTTGTGTCGAGATACTCCTTTCAACTCGACGAGTCTTTGCGCGACGAGCCGGCTGAGACCAAGCGCTTTGCGGTGGGGCATTACACAAATTCCGCGCGCGACCTGCAGGCAGTGCTGACCAAACGCGGCTAATTCTGAATCGTGTACGACAACATGACCGGCGCACCGCCACGCCGGACCTCGGCGCGAATACTGGAAAGTGTGCCGAATTGCTGGTAAAGCCGTACCAGGTCGCCCTGAGAGTTAACCGGCTGCCCATTCACACCGGTGATGATATCGCCAGTCTTGATACCGAGTTTCTCAAGCAATGAGCCGCCGGGCGCTTCTTCGACGCGCACGCCGCCACCTGGAGCGGCACCGAACCGGCCATTGAAAAAAATCTGTTGCCGCGGATCCTGCAGCACGCTATTGAGTTCCTGCCGGGAAAGTGAATACGCATTGGTGCCGGTGGAGGCAATATTCAGCCGAAATTGGGTGGCCGGGGCGGCACCAGCGGCGGCCTGCTTTGTAGCGGGATTGTCGAAACGGTCGAGGTCAATTCGTTCGCGCACGCCTGCGCGACTGAGGATGACGAAGTCGGCACGTACTTCCGCGAGAGTTATGCCAGCGGCAAGCTCCTGGCCTTGCTTCACGGCCTGATCGCGCCCACCTAGATTCAGTACTGCTGCGGACAGTGTTTTGCCATCAACCGCGAAGACACCCTTGAGTCTTATGCCGGTTTGCGGCCCCGCGACGACAGTGCCAGTCGATGGCCCCGCATCGCCGAACAACTGTCGACCGAGGGCCATATCGGGCGCAACGACTGTCAGGGCAGCGAACGAACTGGTTTTCAGCGATGGCGTGATGAAATGCCATGTCCACCAGGCGAGTTGCCATCCCAGTGCAGCCAGCAGAATCGCCGTCAGCGTTCGGGATAGCAACCGCGTGTGCGTAAGCGAGATGCCATTCATTTTCGAAGTTGTTTAGGCAGTTTAGTGGTGTCGATGTCGAGATATCGCCAGGGTTCAAAGCCGAACGGATGTTTCTTGTAGCCGATCACCCACGGTTGAATGGCGACGCTACCTTGCTTCAATGTGTTCACACGCCATGGATTGTAAACCCAGAGAATATGCACCATCTGCCGGTAGAGCTCGGTACGCTCAGGCGTATCGGGCATGACTTTAATGCGCTCATACAGCGCATCAAACTCGGGTCGCGAAAACAGCGTGTAGTTCGGCCCGCCGATCGATTTGCTCCAGAATAACTGGAGAAAATTTTCGCCATCCGGATAGTCAGCGATCCAGCCATAGCTGAACATGGTGATTTTGCCGAGTGTCGCCAGCTTTCGCAGCTCCGGCAGTTTTTCAACCTTGTTGAAGGTCATACGGATGCCGATTCTCTCCATCGCCCGCCCCCATAATTCGTTGCGGCTGCGTACGCGCTGGTCCGGGTAGGAGGCGTGGTCGATCACCAGCGGGCTTCCGTCCGGCATCTCACGCCATCCGTCACCGTCGCGATCAATGAAGCCATACATATCGAGCAAAGCCTTGGCGCGCGCCGGGTTGTATTCATGGAATGAGGCCTTCTCATCCACGAAGCCCGCCATGCCGCGTGCAATCGGGCTCCAGGCGGCCTCGGCCTGACCTTTTTCGATCACCGCAACTTCGTCCTGTATGGGAAATGCCATCGAGATCGCGCGGCGCAGCGCGATGCGCTCCGGGGTATAGCCGCCGATCGTTTTGTCTTCCATATTAAATGTGGTGTAGGTCAGCCAGGCACCCTCGTCGGGGGTTGTCGTGATATTGGCCCGAACGAGGTTCGGTGCGAGCTTGCCGCCGGGAAAAGCGGCGTCGGCGAGTGGCGGTGGAATCGGCCGGATGTACTCGTGCTCCCCGCCCAGGAATGCCAGCCAGCGAGGCTGATCTTCATCGATGACGTCGATTTCAATGCGCTGGATGAGGGGCAGGCGCTTGCCCTTGAGGTGTGCAGCAATAGCCCTTTCCTTCTCGCCATCGCCGCCAACAGACTCGAAAGTTTCGCCGCGAAAGTCCGGGTTGGCCTCGAGTGTGATGCGCGAGGAGCGGCGCCATTCCTTGAGCCTGAAAGGACCGGTACCGACAGGATGTTCGGCAACGGCAATTCCATATTGCTCGACAACTTCGCGCGCAAACGCCGCCGTCGCCGGCATGGCAAGAATGTAGGGCAGGTTGTAGTCAGGGGCTTTCAGGCGGATCACCAGCGTGTGTGAATCTGTCGCCTCCAGGCCGCGGATGGGCTTGTCGTAATCAAATTTGCCGTTTTTTTTAGCCTCCGCAGCAAGTTCGTTCAAGCCTTCAATCTTGCCATCGAGCAAAAACTGCCACTTGGCACGATTGGTCGGATCGAGCAATCGCTTCATGCTGTAGACGTAATCGGCGGCAACCAGCTCGCGCTTCCTGCCCTTGAACGCGGGATGGTCGGTAAATGTGATGCCGCGTTTCAGTCTAAACGTATAAATTTTGCCGTCGACCGAGATTTCCGGGAGTGCCACGGCTGCGCGAGGCTGCATCCTGATGGGTCGGGCCAGAAAATCGTACTGAAGAAGCGTGTCAAAAATATTGTCGCAAAGCGTGCTGGTGAAGTCGTCGGACTCAATGGCGCAATCGAAGCCATTCTCCGCAGAAGGATATGCGGTGCGAAGGATTTTGAGCGGTTCGGCGGCCGGGACAAGTACGGGCAGCAGCAGGGCAACGACAACCAATGCAGCCCGCGACGAACCCGCAAATGTCAGCTGACGCCAGCCTTCCACAAATGGCTTCAATGCAGAATCCGCATCACGCCTTGCTCCTCAACGGTCGTCCCCTCGGGCGAAAGGGAAGCATGGTGCAAAATCATACGCCAGCCGTGAGGGGTCAGAAGATATACGTTCGTTGCAAGTACGGGCGGGATGATTTCATTTCTATCCGGCAGGGTGAACGATTCGTAGACACTGTGTATCGAGAGTGTCTGCCCCTGATGTTTGCGCAATTCGCCGACCTTCCATTTCGCATTCGGGCCTTGCGAAAAAATCTCCGTAAAACTTGTGCGGATCGCGGTGAGCCCTGCGAGCCGCGGTCCCTGAGGATGAATACACACAATGCCCGGCTCATCAGCCCAGACGGTCATCATGAGATTGAGATCGGCACGCTCGAAAGCATCGTAAAACGCGGTTTCGCAGTCACTTGGACTCGCGAACAATTTGAGTGTTTTCTTTGCCATGGCGCGATGATAGCGCGCTTTGTAACGGTGAGAGTCCGTGCCGCAGTGCCCGCTGCGGTGCGCTTTCGTGCCGTCTACTCGCGTGACGCCCGAAATGGCAATCGAGTTGATTGGTCGGACATCAATCTACTCTTCACTAAAGGGATTGGCACGAAACCATGATGCAGAACGCCATTCGGCGGGCATCACGGACGTAAATTGCCATGAGAGGCGCGCCAATGCTGGATCTTTGCAAGATTATGCGGGTTATGCAGCGACTGCGAGCCGCACTACTAGCTCGCCTGCAGCGTCGCCTCAATCTCGGCAAAACTCTTCGCAACGCTGGTCGATTCGATTAGGGTGCCCAGTTGTTTTTCAATTTGCGAGATTGAAAAAATGCCACACACTTGCGCCTTGCCGGGAGCATGGTGGTCGATAACCAGCGTGTGCTGTCGCCCGCTATCGCGAAGGCTCGCGATGATGTGCCCGACTTTTGCGTGCTGGACGTCCTGCAGGGGAATGGCGTCCAGGCGATCCAGCGGTGTCATGATGTCGGAGACAAGAATGTCGTGATGCTTCACCCGCCGCTCTTCAATAATGCGCAATGGTTTCTCGCCAAGAATATCGGTGGCCGTGATCATCCCGCCTAGAGCACGATCCCGATTCAACACCAGCAGGGAGCGCACACCGCGCTGCATCATGTAGGCGTTGGCCGCCTCGATGGTTACTTCCGGGTCGATGACTGCCGCGTGCGTGTGGCGCAAATCGGTCATCACGTCAACAGCGGGTGATTCGAGCGTCACCGATTTCGGTGGTGCGGGACGGGAAACGAAGACACTGCCAATGAGACGTTGGGCGGGGAGGGTGTCGTATTCGCGCATAGCTGCAGACTCCATGGTTGGTCATGGGAATGGAGCATTCATATTACCCTTTTCGCCCGCTTTGCATACTCCCCGACGCAACCGGTACGTTCGCCAACTGTGTCAAACCGCGATTCACAGCGAAATCTTAACGAGCACCTAGCGCTTTGTATAAATCTGCCACCGCGAAGCGGAGCGAACGCTCTGCCTCGATGCGGCTCTGCTCGGCCTGCAGGAGGCCGCGTTCGGCATCGATCACGTTGAGGTAGCGTTCAAGAACGCGATTAAGAAGGGATTGCTACCGCGAGGCACCAACGCACGCCGCGCTGCGCGGGGAATGCACGCGCTGATTGACGGGATGATCGTCAACTGGTTGCTGAACCGCGATTTCATTTCGCTCACGCGGGATGCCGAACCGATTATTGATTGCTACCTGCTGGGACTTGGGGCGGCTCCGACGCTGCTCAAGACCCATTTAAAACGCAGCACCAGATAGTCTTACCGGGCAACCAGGTAGATCGCAAGCGCAAACGCGAGAATTGCGAGCACCACAACAACGGCCAGGTGAACGATAGTGTTGTTGACTGTGCTGCTTTGCAGGCCTGCGAGTCTCCGGGGTGCGGCGTCTGAAATTTCCGTCGGTCGGGACAGGGATGGCGCTATATATGGAGCCTCGACTGGCAACACCGTCTTGTGCGGCGGGTCGGACGCAGAATTGCGGGCATCGAGTAGGCCGGGTTTCGCCGCAAGCGGACCGGTGATCGCGCCCTTGTATGCCTGCATTTTTTTTGTGTCGGAAATATACTGGTCAAATTCAGCAGTCTGATTTGTCATTGCGGCGAGTTTTAGCGTAGCCTCAAAGGAATCAAAAGCTTTGGCGATCTTAAGGGGTTTTGTTTCATCGACGGTTTCGTTTTTTTTCTGGTAGCGACCGACACCCAACGCCTCCAGCGAAATTCCCTTGCTGGGCGACGTAGCCTTTGAGGCTACCATTTTGCCGCCAGGTTGCAAGGTGAGCAAAAGGCGTTTGACTTCATTCAAATCGCCCGCAAACTCACTCATCGTCTGGTAGCGTTCATCAACAGTTTTCGCGAGGGCCTTGGCGATAACAAGGTCCAGCATCGCAGGTACATCGGCGTTTGTTGCCGAGGGTGGTGGCGGTTGTGTGTTGACCGTTGCATACATGATGGCGTTGACGTT
>JANYHZ010000055.1 GCA_025362135.1 Betaproteobacteria bacterium | reverse complement strand
TCTTGCGCGGCGATGCTGGCGACGGGGAGCGTGTTTAATGCGCGAAGGGTAGTGCGCTAATGGCACACAAAAAAACAAACGGCTTGGATTTCTCCGAGCCGTTGATTTTTCTACTCGAAAGCTGGCGTCCCCAACCGGATTCGAACCGGTGTTACTGCCGTGAAAGGGCAATGTCCTAGGCCTCTAGACGATGGGGACTCACACGTCTTGCTACGGTGCTTCGTACTACAAAAAACGTGAACAGCTACTCGAAGAAGCCGCTTAAAAATACTTGTAAAACGCTAATTTTGTGGTGGAGGTAAACGGGATCGAACCGATGACCTCTTGCATGCCATGCAAGCGCTCTCCCAGCTGAGCTATACCCCCACATGGAAGTCTGCAATTATAGCCGGAGACTGGGCTTTTTGCAAAGTCACTTTGGACCAGAACTTCGCGCCCAATCAAATCGCCGATGCCTGCTTCAAACGAACCAAGACTTCCTCACGACCAAGCACATCCATGATGGAGTCTATTGCCGGTGTCTGGGTCTGCCCCGTTACCAGCACGCGTAGCGGCATCATTAACTGCGGCATTTTCAAGCCGTGCTTGGCAATGCTGGCTTTGATTGCCGCGTTGATATCGCGCTTCGACCAGGTGATGGAGGTGAGGCTCGCTGCAAGTTCCATCAGCGCATGTTTGCTAGCGTCGTTGGTGTGCTCTTTAAATAATACCTCATCAAATACGGGTCGAACATAAAAATAGCGCGCGCCATTTGCCATATCGACCAGCGTCGCCGCGCGGTCGCGCAGTAGATCGGCCACACGGGATACGTCTGGCCCCCCATCCAGAACAAAGCCATTCTTTTGCAAGAAAGGCATCAGTTGCGCTACAAGTGCAATGCCATCCGCGCGTTTGATGTGCTCATGATTCAGCCACAACAATTTTTCGGCATCAAATCGTGATGCAGATGCACTGATCTTGTTGGCATCAAACCACTGGACCAGTTGCTCTCGCGAAAAGACTTCTTCGTCCCCATGCGACCAACCCAGTCGAGCGAGCATATTAATCATCGCTTCAGGCAAATAGCCCTCGTCACGATATTCCATCACGCTTTTGGCCCCGTGACGTTTGGATAGCTTCGACCCATCCGGACCAAGCACTGTCGGTGTGTGCGCGAACACCGGCGGCGGCTTTCCCATCGCGTGGTAAAGATTGATCTGGCGCGGCGTATTGTTGACGTGGTCATCTCCGCGAATGACGTGCGTAATTGCCATATCGATATCGTCGATGACCACACAGAAATTGTAGGTAGGTGTGCCATCTGGCCGCGCGATAACTAAATCATCCAGCTCGGCGTTCGAGATCTCGATCCGTCCTTTTACCTGGTCATCCCAAACGACCCCACCCTCAACTGGATTGCGAAATCGCACTACGGGCTTCAAGTCAGACGGTATTGATGGCAGTGTCTTTCCAGCCTCCGGACGCCAGCGACCGTCATAGCGCGGCTTCTCGCCTCGCGCCGTTTGCGCTTCACGAAGCGTGTCCAGTTCTTCAATAGAGGTGTAACAGTGATATGCCTTCCCCTCGTCCATCAACCGCACCACTGCGGCTTTATATAGGGGCATCCGCTGCATCTGGTAAAAAGGACCCTCATCGTATTCGAGTCCCAGCCAGGCCATCGCATCGAGAATGACCTTGACGGCTGCATCGGTAGATCGCTCCTGGTCGGTATCTTCGATACGGAGGATAAATTTGCCGCCGTGGTGGCGTGCGTAAGCCCATGCGAACAATGCAGTGCGAATATTGCCAAGGTGAGAATAGCCGGTGGGACTGGGGGCGTAACGGGTTCTGATTGTCATAGTTGAGTCTTCAATGAGACGCGAATTATAGGTCATCGACTAGCGGCCCCGCAGTTGCGTTAACGACTTGGGGGCCGAGCGCCGAGCTTGAAACCAAAGTGCTTGCGGCAACGTATTATCGAGCGGATGTAAGGAATTATTTTTCCATCCGACCGATGCACTAGCCGCAACGCGTCCTGCATACCCCTGCTGCATGCGAAGCGCGGCTTTTCAACACCTACCAACCTATCAAGGAGTCCGTAAATGAATCGTACCAAAACCCTAAGTGGTGCAGCATTGGCAGTCGCAGCAGCCGGCCTTTTGCTAACGGCCGTCGCAACCCCATCGTTCGCGCAGGAAGCGAAGAAAATCCATTGCGAAGGTGTAAGTGCATGCAAAGGCAATAATGATTGCAAAACCGCCAAGAACGCATGCAAAGGTCAGGGTGCCTGCAAAGGTCAAGGTTTCGTCAGTATGACTGCCGAGCAGTGCAAGAAGGTTGGCGGCAAGGAAGAAGCCAAGAAGTCTTAAGTTTCGCGCGGTAGATTTACCTAGTGAGTGATTGCCGGGTGCGCAGGTGAGAACGCACCCGGTATTTTTTTATTGTTAAGTGCCAACCAAATTGAATTCCTCATCGAATCTCGGCTTTGGCCTGGGGTTGCGTACCACCCACTATGAAGCCATTCTTGAAACCAGACCGGCGCTCGACTGGTTTGAGATCATTTCCGAAAACTATATGGTGGACGGCGGACGCCCGCTCGCCAACCTGGCGCGAATTCGCCGTGACTACCCGATGGCCATGCACGGTGTCTCGCTATCGATCGGCAGCAGCGAGCCGCTCAACACCGATTACCTGCGCGAGCTGAAAAAACTGGCGGATCGAATCGAACCGGCGATCATTTCGGATCATTTATGTTGGACTGGCGTCGCCGGCAAAAACCTGCACGACTTGATGCCAATCCCATACACGGATGAGGCCGTTACACATGTCGTTGATCGTGTTCGTCAGGTACAAGATTTTCTTGGGCGCCAAATCCTTCTTGAAAATGTGTCCAGCTACGTTACCTTCGCCCAGTCGGACATGAGCGAATGGGACTTTCTGCGACTGATAGCCGAGCGTGCCGACTGCCATATCCTGCTGGACATCAACAATATCTTTGTCAGCGCCATCAATCATGGCTTCGACCCGATCGAGTATGTCGAGGGGATCCCCATCGACCGCGTGCGCCAGTTTCATCTGGCCGGACACGACAATCGTGGCGACATTATTATCGATACGCACGATGCAGCGGTGATTGATCCGGTCTGGTCGCTTTACGCGATAGCGTGCGAGCGCTTCGGGCCGATATCAACCATGATTGAGCGCGACGATAACATTCCCCCGCTGGAAGAATTATTGGTCGAATTGGGGAAAGCTCGCCAGATTGCCAGTGAAACCGCGATAAGATTTCAATGAGTGCATATGCAACGCTGCAAATGCAGCTCCAGAACTACATCTTACGCGGCGAACGCGATGTCCTAGTGGACATCGTGGACGGCCCGCGCCTGGATGCCCAAGGCCGCATGGATGTCTACGCCAATGGCTACCAACTGCGGCTGATCGATGTACTGGACGCGGACTATCCCGCGCTGCACGCGCTCGCAGGGGACGACCTGTTCGACTTGCTCTCTCGCGCTTACATCGCCGCACATCCGTCCGTATATCCGAACGCGCGCTGGTTCGGCGTGCACCTTCCGCAATTTCTGGCCAGCGATATTGCGTTTTCGGCGCAGACCGTGCTTGCAGAGATGGCGAGTTTTGAGTGGGCGATGAACCTGGCATTTGACTGCAAAGACGATCCGGTACTGGATCTCGCGGAACTGGCAAGGTTGCCTGGCGAGGCCTGGTCCACGCTGGGCTTTCAATTGCATAGCTCATTGCAGCGTGTCGAACTTACCTGGAACGTGCCCGCATTTTGGCAGGCGATGACGCGTGAGGAGGACCCGCCGACTCCAGCGCAGTCGCCAGTCGGTGCCGCTTGGATTGTATGGCGGCGCGAACTGACCATTTTTTTTCGTTCGCTGGAAACCGACGAGGCCGCCGCGTTAAAGACGGTGGGAAACCGACAGAATTTTGCTGATATGTGTGAGGTGTTGTGCGATTGGCACGAATCGGAACAAGTCCCCGTCATTGCGATGACGCTCTTAAAACGCTGGGTAGATGAAGGCTTGATCAGCGGTCTGCGCCAACGCTAAGCGCGCTACATCTTCGGCAAGGTCACGCCCTTCTGCCCCTGATATTTACCGCCGCGGTCCTTATACGAAGTCTCGCAAACTTCATCGCTCTCGAAAAACAACACCTGCGCCACACCTTCGTTGGCGTATATTTTTGCCGGCAGCGGCGTCGTATTGGAGAACTCCAGCGTGACATAGCCCTCCCACTCCGGCTCAAACGGCGTCACGTTCACGATGATCCCGCAGCGGGCGTAGGTGGATTTGCCAAGGCAGATCGTCAGGACATTTCGCGGAATCCGGAAATATTCGACCGTGCGAGCCAAAGCAAACGAATTGGGCGGAATGATGCACGCGTCGGCTTTGATGTCGACGAATGAACTTGGATCAAAGTTCTTCGGGTCCACAATCGTCGAATTCAAATTGGTAAATAGTTTGAATTCATCCGAGCAGCGAATGTCGTAGCCGTAGCTTGAGGTGCCGTAACTGACGATGCGGTGACCATTGGCCTCGCGCACCTGTCCCGCTTCAAACGGCTCGATCATCCCGTGTTCTTGGGCCATACGGCGAATCCACTTATCGGCTTTTATCGTCACGCTGCCTGCTCCCTTGTTTGTCCTGGCGTTAGCTTAGCTTTCATACAGCACCAACGTTATATCCGCTGCCCGTTCCCGAACTGGAACCAGGAATCAAATCTCTTCCGCCTGATCCAGATGTTCGGCCCCGTACAGAATTGCCCGCTTGTGCGCCTGCGTCGAAGCCTCCGCCGAGTATTCGGCGATATGGCTCAGCAATAGACGCATCGCTTCCTGATGCTCGCCCAGGTGGTAACGCGCCATCGCCAGAAAAATATCGAATTCCGGCGCATCGGGAAAAATCGTCGCGCCGCGCTGAAGCATTCGTGCAGCGTCCCCAAATCTTCCCACACCGAGATAGTTACTCCCGAGGCTGACAAATGCGCACCGAAGTTCCTCACCCTGCAAACCACATGCGATGGCGTGCTCGTAAAACCCGATCGCTTCGTCCTTGACGCCCTCCGCCCCGAATGTACTGGCTAACTCGTAGTTGACCATGGCGTCATCTGGATTGGCGTTATTCAAATCCAGAAGAATGGTGAGTGCCTCTGTGTGCTGCGAGGCGTTGCGCAGCTCGATTGCGCGCTGGATGGCTTCGTCCACGAAGATACTAAGTGTTCTGAATGACGATTTTCGGAAATACTGCGCTGCGATCCTGTGATTGCTTGGCGATCTTGGCCGCACATTTGCGTGCGATGTCCTTGTAAATTGACGCAATCGGCCCATCAGGATCCGACACCACTGTCGGCTTGCCGCTATCGGCCATTTCCCGAATCCTGATATCCAGCGGCAAAGATCCCAGCAATTCGATGTTGTAGTCACCGGCCATCTTGCGTCCGCCACCCTCACCAAAGATATGTTCCATATGCCCGCAATTGGTACACACATGCATGGCCATGTTTTCGACGATGCCAATGATCGGCACGCCAACTTTCTCGAACATCTTCAGACCCTTTCTTGCATCCAGCAAGGCGATATCCTGCGGCGTCGTGACGATGACCGCGCCAGTCACGGGCACTTTCTGCGCCAGCGTGAGTTGAATGTCGCCGGTACCCGGCGGCAGATCAACGATCAGGTAATCGAGGTCGTGCCAATTGGTTTCGTTGAGCAATTGTTCGAGTGCCTGGGTGACCATGGGTCCGCGCCAAACCATCGGTGTTTCGGGGTCGATAAGAAAACCGACGCTGATGGCCTGAATGCCATGGCCCTCCATTGGTTCCATCGTCTTGCCATCTTTCGAAGCAGGGCGCCCGGTAATGCCCAACATCATCGGCTGCGATGGCCCGTAGATGTCGGCATCCAGCATCCCTACACTTGCGCCCTCAGCCGCCAGGGCCAGCGCCAAATTAACCGCCGTGGTGCTCTTTCCGACGCCACCCTTGCCCGACGCGACGGCAATAATGTTTTTGATGCCCGGCACGAGCTTTACGCCACGCTGCGCAGAGTGCGAAACAATCCTGGAATAGACATTGGCGGATACGTTCTGCACGCCCTCTATTTTTTTCAGGCGCGCAATCACTTGCTTGCGGATGCTTTCCGTCACACTTTTTCCGGGATACCCGAGCACAATTTCCAGCGAAATATCAGCGCCCTCAATCTTGATGTTCTTGGCTGATTTACCGTCGACAAAGTTTTCATTGGTGACGGGGTCGATCAATTCGCGGAGCGCGTTCTGGATTTGTTCGGTGCTAATGCCCATTGGATGCTTTCGACGTGCCTGCTTGGAGGCCAATAAAGAGTGGAAATAAACTGCGCTGAATATGTAATTTTAGCTGATCGCAACGCGCAACCGTATATCAAATTGCGAAGCGCCTTGGTACAATTGCCCGTCATAAAAATCATTTAAATCAATCAGTTTTGCGTTAACGGTAACTTAGAAGTTTTTGATGCCCCGAAAAATTTTCGTCACGACCGCACTTCCCTACGCCAACGGCCCACTCCATATCGGGCACATCGTTGATCAACTGTACGGCGATATCTGGGTGCGATTTCAACGCATGCAGGGCCACGAAGTGCACTTCGTCTGCGCCGGTGATACGCATGGCGCACCAATCATGCTGCGTGCGGAAGCCGAAGGCATCAGCCCCGAAGCGCTGATCGCGCGCGTCGGTGCGGAACACGATGCCGATTGGCGCGCTTTTTTGATGAGCTACGACCACTGGCATTCGACCCACTCACCAGAAAATGTGGCGCTATCGCAAGACATCTATAAGAAGCTGAAGGCAGCAAAACTCATCGTCTCGAAAGAAGTCGAGCAGTTCTTCGATCCTGTCAAAGGCATGTTTCTGCCGGACCGCTACATCAAGGGTGAGTGCCCGAAGTGCGCCGCCAGGGATCAGTATGGCGACTCCTGCGAGAACTGCGGCGCAGTCTACGCGCCCACCGACCTGAAAAATCCCTATTCGGCGCTTACCGGTGCCAAACCGGTTCTGAAAAAATCAGAGCACTTTTTTTTCAAACTCTCGGATAAGAAATGCGTCCAATTCCTGCAGGAGTGGACCAAAGAAACGCCATTGCAAACAGAAGTGGTAAACAAGCTGGCCGAGTGGCTCGCGGACGACAAAGAAACGGGCGGCAAGAAGATCAACGACTGGGATATTTCCCGCGACGCGCCGTACTTCGGTATCGAAATCCCCGACGCGCCGGGCAAGTATTTTTATGTTTGGCTCGATGCGCCGGTAGGTTACCTCGCCAGCCTGAAGGCCTATTTCGAGTCCGGCAAAGCCAGGGCAAACGGCGAAAAAAGATCCTTCGACGAGTTCATGGCGGACGACGACGTGGAGCAGTACCACTTTATCGGCAAAGACATCGTTTATTTCCACACGCTGTTCTGGCCCGCGATGCTCAAGTTTGCAGGTCGCAAAGTGCCAAACAACGTATTTGTGCACGGCTTCATTACGTTCAACAGCGAAAAGATGTCCAAGTCCCGCGGCACCGGTGTTTCGCCACACCACTACATCAAACTCGGGCTGAATCCGGAATGGATGCGTTATTACATCGCGGCCAAGCTCAACGACAAGGTGGAAGATCTCGATTTCAATCCGGACGATTTCATTGCACGCGTGAATAGCGATTTAATTGGCAAGTACGTAAATATTGCGAGCCGCGCGGCGGGGTTTATCAGCAAGAAATTCGACGGCAAGTTGGGCAAGCCACAGTTACCCAAGGAGATTGCGAGAGAATTTGCCGGGGCGGCCGACGAAATCAGCGGCTATTACGACGGGCGTGAATACGGCAAAGCGATTCGCAAGATCATGACGCTTGCCGATCTGGCGAATCAATATGTAGATACGAACAAGCCTTGGGAACTCGCAAAAAAAGAGGGTAGCGAAGCCGAGTTACTGACCGTTTGTTCGACTGCAGTCGCGATGTTTCGCGATCTCACCGTGTATCTCGCACCGGTATTGCCGCAACTTGCCGCGACAGCAGGAGTGATGTTTAATTTCGATGCCTTCGACTGGAAAACCGCTGCGAAACCATTGAAAGAAGG
Organism: Betaproteobacteria bacterium; assembly: GCA_025362135.1. Classification (GTDB taxonomy): domain Bacteria; phylum Pseudomonadota; class Gammaproteobacteria; order Burkholderiales; family Usitatibacteraceae; genus UKL13-2. The sequence goes on along the minus strand of JANYHZ010000055.1, from coordinate 20,760 downwards.
GCATGAAATCAAGCCCTACAAACATCTGATGGGCCGAATCGACTCCAAACAAATCGACGCTCTGCTGGAACCCGCCGCAACCGACGCGAACAAAAAAACCGAAACCGCCAAAGCCGATGCCAAGCCTGCCAATGGAGAAGCCCATGTGGCGGTAGCTGCCGAGTTTGCGCTGGTTCCGCCGGAGCCACCCAAGCCTGTCATCATTCAGCCGATTGCAGAAACGATTTCCATCGACGACTTCGCGCGCCTCGATTTGCGTGTGGCCAAAATTCTCGATGCGGAGTTGGTTGTCGAAGCGGACAAATTGTTGCGGCTGACATTGGATCTTGGTATTGAGCAGCGCACCGTATTCGCCGGCATCCGCAGCGCATACCGTCCAAAAGACCTGGTCGGTCGCTACACCGTAATGGTCGCCAATCTGGCACCGCGCAAAATGCGCTTCGGCGAATCGCAAGGCATGGTGCTGGCGGCTGGCGATGGCACGGGTATTTATCTGCTGGCACCGGATGCAGGTGCGGTGCCGGGGATGCGCATCAAATGACGCAGTCGACCCGAGATTCAAGCGCACAGCGCGCAGAAGATCGGAAGTCGATGCGTCATCCCCGCGATGGCGGGGATCCAGTTTCCACCAATCCCCGCGATCTACCGCTGCGGCTGCCGCCGTACGCGGTGGACCGTGAAACACTCGAGCTGGAAATTCGTCTCGACACTTACCGCGCCTCCGGCCCTGGCGGCCAGCACGTGAACAAAACCAATTCCGCCATACGGCTCACGCATTTGCCTTCCGGCGTGGTGGTAATCGCGCAAGACTCGCCCTCACAGTTTCGCAACAAGGAAACCGCATTCGAACGCTTGATCGCCCGGCTCGCAAAGTTGAATCACATCCCGAAGAAACGTCTCGCCACCAAGCCCACACGCGCGTCGAAAGAACGTCGCATCGAGGCAAAAAAAACCCGCGCGACCGTGAAATCGGTACGCAGCAAAAAAATCGGGCACGACGAATGAATGCTCGTGGCCAGATTGTCACCGTGAAGCTTGTGATCACAGGTCGGGTACAAGGGGTCGGATTTCGTGAATCGATGCGTGCCGTTGCGCAGGCACTGGAGATCAATGGCTGGGTGCGAAATTGCGAGGACGGAAGCGTGGACGCGACGGTGCAGGGCAACGAATACGCCATTGAGCAGTTGGTCGCTTGGTGCCACAACGGGCCGCCCGGTGCCGCCGTAAAATTCGTTACAGCCGAGTTGGTGGAGAGCAACGAAACATTTATCGCGTTTACGCGTTGGCCCGCTTACCAGAAATAGAAAGTTAAACTCCAGCACTGATGCGGCTCCTGGCAATGTTTTGGCCCGCGCACCGCGCCAATACTGGGGTCTGTCTAAAAAATGACCCCCTTGACCCCCAACGCGCGCATCTGCCACTACCTCGCCATCGCCAGCCTTATCGGCCTCATCGCACTCTGCATGGCGTGGGAAACTGCTCTTGCACCACTGCGCCCTGGCGGTTCATGGCTGATGCTCAAAGCCCTGCCATTGCTGATCCCGCTTTTTGGCATTCTTCGCGGCAAGCGCTACACCTACCAGTGGGCTTCGATGTTCGTGCTGTTTTACTTTACGGAAGGCGTGGTACGCGCCTGGTCTGACCGCGGATTATCGGCAAGCCTCGCACTTGGTGAAGTGATCCTGTCGTTGGTATTTTTTTTCGCGGCGATTTACTACGCGCGTTTCACGCAATCTGCGCCCGCTACTTCGGCAACTGTGCGGTGAATTTCGATTTTACAGCCGCGATCAAAATGGGCAATAAGCTCAAAGCAATGATCGCAATCAAAAGCAGGCCTTGATTCTGCTTGATCCAGGGGATGTTGCCGAAGAAATAGCCAAGGTAGACAAGCGAACCAACCCATGCCGCCGCACCGAACACGGTGTATGCAACGTACTTCGCGCGGGTCATTTTGGCCATCCCCGCGACAAAAGGCACATAGGTGCGCAGAAACGGCACAAACCGCGCTAGCACTACCGCAACTGCGCCCCAACGTTCAAAAAAGGCGTGGGTACGTTGAAGATGATTCGGATTGAGAAATCTAGCCTTGTCATTGACGAAGAAACGCGCTCCGAAATAGCGGCCGATTTCGTAATTGCAGACGTTTCCCGATATCGCCGCAACGGCGAGCACGAGCACCAGGAGGTGCACATCCATGTTGCCAACCGCAGCGAGCGAACCCGCAATAAAAAGCAGCGAATCACCCGGCAAAAATGGCGCCACAACCAGGCCGGTCTCGGCGAACACGATGATAAAAAGGATAACGTATATCCACGCACCGTACGCAGCGATCCAAACCGCGAGGTGGCGGTCCAGATGCAAAATCAGGTCGATGGCGGCGCTTAGCCACTCCACGAACGTAGTCCTCGCGGTCCGGGATTACGGACCTGCCGAGATAACTTCGGGGTCGCCCTCTTTTTTCACCGGCTTCACGAAATCTTCACGCGAGACGCCGAGGTATTTGGCAATCGGGCACGCGACCAGCACAGAAGAATAAATGCCGAAGCAGATGCCGATGGTCAGCGCCAGTGCAAAGTAGAACAGGCTGGGGCCACCGAAAACAAGCATGGCCAATACCATCATCTGCGTCAGTCCGTGCGTGATGATCGTGCGCGAAATCGTACCCGTAATCGCCGCGTCGAAAATCTCCGATGTGGTTGCCTTGCGCATCTTGCGGAAGTTTTCGCGCGCGCGATCAAACACCACCACCGACTCATTTACCGAATAGCCGAGGATCGCAAGTACAGCAGCGAGCACCGGCAATGAAAATTCCCACTGAAAGAACGCGAAAAATCCAAGGATGATCACCACATCGTGCAAATTGGCCACGATGGTTGCCACAGCAAAGCGCCACTCGAAGCGAATGGCGAGGTAAGCCAGAATACCAAGGCAAACCGCCAACAACGCAATGCTGCCGTCGTATGCGAGTTCCTTGCCGACTTGCCCCCCAACGAATTCCACCCGGAGTTTGTTCGCCTTGGGATCGGTCTTGGCCAGTTCCAGATCGTAGTCCAGACCCAACGGGATCAGCGTTTGAATAATGATGTTTTTCTGCTCTTCCATCGCCGTGTTCTGATTGGTTGTGCTGATTTTTAGCGGCAACCGAATCAACACGTCTTTAGCGGAGCCAAAGTTCTGCACGGTAACGTCCAGAAATCCCTTTTGCGTCAGCTCCGCACGGATTTTCTCCAGATCGGCGACTTGCTTGAATGGCGCTTCGATGACCGTACCACCGGTAAATTCGATGGAGTAGTGCAACCCTTTGGTCGCAAGAAAAAAAACAGCCAGCAAAAATGTTACCAGGGAAATCACGTTGAACGCCAGTGCGTGGCGCATGAACGGGATCGACTTTTTGATTCTGAAAAATTCCATATTGCTTCCTGTCTATTCCGGGTTATGCGGGCAAACTGAAATTACGCTTTGGTGGGTACCTGGCCGACGCTTTTATGCCAGTTCACATTTCCAATCGATAACTTCGCAACTTTCTTTTTGCCGCCATAGATGAGATTCACCAGTCCGCGTGAAACCATCACAGCACTGAACACCGAAGTGACGATACCGAGGCAGTGCACTACGGCAAATCCGCGTACCTGTCCAGAGCCCCAAATGAGTAGCGCCAGACCGACGATCAACGTCGTGATATTGGAGTCGATAATGGTATCCAATGCGCGGTCGTATCCAGCCTGGATCGCCATCTGGGGTGACATGCCGTTGCGAAGTTCTTCGCGAATACGCTCGTTGATCAGCACGTTTGCGTCGATCGCCATACCGAGTGCCAAAGCAATGGCCGCAACACCCGGTAGTGTCAACGTCGCTTGCAACATCGACAGCAGCGCCACGAGAAAGAGCAAGTTGCAGGCCAATGCCACCACAGAAACAACGCCAAACAACATGTAGTAAACAATCATGAACACAGTGATCAGTGCGAAACCGAGCAGCAGCGAATTTTTACCCTTCTCAATATTGTCTGCGCCAAGGCTCGGGCCGATTACGCGTTTTTCAATGATTTGCATTTCTGCCGCGAGCGCGCCTGCACGCAAGAGCAATGCGAGATTTTTTGCCTCCTGCGTATTGGGCATTCCGGAGATATAGAACCGCGCGCCCAATTCGCTATTGATATTGGGCCAGGTGAGCACCTCAGGTTTACCCTTTTCTATCATGATCACCGCCATGCGCTTACCGACGTTTCCGCGTGTTGTCATCGTCATCGCGCGACCGCCCGCCGCATTCAATGTCACGTTAACGATCGATCCTCCGCCAGCTTGCTGGTCGAATCCGGCCTGTGCGTCGGTGATCTTGTCACCCGTAAAGGCAATGGTCTTGTACACAAGGACCGGATAACCCTTTTCATCAATGATTTTCTCGGTGCCAAACGGCGCTGGTTCATTGCGATAACGCTCAAACGCATCGTAATTTCGCGATGTTGCGTGCTCTTCAGCGACCAGGCGAACTTCGAGCGAGGCGGTACGGCCAATTATTTCCTCCACACGTGCGGGATCCCGCACGCCCGCAAGTTGAACCAATATCCGGTCCACCCCCTGCTGCTGCACGATGGGTTCCGAAACACCCAACTCGTTCACGCGCCTTCTCAGTGCCGTGATATTTTGCTGAATCGCGCTTTCCTGCAATTTCTGTATCGTTTCCGGCTTCATCAGAACCGTGAGAACAAACTCGCCGCTTAGCTCGGTGTCACGGAATTGCAACTCTGGAAATTGCGAGCCAATTTCAGTTTGTGCCCTCAGGAGTTCCGGTTTCTCCTTGAATTTTGCAACGACTTTGTCACCATCGCGCGAGATGCCGCCGGTGTAGAAAACTTTCTTGTCCCGCAGTAAGACGCGTACATCGCCGACGTAGCGATCAACCGCCTTGTCCAGTACAGATTTCATGTCCACTTGCATAAGCAAATGCACCCCGCCACGCAAGTCAAGGCCAAGGTACATCGGCAATGCGTTGATGCTGGACAGCCATGCAGGCGAATTTGAAATCGATTGCAACGCGACGATATAACCTGCGCCCAGTTTTTCCTGGATCGCACTCTGACCATTCTTTTGACCCTCCCCGTCCTTGAACCGCACCTTCAGGGATTCGCCTTCGATCAGCACGCTGGTCACATCGACCTTGGCAGCTTTAAGTGTTTCCTCAACGACCTTCCGGGTATCGGCATCTGCCTTGTTGGCACGCAGACCTGATACCTGAACCGCAGGCACCTCGCCAAAAAAATTTGGCAGCGTATAGAGAAACCCCACCATAAGGGCCGCGACGATGACAGCGTATTTCCAAATTGGGTATTTGTTCATTTAGGTCAGCTAAGGCTCAAAAAAATCTATTGGCAAACGCCGGATGTGTCACTTCGTTACGTCGTTGAACGTACCCTTGGGCAACAAGGTCGTGACCGCCTGACGCTGCATGTGAATGATCTTGCCATCGGCGACTTCGAGCCCGATATAGCCATCACCAATTTTCGTTATGCGGCCGATGATGCCCATTGCGACCACTTCGTCACCTTTTTGCAATGCGTCCAGCATCAGTTTTTGCTCTTTTGACTTCTTCATTTGCGGTCGAATCATGAGGAAATACAACAGAATGAACATCGCGAAAATCGGCAACATGCCAATCAGGGAATCGCTTCCAGATGGCGCAGTAGCCGCTTGGGCGTAGGCATTGGTGATCATGACGTGTGTGCTCCGGGCTTGAAAATGGGATACGGGATGAAAAAAGACAAGCCGAATGGTTATCAAATTGCCATCCGGGGACGTGACAGCTTTTTCTGATAATTCAATAGCTTGAATTGAAAATCGGCCAATAAATCAACCTGAAATTATACCACTTCACGCGGGGCCGCTGGCACGATCCGCACGGAACTTCGCTACGAAGGGCGCAAAATATCTGGCCTCAATGGCGGCGCGCATCTCACTCATCAATTGCTGGTAATAGAAAAGATTGTGGAAGGTGTTGAGACGCGCACCAAGCATTTCATTGGTGCGTTGCAGATGATGCAGATAGGCGCGCGTGAAATTCCGGCAGGTATAGCAAGTGCAGGACTCATCCAGCGGACGTAGGTCGGTCTTGAAGCGCGCATTGCGGATTTTGACATCGCCAAAACGTGTGAACAGCCAACCGTTGCGGGCGTTTCGTGTGGGCATCACGCAATCGAACATGTCCACGCCCTCACCCACGGCAGCGACGAGATCTTCGGGTGTGCCCACGCCCATCAAATAGCGGGGATGGTTCGCCGGTAATCGCGGTGCAGTATGGGCCAACACGCGCATCATGTCTGCCTTCGGTTCGCCTACCGAGAGGCCACCAATCGCGTACCCGTCAAAACCAGTCTCGACCAGCCCGGCCAGGGATTCATCGCGAAGCTCTTCGTACATGCCACCCTGGACGATACCAAACAGCGCGTTTGGGTTCTGCAATTGCGCAAATTCAGACTTGCAGCGTTGTGCCCAGCGCAACGATAACTGCATTGATTTCGCTGCCTCAAGGTGAGTTGAAGGGTGCGCCGTACACTCATCGAATACCATCACAATATCGGAGTTGAGCACCCGCTGGATGCGCATCGACTCTTCCGGTGACAGGAAACATTTGTCACCATTGACGGGCGATTGAAATGCCACGCCCTCTTCCGAGATCTTCCTCAAATCGCCGAGACTCCAGACCTGAAAACCACCAGAGTCCGTGAGAATCGGCCCGTTCCAGGCCATGAATTTATGCAGACCGCCGTGTTTCGCAATGACCTCAAGTCCGGGCCGAAGCCAGAGGTGAAAAGTATTGCCCAGAACAATTTGGGCACCGATCTCGGTTAGCTCGTCCGGGCTCATGCCTTTCACTGTGCCATAGGTCCCCACGGGCATGAAAGCCGGTGTTTCAACGACACCGTGATTGAGAGCGAGGCGGCCACGTCGCGCGGAACCATCGATGTCAAGCAATTGAAAATTCACGGGCAGAACTTCTCGAATGAAGGAGTGCCGCAGGATAAACGGAATCGTCGGACTTGCCAAATTGAACTCGTTTTCCGCGGCTTTACCGGTCGCGGCCCAAAATGAACTGTCACATTGTGCGTGCCAAGTATGGACGGCACAAATGTTATATTAGCGTTCGCTTACGACCAAATTTTGGTGCGCCAAACGTGCACCTTTCTCCCTCCGCCCCCAACAGAAATCACATGCACCAGAAGATCGTCGCCAAAGACTTGAAAACCGGTATGTTTGTCGCCGAGCTGGATCGCCCGTGGATCGACACCCCGTTTCTGTTGCAGGGTTTTTTGCTTGAAGATGATGACCAACTGCAACAATTGCGCTCGCATTGCCAGTGGGTATTGATTGATCCACATCGATCAGTGGGACCGGCGTTCGATACGCCTGTCAAGAAAACCCCTTTTGTCCCGCGTGATCTTGGCAGCGAACCTCGCGTGATGGTGAAGCGTTCGCAGGCACCGGCTACAGCGGGTCTTCGCAAACCTGCAACCAAACCGGCCGTGCCGGTTCGAGCCACACCAGGCTCTGCAAAACCGCAACGGCCATCGATCAGCGGGCCGGGTGCCAATGAATTTTCCGTATCGGTCAATGACGCTCGAAACAATACCGCACCAGGCGCGGTGACAGGTATGCTCACGCCGCCCGGTGCAGCGCGCCGCGCCGCGCCGGACAACGGTAAAGTTGGCACGTCCGGAAGCGGATTGCGGAGCCTCTGGGGTAACCTGCGCGAAGGCGTCACAAGCATGTTTGCCCGCGACGACACGGACAAATTGAATTTCGACGCTGTCCCGGAAACGTTTGAACCGTCCCAAGAGCTTGTGCGCCCGTCGTTCATCCCTGAGACTGTGCAATTGACGATCTACGAGGACAAAACGACCGTCGAAGTTGAAATTGGTGCAGCTGCAAATTCATTCAAACGCACCAATGATTTGCTCAACCGCATCGCTGAGGACATCCGCGCGGGCGAGGGCCTGCAACTTGAAAACGTCGAGTCAGTCATCGACGACATGGTGGACAGCATGGTCCGCAATCCCGATGCCCTTATGTGGGTCGCGAGGATGCGAGAGCAGGATTTGAATATCTACAGCCACGGTATCAGCGTGGCCGTGAACCTGGTTGCGTTCGGGCGTCATCTGGGCTACCCCAAAGAGCAACTTGCGCATCTGGGGACGCTTGGGCTGCTGCTCGACATTGGCAAAATAAAGCTGCCCCGTGAATTGCTCGAAAAAAATCAGCGCCTGACTGCCGACGAATTTGAAGAGATCAAGGATCATGTCGATCTCGGTCTCGGCATATTGCATGAAACGCCGAACATTCATCCCGATGTACTGGATGGTATCGCCCAACACCACGAGCGGATGAATGGTAGCGGCTACCCCAACAACTTGATGGGTGACAAGATCAGTGCCTTCGGACGCATGAGCGCGATTGCCGATACGTACGCTGCGGTCACCAAGCCGCGACCGTATGCAGAAGTGGTATCGCCACATCAGGCATTGCAAATGCTCTCCACCTGGAGCGGCAGTCAATTCCAAGCCGATATGGTCGAGCAGTTTATCCAGTCGATCGGCGTGTTTCCGGTAGGGAGCATGGTGGAGCTATCGACTGGCGAGGTCGCCGTCGTGGTCACCCACAGTAAATACAAGCGTTTGCGCCCGACAGTACTGGTACTTACCGAACCGGACAAGACTATCCGCGCAAATCCTGGCACCCGCGACCTGCTATACGACACGTCAGATACGCCGGTTCATATTCGACGTGGCTTGCCGAGCAAAGCCTATGGCCTCGATCCGCGTGACTTCTACGCAGCATGATGCACTCGTCGCAGTCCTGACCGATCATGACCGACACGCGACATCCCAGCGCGCTGGCCACGCCTTTACGCGGGCCCAACGACGACACCCGGATATCGCAGGAACTGCAGCGCACCGCGCTGAAATCATCACTCACCAACGCAATCGATCACGCGCGGATGGCGCAACGCGTGGTTGCCGTTCTGATCATCGTGCTGGCGCGATCAGATCGTCTCGATGCGATGCTGGGCGTGTCGACGCGCCAGATCATGCAGGATGCATTGCCCCGTATCGTCGCCGCGTTGCGACCGGCAGATCGCTTCATTCAACTTTCCGACGATAAAATCTGCGTCATCCTGCCCAATCTCAGGAGCGATGCACTACCAGTGCTTGCGGCGGGCAAGATTCAACAGGCTTTTGAATCGCCTTTCAGGATTGAAGGAAACCTCGTCACCATCCGCCCCGTCGTCGGTATCGCCACTTTTCCGGCGCAGGCCGCAAACGCCGATGAACTCCTCGTGCACGCCGACATCGCCGAGGGCATCGCCCGTAGCCGCGATATCCTTCACTATGTATTTCACGCCGACGACAGACGCGCTGCTGATACCTACACGGGCCTTAACACCGAACTACGCGAAGCAATACGCACCAATCAACTTGAAGTGCACTACCAGCCAAAAATTGAACTCAAAACAGGTCGCTGCCGCGGCGTTGAGGCTCTTTTACGCTGGACGTTGCCGGATCACGGCGCAATTCCGCCACCGGTTGTCGTACGCGTAGCCGAGGGCAATGGCCTGATCGGCGCACTTACCGAGTGGGTTTTGAACACGACATTGCGCCACCAGTCAGAGTGGAAGCGTCAGGGGATCACCCTCGATGTCGCGGTAAATCTATCCACCATCACCTTGGGTGATGCGGAATTACCGAGCTTCATCGGTCATGCCCTGGGTGTATGGCAAGCTGAGCCGGCGCGCCTCACGCTCGAAATCACCGAAGACGCGACCATCAATGACATCGATTACTCTCTCGCGATCATGAATCAGTTGAAGAAACTGGGCGTAAAACTGTCGGTCGACGATTTCGGCACGGGTTACTCGTCCCTTTCCTACGTGAAGCGTTTTCCGCTCGACGAACTAAAGATCGACAAACTATTTGTTCAGCACATGCGCAACAACAAAAGCGATCAACAAATCGTTCGCTCGGTGATTGACCTCGCGCATACCTTCGATCTGACGGTTGTCGCTGAAGGTGTAGAAGACGAAGCCACGCTCAAAGACTTAAAGCGCATGGGCTGCGACCAAGCGCAGGGCTACACGATCAGCCCGGCCATTGCTTCGGTCGCGCTGATCGCCTGGCTCAAACGGCACAATTAGCGGTCACGCTTGCGTTAGCGGCCACGCAGTGCCAATTCCGTGGCTGTGCTAACCTGTGATCCCAGTCGTCCAGGCCTCCATTGAGCACTCCCTATGAACCTCAGCACTGAACAACTCGCCGAGCTCCTCGCCGGAATAGTCCGTTCCCAACAGGCGATCATTGATGCAATCGAAAGTGAAAGCGGGGGCTGGCGAAATACGCATTTGCTGCCGAAGCTCAACACAGCCGCAAATACGCGACTGGCCGTACCGCGTTTGCTCGATATTCCTGCGCGCATTCTGTTGCGCTCACAGGGCCGTGTGGCGATGGATGTGACGACCATCACCCGCGCCCTGGATGAAGCATTGGGGGGCGCAGTCCCAGCAACGGCGCAACCCTCTGCAACGACGACTCCGCAAGTCGCGCCACTTGCCGTACCCGTCGCCGCCGTTGCCGCCGCCGCTGGCGTTGGCGTCGCAGCAGTTGCCGCCACGGAAGCGTCAATACCTGCCAGCGCGGAAAGCAGCGACCTCGGCAATTTCTTCGATAGCTGATGCGCGTTGAAATGCGTGCCAGGAAGTGGTGCTCCGCTTGCAGCCGTTCGTCGCGTTGCTGATGTGCCGGCAATATTTTTTTTCATGGCGCTGGCCGCCTCGTTCTGCGCCTGGCACCAGCCATCCTCCGCTGCGGTACCTGGCAATGTCGCCATCGCCACGGGGCTCAAGGGCCGGCTGGTCGTAGGATATCAAGGCTGGTTCGGCTGCCCGCAAGACGCGCCGGATAACACGCGATGGGAGCACTGGTTTTATAAAAACAATTCGAGTGCTGAAAATCTCGCGGTCGATCTGCTGCCGTCGGTAGCGCAATACCGCGCGGAAGACCTTTGCCCCACACAATTGCGTCGAGCCGACGGTTCGAGGATCCATGTTTTTTCATCCCAAAATGCGCGCGTCGTAGCCACCCATTTCCGCTGGATGCGAGACCACGGCATCGATGGTGCCGCCGTACAGCGCTTCGTCGGCCCGCTCGCCACACCATCACTGAAGCAACGCAGTGACCGCGTGTTGCAAAACGCGCTGGCGGCAGCGGAGGCAAGTGAGCGCGTGTTTTACGTGACTTACGACGTTTCCGGCGCGGACGCCGATACGGTCGTGGCAGACATTCGTCGCGATTGGCAATATCTGGTGCGCAAGATGAAAATCACCGAGAGCGCGCGCTATTTGCAAGTCAACGGCAAGCCGGTATTGCAACTTTGGGGGTTCGGGTTTATGGACAGGCCCGGCACGCCCCTGGCAGTGTCTGCGTTAATCAGCGATCTCAAAGCGGGTCGCAACGACCTGCAGGGCGTAACGCTGATCGGTGGCGTTCCCGCCAACTGGCGAACACTCGATGGCGATTCGCGGTCCGACCGCCGCTGGGCGGAAATTTATCGTAGTTACGATGTGTTGAGTCCCTGGTCGGTCGGCCGCTTTCGCGATAATGCCGGGATCGACAAATTCGTTCGGGAGCGCGTGCTGCCGGACATGGCCGAAACAAAACGGTTGGGCATCGCTTACATGCCCGTCGTGTTCCCCGGCTTTTCCTGGTTCAACCTGCAAACTGGCCGTGGCCAGAAACACTTGGCTATCATCAATCAGATACCGCGCCGCTGCGGCAATTTCCTGTGGCACCAGATTTCGAGTCTCCTCGCCGTTCGTGTCGAGATGCTTTACGCAGCCATGTTTGATGAAGTCGATGAGGGTACCGCGTTGTTTCCTACCGAACCGCGCGAGGACAGGCTGCCGAAGGGCGCGCGAATGACTTTCCTCAACCAGGACGGATGTGCGCTTGCCGATGATTGGTACCTTCGAATCACCGGTAAGGCGGCCAAATACCTGCGGCGAAACGAGATGCCACCTGCAGCGCTTGAGTCGGCGATGCGGCCGTAACGCTCAACCCGGGTTTGCATTTTCGTATTGATGAAGCCAGCCGAGCGTTTCTTCGGTGCTTTTCCCCACGCCCGGTCGGTACTCAGCGCTCACCCAACCCGCGTATTTTCCGTTTGCGCTTATTCGATCCAATTGCGCAAATAGCTGCGGGAAATCGATCACGCCAGTTCCTGGTTCCTGTCGTCCAGGCACGTCCGCAAATTGAATATGACCGATGCGCGGCAGCAGTCGCTCAATCGTCGCTGCCAGCGCCTCGGCATCGCCGCCCTCCATGATCTGCATGTGATAGCAATCGTATTGCAGCTTCAGGTTCGGGGCACCAACGGTATCCATGATTCGAATTGCATCGGTCGTATTTTTGACCAGATATCCAGGCACATCCTGCGTGTTGATGGGTTCAAGGTTGAGCGCGAGATTCGCCTTCGCACATTCTTTCGCGGCGTAGCGCAAATTCGAGATCAGCGTCATCTCGCACAAGCCCGCATCTGCTTCCGGCGCCTGCACCCCCGCGAGACAGTTGAGCTGCGACACACCGATGGCAAGCGCGTATTCAATCGCCTCGGCCACGCACAGTTGAAATGATTCCTCACGTCCGGGGACACCGGCGAAACCCCATTCACCGAGCATTGGCAAACCTGCACGGATATTGATCAGCACAGGAGCGAGACGGTACTGCTGCAGTCGCGCTCGGATCTCCCGGGAATCGACATCGAACGGATAATGAAATTCGACTGCGATAAAGCCCGCTTCCGCCGCCGCCCGGAAACGGTCGAGGAACAGCGACTCTGCAAACAGGAACGAAATATTGGCGGCGAAACGGGGCATTTGTGCGAATGCGACCAGCGGATGGTCACGAGTATGATGGGTGAGTAAATTGTGCTTTATTTATCATTGCGTATAACGGTATTGTAGGAACAATTGCCCTTCAGGAAAGAAAATAACATGGCCGGACAACCAGAGATTACCAACATGGCGCTGTTTTGCGACTTCGAAAACGTCGCCATCGGCGTGCGCGACGCGAAGTATCCGGAATTTGATATCAAAAAAGTACTGGAGCGCTTATTGGTCAAGGGCAGTATCGTCGTCAAGAAAGCCTACTGCGACTGGGACCGCTACAAGGAATTCAAGAAGACAATGCACGAGGCCGCCTTCGAGCTGATCGAGATTCCGCACGTGCGGCAATCGGGAAAAAATTCAGCAGACATTCGCCTTGTGGTGGATGCGCTCGACCTCTGCTACACCAAGGCACATGTGGATACGTTTGTGATCATCAGCGGTGATTCCGATTTCTCGCCGCTCGTATCGAAACTGAAGGAGAACAACAAGCGCGTAATCGGCGTCGGCGTGAAGGACTCGACGTCCGACCTGCTCAGTGGCGCGTGTCACGAATTCATTTACTACGACGATCTGGTGCGCGCGCAGGAAGCGAAAAAGCAGGCGATCAAGCAGGCGACGTCCAGGCCCGCCGCGCAGGCGAAGAAAGCTGCGCAGAAACCGGAAGATGACAAGCGGCTCGAAGTGTTGGATTTTCTTGTCGATACTGTGGAAGACCTGATCAACGAGCGCGGCTCGGATGAAAAATTGTGGGGCTCGATGGTAAAGCCGACCATGCAGCGGCGCAGGCCGGGCTTCAATGAATCTTCGTATGGCTATCGCAGCTTCAAGGAATTGGTTGAGGATGCCGAGAAGCGGAAGTTGGTGGTGGTTGTGCGCGATGACAAGTCGGGGCAGTACACGATAAGGTTACCGGCGATTGGTTAGCGTCCTCTGCGTCTGGGTGCAAACACCACCTGTTTTTACCCTTCCTTAAGACACCAGCCCTGCCCTCCTGTAGGCGCTTCGACGACACGACATCAGGCGAATGTCCGATGTGTTGCGTTACGAGTCCATTACAGAATTAAGGCTGCTTGCGTCGATATCGACGAAGAAAATCGCTTTTATTGCAGGAGACATTCATGAACATCCACGCTTCCGTCACGCCGACGCTTGTACGCCCACGTGCCGTCTTCGCAATCATTGCTGCCATTGCCATCCTCACCGTGTCGGGCTGCGCCTCGACCGGGGACATGCCGCGCGAGCAAATGGCGGTGGCACGCGCTGCGGTAGATCGTGCTGCCGGACCGGCCGGTGCCGACGCCCCCCTGGAAGTATCCGAAGCTAGGAGCAAACTTGAACGCGCTACGGCAGCTGTTGCACGCAAGGACTACGACGAGGCACGCCGCCTCGCCGAACAGGCGGAGGTCGATGCCAATCTTGCCGAAGCAAAATCTCACTCGGTTCGCTCCGACCGCGCATTGCAGGAAGTACGTGAAGGCATTCGCCAATTGCGTGAAGAAATCGCCCGCGGTTAATTTCCACCTCCGACAAGGAATCCAACATGAACAAGAAACCTCTCCTTACTCTTTTGATGTTGTCGCTCATCGCCGCCGGCTGCGCGAGTGTTTCAGCACCACCCCCAGCCCTGGTGGAAGCGCGCAACACGGTAAGCACTGCCGCGTCCGACCCCAACGTGCTGGCCAACGCACCGCTGGAACTGAAGAAAGCGAATGACGCCCTCGCCCGTGCTGACCAGGCCCTCGCCAAGGGTGATGATGTCAATGTCAACCATAACGCCTACCTGGCTACGCAGCGCGCACGCACTGCCATGGCGGCAGGTAACGCCAAGGCCTCGGAGGATTTGATCAAGACCGCCCAGGTCGAGCGGGAGCGAGCACGTGCGGACGCGCGCGAACGCGAAGCGCGTCGCGCAACAACCGCCTCCATCATTGCCCAAGCTGCGGCTCGCGACGCCCAGGCAGACGCAAACGTCCAGCGCGCACAAACTGCCATCGCGCAGCAACAGGCCGCCAATGCAAACGATCAGGCGGCCTCCGCGCAGGCGCAAGCCGCTGCCGCCGAAGCACGCGCAGCCAGTCTGGCACGACAACTCGCTGCGCTGGAAGCATTGAAGACCGACCGCGGACTGGTGATCACACTGGGCGACGTGCTATTCGAATTCAATCGCGCCGAAGTCAAACCAAGCGCGCAGGCACGCATGGCGCAATTGGCGGATTTCTTGCGGCAATACCCGGACCGTCGTGTTTCGATTGAAGGCCATACCGATAACATCGGTGCCGCTGCTTACAACAACGAGCTTTCGCAGCGCCGTTCAGAAGCCATCCGGTCTCAATTAATCGGGCTGAGCATTGCGTCAGCGCGGATCTCCACCGTTGGCTACGGCAAGGATTTTCCAGTGGCGGCTAACGACACCGATACCAATCGCGCGATCAACCGTCGGGTGGAAGTGGTTATTTCGGAACCAGGCCAGGCAGTTCGCTCGCGGCCGTAGAGGTCGACTTTAACCGAAATAACACTAGCACTGGCGCGGCTCTTCAGGCGATTTATGTCTGTGATGTCCGCCGATGCTGGAGTTTTGATCTTTACTCAATCCACCTGCAGAAAATGTTCCCGGTAATACTTGAGCTCTTCAATGCTTTCGTAAATATCAGCCAGCGCTTCATGCTTACCGTGCTTTTTCATGCCTGACATGATCGAGGGCTTCCAGCGTTTGGCGAGTTCCTTGAGCGTTGAAACATCGAGGTTGCGGTAGTGAAAGTAGGCCTCCAACTTCGGCATGCCGCGCGCCATAAAACGGCGATCCTGGCAGATCGAGTTACCGCACATGGGTGACGTGCTGGCGGGCACATGCAGCTTCAGGAATTCGACCATCTGGCTTTCAACATTATTGTCCGTGAGCGTTGATGCCTTCACTTTTTCGATGAGCCCGGATTTTTTGTGCGTGGATTTGTTCCATGCATCCATGCCATCCAGCACGGCGTCGGGTTGATGCACGACCAGTACCGGGCCTTCGGCGATGGTATTGAGATTGCCGTCAGTGACGACGATGGCGACCTCGATGATGCAATCGGTTTCGGGTACCAAGCCGGTCATTTCCATGTCGATCCAGATGAGATTATTTTGGTCTTGGGGCATGGCAGTCTCGGTTGCGTGTCGAATGCGCGTCAATTGCGCCGTAAAATAGTGCGAAGCTTCATTTTCTCATGATTCACAACCGGCACCTTCGATGACTGCACCCGCCTTCACCCTTGTTTTCCTTCTATTCGTGGCCCTGAGCTTTGCCTTCGCCAGCGTGCTCACCTTGCGCCACATCGCCCATATACGCGCCAATCGCGCTGCCGTGCCCGCCGAGTTTGCCGAATCGATCACGCTCAAATCGCACCAGAAAGCAGCCGACTACACGATCGAGAAAAACAGGCTTGGCTTGATCGAGAGCGTGTTTGACCTGATGCTGTTGCTTGCACTTACTTTGGGTGGCGGCATGTATCTTATCCATCAAATCGCGGCCAACTGGTTCAGCGGCCCCTACGCGCTGGGCATCGCCATCTTTGTCGGGTTGATGATTGTCTCGTCGATTGTTTCCACGCCGTTCAACCTGATCCGCACGTTTGTTATCGAGCAGAAATTTGGCTTCAACAAGATGACCCTGAAGCTCTACCTTATCGACGCCGTCAAGGGTTTGGCGCTGGCTGCCGCGATTGGCGTGCCGCTCTTGCTCGTGACATTCTGGCTGATGGAAAAAATGGGCGGGCTGTGGTGGCTTTACGTGTGGCTGGTGTGGCTGGTGTTCAGCCTGGCGATGATCGTGATCTACCCGACCTATATCGCGCCGTTGTTCAACAAGTTTTCGCCGCTTGCCGATTTGTCGCTCAAGGAACGCATCGAAAATTTACTGACACGCTGCGGATTTACTGCCAGCGGCTTGTTCGTGATGGACGGCTCCAAACGTTCCAGCCACGGCAACGCGTATTTCACGGGCCTCGGCAAAACCAAACGCATCGTATTTTTCGATACCCTCATTTCGCGCCTCTCGCCCTCTGAAATCGAAGCCGTGCTGGCGCATGAACTGGGGCATTTCAAACGCAAGCACATTACCAAAATGATCATCGGCCAGTTCGCGCTTACGCTGGTCATTCTTGGCCTGATGGGTTGGGTGATCGACAAACCCTGGTTCTATGATGGACTTGGCTTTCCGCTCTACGGTGCAGCGCCGCATGTCGCGATATCGCTCGCACTGTTTTTCCTGGCGCTGCCGGTATTCACGTTCTGGCTCACGCCATTGGGCAGCCTTATTTCGCGCAAACACGAATTCGAAGCCGATACCTACGCAGCCCAGCAAACGCAGGCGCGTGATCTCATCACCGCACTCGTCAAGCTCTACCGCGACAATGCCTCCACCCTCACCCCCGACCCATTGCACTCGGCGGTTTACGATTCACACCCGCCCGCCGCAATCCGGATTGCCCATTTGAAAGCGATGCAGACATGACCACATTTTCCCAAATGCACTGCGCACCTGGCGGCCAGGCCACTGCGTTGTCGGATGCCGAAATTATAAAAAATCTCGGCGCCTTGAATGGCTGGGAAAAAATTGGCAAGGAAATCAGGAAAACATTTGGTTTCAAAAATTACCACGAGACGATGGCGTTCGTGAATGCCTCAGCATGGGTTTCGCATCGCGAGGATCATCATCCCGACATGAGCGTGCACTACAACAAATGCGTGGTGGCTTATTCGACGCACGATGCGGCTGGCATCACGCTCAACGACTTCATCTGCGCAGCGAAACTCGACGCGTTGTTCAGCCACTGATGCGCGCCCTCGTGACCGGCGATTTTGGCCGCGAATATCTGGCCGAACTCGAAGACGGCAAACCGCTTGTATGTACTCGCAAAGGCAAGAAGCAGGATGTCGCCTGCGGTGATTTTGTTGAAGTCAGCATGTCCAGCCCCGGCCATGCGCGCATCGACGAAATCCATCCGCGCCGTAACGTGCTGTTTCGTAAAGACGCATGGCGCGAGAAAACGCTGGCAGCCAATATCGATCAGGCCGTCATCATCGTCGCGCCAAGGCCGAGTTTCTCCGAAATGTTTTTGAATCTGTGTCTGGTTGCCTGCGAAGCTGCCGGCATCAAGCCGTTCATCATGCTCAATAAAAAGGATCTCCCGGAATTTGAAGAGGCGCGAAAGAGCCTCGCGAATTTTGAAAAGATCGGCTATCCGGTGATGCCGATGTCGGCAAAATTTGATGTAGAACCACTGCGTCCGTATCTCGATGGCAAGACCACGCTGCTGGTCGGGCAATCGGGCATGGGCAAATCGCGCACCGTGAACAATCTGGTTATGCGCGATGTGGCCAAGGAAGCCGAATTCTCCGAGGCACTCGATTCCGGCAAGCACACCACCACATATACCCGCATGTATCGGCTCGACGACACCACCGCCATTATGGATTCGCCGGGTTTGCAGTCATTCGGGCTGATGCATTTGCCCGACGACGATATCGCTTACGCGATGCCGGATTTTCGACCGTTCATCGGCACCTGTAAATTCAACGATTGCGCGCACATCGATGAGCCAGGTTGCAATGTGATCAAAGCTGGTGAACAGGGAAAAATTGATGCCACACGACTCACCTTCTATCAGGTGCTCGTCGAGCAGCAACGCGAATTGCGCGTCGCACATCCGGATTGGAAAACCTACGGGAGGTAACAATGTTCAAGGGCCTGCGAACCATCATCTATCCCTCGAGCGATCTGGCCAAGGCGACGGCGTGGTACACCAGCGTTATCGGTCACGCGCCGTATTTCAATGAGCCGTTTTACGTGGGATTCAATGTGGGCGGCTACGAATTGGGGCTGCTGCCTCCGGGCGACGAAGATGCCGGAAATAGTCCCATCACGTATTGGGGCGTTGACGATGCCCGCGCCGAGTTTGCACGCGTGGTTGCGTTAGGTGCGAAGCCGCAAAGCGAGGTCAAGGATGTCGGCGACGGCATACTGGTCGCGACCGTCGTGGACCCATTTGGCAATGTCGTCGGGCTAATCCAGAACGCGCATTTCAAGATTACGTAGATCCAGTATTGGCGCGGATCACAGGCAGAAAATGCCCTGAAAGCTGCGCCAATGCTGGAGTTTATGCTTGGAAGCCCGGATTAGCGTAGCGTAATCCGGGGAATGGGCACCCTCGCGAGCGTTCCCGGATTACGCTACGCAAATCCGGGCTACAGATCGCGATGGAATACCTATTTCACCGCTACCAGTCCGAAGCATTCCAACCCCCACCGAGCGCCCGCACCAGTCCCACCGTGGCACTGAGTCGCCGACCGAGCAATCCCACCGAGGTGCGCTCGTTCGAAAGCAGCGCCGTTTGCACCGTGACAACGCTTAAATAGCTGACTGTACCGGCCTTGTATTGATTGATCGTCAATGTCACCGATTCACGCGCGGCTCTCACCGCCTCGGCCTGAACCTTCGCCTCCTGCTCCAGGATGCGCAGCGCGGCGACGTTGTCCTCAACATCCTGAAACGCTTCGAGTACGGTCAATCGGTAGGTCGCCACAGCTTGGTCATAGACGGCCACGGCCTGATCGCTCAGCGCCCCGCGTTTGCCGAAATCAAATAATGTTTCGGCGAGTTGCGGACCCAACGACCAGAAGCGGTTGGGTGCTGAAATCCAGTTGGCCAATGCCGGGCTGGAAAATCCCGCTGATCCGGTCAGGCTTAGCGTCGGGAAATAGGCCGCCTTTGCCACGCCGATCTGCGCATTCGCCGACGCTGCTCGGCGCTCGGCGGCTGCGATGTCCGGCCTGCGCTCAAGCAAGGTCGAAGGCAGGCCAACTGGAAATGCCGGTATCACGACTTTCCAATCCACCGCTGCGCCCGCATTCGATTCGATATTGGCCACCGAAAAGTCCGTCGGCGGCTTACCGATCAGGACCGCGATCGCATGTTCGAGTTGCGCGCGTTGCACACCGAGATCGATTGACTGCGCCTGCGCGCTGAGCAATTGCGTTTCTGCCTGCACCACATCGACTTTGCCCGCAACGCCAACGGCATAGCGATTCTTCGTGAGTTCCAGCGACTTTTCGTAAGCCGTGATGGTGTCGGCAAAAAGCTGTTTTTGGGCATCGTTGACGCGCAACTGGAAATAGTTGTTCGCAAGCGCCGACTGTAACGACAGCCGCACGGCTTCCAGATCGGCTGCACTGGCCTGGGCACTGGCGTCGTTCGACTCCACCGTGCGACGGATGCGGCCCCACACATCAAGCTCCCAACCCGCACTTACAGTCAGGCTGTGATTGGTGGCAATATCGTTACCGCCTGCTGATCGCGCGGGTGCTGCGCGGCTTCGCGTAGAATTCGCGTTGGCCGAAACGGTCGGCAGATAGCTGGCGCGCGCCGACTGCGTAAGCGCCTGTGCCTGCCGGTAACGTGCCTCTGAAACTTTCAGGCTCTGATTCGATACATTGACTTGTTCGAGCAGCGCATCGAGCACGCTATCGCCAAATATTTTCCACCACTTGCCGCGCGCCAGTTCATCGCGCGGCTCGGCGATTTTCCAGACAGCCGATTCCTTGAAGGCGGTGGGCGTTTGCACTTCCGGGCGCTTGTAATCCGGCCCCACTGCGCAGCCGGCAAGCAACGTTGCGCCAATCGCCGCGCAAACCGATTTTAACCCTTTCATGAAGCCCCCAGAGCGACGGTACCACCGCTGCGCGCAAATTTACGCTTGCCCCACAACCTGAACCGATCCAGATACAGATACACAACCGGAGTTGTGTACAGCGTGAGCAACTGGCTGACGATCAATCCACCGACAATGGAAATGCCCA
>JANYHZ010000031.1 GCA_025362135.1 Betaproteobacteria bacterium | reverse complement strand
CGGATGCAATTCTTGTCTCGTGCAGAAAATCTGAAGACGCGTCGCGCAGCGACCAGGTTCAGGTTTTGGTTCGCAAGGAAGACTACACACTCAAGCGACTTTCGGGTTGGGACACGCTTGGCTTTCGCGGCACATGTAGTTTGGGTTTTGCGCTGACTTCTGCGGGACAAGCAGAGCAAATCCTGCCGGTGCCCTACGCAATCATCCACAGCAAGACAATGCATCCATTCGCGCATAGTGTTTGGGGATCACTGTGGCTGGGTATCGCAACCGATGCGCTACATCGTGCGAGAACGGCAGTGCGCGCCGAGGCAAGGAAAAATCCCGGTGTAATACCGATCTCGGCCACGCGCCTTGCCGAAGCGGATATCGTACTGTTTTCCATGCGCAGCAGCCTGCAGCTTACAGTTGCCGACTACCACCGATTACTCGTCGAAGATATCTCTGAGTCATTTTCGAATTTCGGCTTCGCCATCAAGATTAACAATCTGAAAATCAGTTGCTCCCAATTGGTCATCGATATTGTAGGTCGCGCGATGCTCATTTGCGGAATTGCGGGTTATAAGAACGATTCCAAATTGAGCCTTGGACGACATTTACGCGACGCGCATGGTGCGATGGTGATGGTTAACAATGATCGCATCCTGGGACAAAGCGCAACGATGCAAGTTGGGCAGCGCGACGGGTAAATACAGTACGAGCGGAAGGTATCAAGGCGATCGCCGTGATCTTGCGACACATTGAAGACATTCTGCCTCGGTCAAATTAGCCTCGCCGCGTTCAACGTCAATACCAATGGAAATTGAATGAAGCGCATTGCGGCACTCGACCCGTCGACTTATAAACGCCACCCGATACACGGTGAAAACCGCATGTGGGCTGAAACCAATTGCTACAGCGATGTTGTTATTGAATTGCTGCATGGTTTGGGACATGAACCTATTGCTGCGCTGCCGTTTACGCTCGCGATAGATTTTGAGGGCGACCAATGGACATTCTTTAAGTTTCCGGATGCAGACCTGTTGGAACTCTATGGTTTGGACATCCAGGAGCTTGCGATATGGCGCCCTCTGGTCGATCACATTTCGGAGCAGGTAGCGGCAGGTCGCCCCGTACTTGTCGAGCTTGACTCCTATTTCTTGCCCGATACGTCCGGAAGCGCATACAAACTTGCGCATGTGAAATCGACCGTTGCGGTGAATGAAATCGACATTGAACGTCGCCATCTTGGTTATTTTCACAATCAGGGCTATTACGAGCTGGCTGGCGGCGACTTCTCCGACCTATTCCAACTCGAAGGACTAGTGCACGAGCGCATGCTGCCGCCTTACATCGAGTTCGTAAAAATGCGGCCGTCCTTCGCGACATTCACTGCTCCTCAATTGCTCGATGCATCATTGTCACTATTGAAAATTCATCTTGCTCGGGTACCTCATACAAACCCATTTGTGCAATTCAAAACGCGCTTTGCACAGGATCTGGAATGGCTCATGACCGCAGATATGGAAAAATTCCATGCGTATTCATTTGCAACACTGCGACAATACGGTGCCTGCTTTGAATTAAGTGAGACTTACCTGCGCTGGCTTGGCGAACAAGGCGTGAAAGAATTGGATGTTCCACTTCTTTCATTCAAAAAAATTTCGCAGACTGCAAAGACATTTCAATTTCAGCTTGCGCGCGCAATGGCTCGCAAGAAGCCTCTCGATCTTACGCCGCTGGACGAGATGGCAACCCAGTGGGAAACAGGTATCGGCGCACTGCAGTGTCATCGTAGCTAAAAGAAGTCCAATGACAACGCCAACGTTACAACACGTCGCGAGCAGTCTCACCGTAGTGACGTTGCAGGATGGCTGGCAATTGACGTGCATCCCGGCTAATGAATGCCTGTCACCGGATCAATTGACTGTACCGTTGGAAAAATGGCATGAGACCAGCGTTCCGGGGACAGTTGCCACATGTCTGCACAAAGATATCGATGCGGTTGGAAATTACGACGCAGATGATTGGTGGTATCGCTTATCGTTTGACACG
>JANYHZ010000218.1 GCA_025362135.1 Betaproteobacteria bacterium | reverse complement strand
TGTCGGTGATCGTCACGACCCGAAATGATGCGGCGCTGGCCAAAACACTTGCCGTCGATATTGCGACTCGCACCTGGAAAGATCGACATCGCTACATCCCGAAACTGACGAGTATCGAAGACGCGACACGCATGGCACTTGCATGTGGACGCGATGCGTCAAAGCCCGCGTTGTTGTTTGCTGACGTGGCCGACAATCCCGGTGGCGGCGGGCGCGGCAATACGGTGTGGATTTTGAAAGCGTTTTATGACGCCGGTGTGGAGGGCGCGCTACTCGGCATTTTTTTCGATCCGGCGCTGGCGGAAGAGGCGCATCGCTTGGGCGTTGGTGCGAATTTCCACGCACAATTCAACCGTAATGAGGCCCATCCCCTGTCGGGCAAGTTCGATGCAAACGCGACCGTAGAAGGCCTGCACGACGGCAACATTGTCGGTGCGCGCGGTATTTCGGCCGGGCACAGGATTGCACTTGGGCCGATGGCGCTGTTGCGTATTGCCGGTATTCAGGTGGTAGTAGTGAGTGTACGGCAGCAATGCAAGGACACCGCGATGTTCGAAGGTTTCGGCATCAACATCGCGAAGGCGCGTTCGGTGATCGTGAAATCGCGCGGGCATTTTCGTGCCGCATTCGATTTACTTTTTTCGGACGATCGCATCTTTGAAGTTGATGTACCGGGGCTCACGACGCCGATCTTGTCGCGCGTGCCCTATCGAAACGTGCTGCGGCCGATATTTCCACTGGATGCGGATACGACGTGGTCACCACCGCAATGACAGCATGAACCCCAACACTGGCGCGCCTTTTCACCCATAAAAGTCTGAAAAAGCGCATCAAATGGCGCTCTACGTTTTTGTCTTGTGGATCAGAGGTGGCTGCGCACCCAGCGCTTCCATTCGTCAAACAAGGCCGGATGGCGGGCGGCGATCACCGATTTTGACCACTCCTGGGGATGGTCCGCACGCCAGTAGTCATCGTGCTGCAGCGACGCGATGCGGCCTCCGGCTTCTTCGAGAATCAGTGCGCCGGCGGCGTAATCCCAAGGCTGCTCGCCTGCATGCAGGAAGGCATCGACGCGTCCGCAGGCCATGTGGCTCCACTGCAATACTGAGGCACCACTCATCGTGAGTTTGCGGAAGGGCTTGTGTGCTATCAACGTGGTGCCAAGACGCCCAAGGCGCTTATAGCGTCCAACTTCCACGTGAGCCTCGGCAAGATGTTTGGCGGGAAGCTGCTTCAGGCGTTTGCCATTGAGGTATGCGCCAGCGCCCTGCAGGGCATGAAACACTTCCCCGTTGTTCGGGTCAAGTACCACGCCAAATACGCTTTTGCGACGATGCATCAGCGCCACCGACATGCCGAAGTAGCGTTTGCCGCTGGCGAAATTTGCGGTTCCGTCGAGCGGGTCCACGCACCAGCACCAGTGGGCTTCACGCCAGATTGATTTCTGTGCGCCCTCTGACATTTCTTCGCCCAGCACGGGACAATCAAAAATGCGGGGTAGCGCCTCGGCCAGCGCAGCTTCGACCATACGATCAGCCTCGGTGACAATGGAGCCGTCGTGTTTTCGTTCTGCGGCCACATGTTTGAAACGCGGCATGAGTTCACGCGCGGCAACCTCCTGCATCAGCGCCGTGACCGCCAAGACAAACTGCGCGGGATCGGGAATTGCATCATCGTTTGAATTTGCGGCTTCCTGGCCAGAGGCATCGAATTGCGGTGAGGGTTCGCGTAGCGGCATCGGTAGAGTTGGAATAATACTAAATGAGCGTGGCGCTGAGACAGCCTGATGGCAGCCAGCGCGCCGCTATAATACTACCGCGCCACTTCATCCAGATCCCGCCCCCACTTTCTGCCATGTCCTCCCCGCGTTTTTTTTCCGACCTGCCGTTGCCGCGCTCGTTCAACCCCGACGCGGCGTTCGAAACCGGTGAGGCAGTGGTGCGGCACTTGCAGGTGTTGCGTGTCGCAGTACATCAGGCAATTGTCTTGTTCGATGGCGGAGGCGGTGAATTCGCCGCGACCGTGGCGAGCATAGGCAAACGCGACGCAAGCGTCCGGCTCTCCGCCTTCAACCCTGTCGAGCGCGAGGCACCGATCCACATCACGCTGGTTCAGGCGCTGGCAACTTCAGACAAAATGGACTTGATCGTGCAAAAAGCGGTGGAGCTCGGCGTGAACGAAATTGCGCCGATTGCAACTGCACGCGCAACATTGAAACTTGATGGTGAGCGCGCTGAAAAGCGTGTGTTGCACTGGCAGGCCGTTGCCGTAGCCGCTTGCGAGCAGTGCGGGCGCAATCGCATTCCGCTCATTCACGGATTGCAGACATTGGATCAGTGGTTGGCCAAAACGCATGAAGGTGTCAGCTTGTTGTTGCATCCGGCGGCCGAAAAATCATTGTTGGCAAGCGTGAATGGGACCAGACCGATCACGATTCTGATCGGACCGGAAGGTGGTTTTGCGACCGATGAAGTCGCACGTGCTGTGTTGCGCGGCGTCGTACCTGTCCGCTTCGGACCGCGCACGCTACGAACCGAAACTGCCGGGCTCGCGGCCATCGCAGCGCTGGCGGCCCGATTTGGTGACCTCGGCGGTTTCGCATGAATCGACGCGCATACGCTGTCGCTTCTCGCTAAAATAGCGCTCGCCCTCTCCTCTCGTTACTCCCGACATCGGCTGGCATGGCCAAAAACGACGCCAAAAAACTAGAAGCTTTTGTAAAGTGGTTCCGTAGCGCGACCCCGTTTATTCACGAGTTCGGCGAGCGAACCATCGTTATCGCGTTCGGCGGCGAAGTGCTCACCGACGGAGAGATGATGCAACTGGCGCACGATATCAACGTGCTGGTGAGCCTGGAGATTCGCGTGGTGCTGGTGCATGGCACGCGCCCGCAAGTAGAAGACCAGCTTGTGCAGCGCGGCGTCACATCCAGGCTAGTCGACGGTCGTCGTGTCACGGACGATGCCGCACTCAGGTGTGTGAAGGAGGCCAATGGCATCGTGCGCATGGAAATTGAGGCCACGCTGTCAACCGAGCTTGCCAATTCGCCAATGGCCGGTGCGGATATCCGTGTTTCGTCGGGCAACTTTATCACCGCGAAGCCGTTTGGCGTGCGCGATGGCGTCGATTACATGCACACCGGCCAGGTACGCAAGGTCGATACCGAGGGTATCGTGCGCCGACTCGACGATGACGAAGTCGTGCTGATCTCGCCGATCGGTTTCTCGCCAACCGGTGACATTTTCAACTGTACGCTGGAAGATGTGGCGACTTCGGTGGCCATCGCGCTGAAAGCAGAAAAACTGATTTTTCTCACCGAAACGCTGGGTGCGACCGACAGCAAGGAACGTTTGCTCAATGAACTCACCGCACTGCAAGCGCAGGAAGCGCTTAATTCGGTTCGCTATGGCGGCCAAACCGAAGACATCCGCCTGTTCCTCCCGTGCGCCATTCGCGCCGTGCGCGAGGGCGTAAAACGCGCTCATCTCATTAGTCGCCACATCGACGGTGCGCTCTTGATGGAACTCTTTACCCACCACGGTATCGGCACAATGGTGGTGCTTGAAGCGCCGGATCGATTGCGCGATGCCAAACTTGGCGATATCGACGGCATTATGGGGATTATCGACCCGCTCGTTGCGGCGGGTGTGCTGGTGAAACGCGAACGCGAGCTGATTGAAAATGAAATCGACCGGTTTGTGGTTTTGGAGCACGAGAACGAAATCATCGGATGTGCGGCGCTGTATCCGTTTCCGAACGACAAGGCGGTTGAACTGGCATGCCTTGCCGTAAACCCGTTTTATCGCGATGGCGGTCGGGGAGAGCGTATCCTCAATTTTGCCGAGAAACGCGCAAAGGAAAAAGGTTTCAAAACCCTGTTTGTCCTTTCCACGCAGACAACACAGTGGTTTGTCGAACGGGGCTTCGTGGAAAGCGACGTATCGAGGTTGCCGCAGGAAAAACAGGCCCTATATAACTACTCACGGCGTTCGAAAATTTATTCGAAGCCCGTTTAGGAGCAGCAAATGGCAAGAATGGTGAACTGCATCAAACTGAAAACGGAAGCGGAAGGCCTCGATTTTCCGCCATATCCCGGCGCGCTTGGGAAGCAGCTTTACGAGGGTGTTTCCAAGCAGGCCTGGAAGGATTGGCTGGAACATCAGAAGCGGCTGGTAAATGAAAATCGCCTTAACCTGGCTGACATCAAAGCGCGCAAGTATCTGGAGGAACAAATGCAGCGGCACTTTTTCGGTGACGGTGCCGATCAGGCGACGGGGTTTGTGCCGCCACCCGCAGGAGATTGCGCAAAAATTTTGCGATGGCATTACTAAATGAAAACGCCCCACACGGGGCGTTTTCATTTGGTGCTCGGACGAACAACTAGTCCGGCGATGAAGTTTCGCGCTCGAACTCCTCAGCAGTAATGTGCCGCACGTCTTTGCCTTTGACCAGATAAACCACGTATTCCGACATGTTTTTGGCATGGTCACCGATCCGTTCGATCGCCTTGGCGATGAACAGGATATCGATACAAGCTGAAATTGTGCGCGGGTCTTCCATCATGAATGTCACAAGCTGGCGCATGATGCCGCGGAATTGCTCATCGACAATTTGATCCTGTTTCACAACCTTTGCCGCAGCCGCGATATCGAGGCGCGCAAAAGCATCGAGTGCAGTTTTAAGCATGTCGAGCGCGACATTACTGGCGTAAAGCACTTCTGAAAAACGTGGCGACGTGCCGTGCTCGCGCTCATGGACGAGTTTGGCCATGCGCGCAATTTTTTGCGCCTCATCGCCGATCCGCTCCAGGTCCGTAATGGTTTTAACCACTGTCATCACCATGCGCAAGTCGCCCGCCGCCGGCTGGCGCTTGGCGATGATCCGTGTACAGTCATCGTCGATGCCGACTTCCATCGCGTTAACGCGGTGATCGTCGACGATGACCTGGTCGGCCAGCGCGATGTCACCATTGGCCAGCGCCTCCATCGCGCGATTGATCTGCTGTTCCACCAGGCCACCCATCTGCAGCACGTGCGAACGCACGCCCTCGAGTTCAGCATCAAATTTTTTGGAGATATGGTCGCTTGGCATTTTTTCTGTCTTGTAGTTGGTGAAGTGAGCATTCAACCCAAACGTGATTAATCGAGTCTACCGGGTCTCTGTGACAATTCTGTTACTCGTACCCTGCGGCACCGCCGTACAGGTGAGCGTCTTTACGCCGTCAGTGGACGCGAGCAACGCGATATCTGCTCCACGCCGCGCAAACAAACCGTTGCTTACCACGCCGGCGATCTGGTTGATCCAGGATTCCAGTTCGATCGGATCTGAGATCAACAAGCCGTGAACATCAAGAATCCAGTTACCGTTGTCGGTGACAATGGCTTTGTCGTCTTTCATGCGCCACGCGGGATGACCGCCCAGTTTCACCAATTCGCGTGCAACGTAGCTACGGGCCATTGGGATAACTTCCACCGGCAGGGGAAATGTGCCGAGTACATCGACGAGCTTGGATTGATCGGCAATACAAACAAACTTGTCGGAGGCGGCCGCAATGATTTTCTCGCGCGTCAGTGCCGCGCCACCGCCTTTGATCATCGCAAGTTGCGGCGTAATTTCGTCGGCACCATCGACATAAACCGATAAGGGCCCGGCATCATTGAGTGTCGTGACTTCGATGTTGGCCTGTCGTAGCAGCGCAGTGCTGGCATCGGAACTGGACACGGCTGCCTTGATGCGGTGCGCTATTTTTGCCAGTTCAGCGATAAAGAAATTGACCGTCGATCCGGATCCGACGCCGATAATGGTGTCGATGGGAACGTAGGCAATCGCAGCCTGGGCGGCCGCCAGTTTCAGGACATTTTGATCCATGCTCTTATTGTAGCTTGCGCCGATGCGAGACGCGGCAGATCGCGCTACGCGGACCTGCGTTCATTTCCTGCTAAATTGCCGGTTGAACGCGTGTTGCACCATACAGAACTCCATGAAAATTGATTACCTGAAACGCATACTCTCGGCCCGCGTCTACGACGTTGCTATCGAAAGCCCGCTGGAGCGGGCGGTCGGTAGTTCAGAGTTACTAAAAAACAATGTATTGCTCAAGCGGGAGGATCTTCAGCCGGTATTTTCCTTCAAGCTTCGCGGGGCTTACAACAAGATGGCGCACTTGTCTGCGGCCGAATTGAAACGTGGTGTGATTTGCGCCTCGGCAGGTAACCACGCCCAGGGTGTCGCATTGGCAGCGCAAAGGCTCGGTGCGAAAGCGACGATTGTGATGCCGGTGACAACGCCAAAAATCAAAGTGGACGCCGTTGCGCGCCGGGGTGCCACGGTGGTGCTGAGCGGCGACAGCTATCACGAGGCGAGTCTGCATGCCACTAAAATTGCGGCGCAGAAAAAGCTTACCTATGTCCATCCTTACGACGATCCGTTGGTCATCGCGGGGCAAGGCACGATAGGCATGGAGATTCTGCGTCAGCATCAGCATGCAATCGACGCGATCTTTGTGCCGATTGGGGGAGGTGGCTTGATTGCGGGTATCGCCGCCTACGTGAAAGCGCTATCGCCAAAGACAAAAATCATCGGCGTGGAGCCGGTCGATTCAAACGCGATGTATCAGTCGTTGAAGGCCGGACGCCGCGTAAAATTGGCGCACGTGAATTTGTTCGCAGACGGCGTCGCGGTCAAGCAAGTAGGCAGAGAGACCTTTCGCCTGGCCAAGGCGCTCATCGACGAAATAGTGCTGGTCGATACCGACGAGATATGTGCAGCGATCAAGGATATTTTCCAGGACACGCGCGCGATCATGGAACCGTCAGGCGGCTTGGCGTTGGCTGGTATCAAACGCTACGTTGAACGCGAGAAATGCGTCGGCAAAACATTTGTCGCCATTTGCTGTGGTGCCAATATGAATTTTGACCGTCTGCGATTTATCGCCGAGCGCGCCGAAATGGGTGAGCACCACGAGGCGCTCCTCGCTGTCACGGTGCCTGAGACGCGCGGCAGCTTTCGGAAATTCTGCGCGTTAATCGGCCCGCGAAACGTGACCGAATTCAATTACCGCATCGCGGACGCCAAACAGGCGCACGTCTTTGTCGGCGTGCAAGTTGGTGGTCGCGAAGAAGTAAAAAAACTGGTGGCGCATTTTGGTCGCCACGGTTTCAAGGCACTCGATCTCACCAACGACGAAATGGCCAAACTCCATGTACGCCACCTTGTGGGTGGACGATCAACGCTGGCGCGTAGTGAACTGGTTTACCGCTTTGAATTTCCCGAGCGACCGGGCGCCTTGATGAAATTCCTCAACAACATGAGCCCCAACTGGAATATCAGCTTGTTCCACTATCGCAACCACGGCGCGGACGTAGGGCGCATCCTGGTCGGGTTACAGGTGCCAGTTGACGAGCGCAGCGCGTTCACGCGGTTCCTCAAATCGATGGGACTCGATTACGTCGACGAGACGAACAACCCGGC
>JANYHZ010000257.1 GCA_025362135.1 Betaproteobacteria bacterium | reverse complement strand
CGCGGCCGAATTTCATGAAGATCGCCCCGCTGGTGGCCGCAGTGACCGCGCATAACCGGCAACACCCTAACGCAACCGTGCAGCATGTCTTGGTCCACAGCGGTCAACATTATGATCCGACATTGTCCGGTCGTTTTTTCGAGGAACTTGGCATACCCGACCCCGACTATCATTTGGAGGTGGGGTCTGGTTCGCACGCCTACCAGGTCGGCATGACCATGATCGGGTTCGAGACGGTGCTGCTGAAGGAAAAACCCGACTGGGTGATCGTGGTGGGCGATGTCAACGCGACCAGCGCCTGTTCACTGACGGCCAAGAAACATCAATTCCGCGTTGCGCACATCGAGGCGGGATTGCGGTCCCATGACTGGTCGATGCCCGAAGAAGTAAACCGGGTGGTGACCGACCGCCTTTCCGACCTTCTGTTTACTACCTGTCGGTTTGCCAATGCTAATCTCGCGTTGGAAGGCGTTGTCCCCGGCAAAATTGCCATGGTCGGAAACATAATGATCGACACGCTCGAGGGCCAGCGCGCACAGGCCGAGGGCCGCGATCCCGCAGAAATTGTGCGGGCGAACCGACCGGTGGACCTGTCGGTGCAGCCTCATGCGTCGCTCGATCAAAACGGTTTTGCCGTGCTTACGCTGCACCGGCCATCCAACGTCGATGACCCGGCTGCGCTGACCCGCAATCTTGAACTGATTCTCGAACTGGCCGAAAAACTGCCCATCATCTTTCCTGCGCATCCGCGTACGGTGGCACGGCTTAAGGAGTTCGGGCTTTGGACGCGTTTGACTTCCAGTCCGCGTATTATCGTGGTCCAGCCTCTGGGCTACCTCGATCTTCTGGCGCTCACGTCGTCTGCACGGGTGGTGCTCACTGACTCCGGCGGGATTCAAGAGGAATGCTGTGTGCTCGGCACTCCTTGCCTCACACTGCGCTCGAATACCGAGCGTCCTGCGACATTGGTCGAGAACGGTGGCACCAATCACCTCGTCGGCACCGAACCGCAGCGCGTGAAAGAGGTTTTTCATCGCGTCCTGACGCAACCACGCAATCCATATCGTCCACCGCTCTGGGATGGGCACACGGCGAAGCGTATCCTGGAACGACTGCGCGGCTGAAGGGTGCGGTGCGAAATGGATTACGTAGATCAAGCGTTGGCGCGGCTTTCGGCGGTTTTTCGCCTCAAACACCTCGCCAATAGGGCGTCTTTATTTTTCCACGCGCGTACGCGTCTCGTTTTTGCGGAAAGACTGCAGCGATCAAATACCCGAAACACGGAAGAGCCCAATACATCACGAGCGAGCGGGATTGACAGGCCAGTTTGAAGAATTGTTCAGTTTGCGATGCCTCAACGCTCGGCCTTGGCATGCGGTGGCGCGTGCGCTACAGTGCGTGTTCACAATAATCTGCTAAACCTAACTTTAACAATGCAATGAGTTCCCAGTCACATACAGCGCAACATGAATACCTGTCGAAAAGGCGGGACGTGACGACGTCGTTTGGGTACGGCTTGTCTCGCCGCACGCAAATGGCATTGGAGGCCGTCGATAGATTCGCGCCGTCGGCTGGACCATTGCGCGCGGTCGATTTCGGATGCGCCGATGGGGCGATGCTCAGCGCCCTGGCGCAACGACTTGGCGCGCGATTTGAAGGCGGTACGGGCCTCGACGTGTTTCGAAGTGGAGTTCCAGACGACGATCCCGTCACGCGCATCGCCTATCGCGAATCCAACTTGTTCCGAGACTACCCATTTCCGCTGGAAGCAGGCGCGTTCGATATCGCCATCGCCTCTGCATTCATTAAACATCATCCGGATCCGGCGCGATTTTTATCAGAGGTTGCACGCTGTCTCGGCATTGGCGGAATCGTCGTGTTGATGGACCCGCGCCCATTCGTAGTGAAAATCGGCTTTCGATTCTCGCGGTTCAACCCAGCCTACAATCCCAGCCTCTGGAGCCGTAACTCAGTTCAAAGCCTGCTGGCTGACCACCCGACAATAGGCCTCACTATGCTGGACTATCGGCGCTACTGGATTGCGCCAACCTATTCGATCTACCGCTTGGGCGTGGAAAAAGCCATGCCTTCCTTCCTGCGGAATGCCATCGCGCTTCATCAGTGTATGGTGCTGGTGAAATAAGCCCCGCCGTTGGCGGGCAGCGGTCGCAGACGAAGCGTGCTTAACTTCAATTTTCCTGTCAAACAGCAGACCGGATGCGCGTGCCCAGCCAAGGCATCGTGAACGGCGTGCAAAAGATGCGGCTTTACCACGTGCGTAAAACCTGCTCACGCGGTTGAGGCATCCAGTGCTGATTCCAGAAATTCATAGTTTCGCGTAGCCAACGCGTGCCAAGTCAGGTGCGCGACCGACTCGTAAATTTGCGTGTGGTCCCAAGTCTTCGACAGGGCCGTCGCCAGTGCGTCCGCCAGCGCCCTGGCATTGCCCGGTTCCACCAACAGGCCGTTCACGCCTTCGCAGACCAGTTCGGGAATTCCGCCCACACGTGACGCAACAACGGGTACGCCGCTCGCCAGCGCCTCCACGACTACGTTGGGCATGCCCTCGTTGTAACTGGGCAAACAAAGCAACGTGGCTGCGGCAATCCAATCACTTACCGCAGTCTGTGGAATGGCACCGGTCAGTTTCGTCGTGTGTGCGATTTCAGCCTGTCCGATGCGTAATTCCAGATCGGCGCGACATGGTCCCTCGCCGATGATAATCAGCTGATCGTGCTCGTCGATAGCGCCCTGCCGCTTCAGCATCGTCCAAGCTTGCACAAGGAATTTGACTGCTTTGACCGGCACCAGATTTCCCACAAACACGACGATGCGCCCTTCTTGCGGAAGTCCCAGTATCTTGCGAGTGTCCTGCGACGAACGCGGGAAGAACACTGCCGGGTCGAATCCCGCACAAGGTATGCGCGCCACTGACAAGTGCGCATTGCCGGTGAGCGCATTTATCTTCGATTCGAGGTCACCGCTTACGGCAATGACGCCGCGCGCACCGGCGAGCGCCCAGCGCACCTGGGGACGCAGCAAGCTTCTCGCGGCGTACACGTTAATGTCGCTGCCATGGGCCGTTATTGCGTAGGGAAGTCGCAGAAAATGTGCCGCCAAGGCCACCCCTACGCCGTCGGGATAGGCGCAATGAGCGTGAATGAGAAATGAGCCGTACTCGCGCTTCGCTCGTCGTAGCGAGCCCAATACCCCCAAGAAATAGCTAAATCCCGAAAACCAGTCCATACGGGGAATCACCAGATAGCGCGGATGCAGCACTTCGATGCCGCCGATGATTTCTTCGCGACCTACGCAGCTTAGCGCATGCCAGCGCGGCACCCAGCGGAGCGGCGGCGCGTAAGGCACTGGTGCTATTACGTTCACCGCGCAGAGAGACTGCATCGCACGCACCAGGTTTTTTACAAACACGGTGCGATTGGGAAAAATCTGGTTTGGGAAAAAAGTGGTTACGGTGAGGATGCGCATGAATTCGAACCGAGGGGCTGGATTTACAGACGAGGGATGAATATAAGCACAATCATCTCCCCGTCTGGACTGGGTAGAAGAACTCTGGACCGCTACCTAGTTTCGTTGCAATTCCATCGCCGCGGATACGCCGTTTCGCATTCCAACGGGCTTGTCGAATTGACGCCGAAGCATCACGCAGGCGATGCCGATGGTACAGAGCATGTAGAAACTCCAGTCATAGGTCTTGGCATCCAGAAGTGCCCTGAAGAGAATCGTGTAGAACGCAATCAGCGTCGCCATTTGCGTCGCATCGAGCAGCGGCGGACCGTGGCTGGCGGGGCGGCGGCGCATCTCCTTGATGAGACGCCACGACATCATCACGAATGGAATAAAGCCAATGAGGCCAGTGCCTGCCAGGATTTCCAGATAGGTGTTGTGCGAATTCTTGCCCATTTCGTCGTGGCTGATTTCCTCGTACCTCGCGCTGTATTCGTAAAATCGCCGACTGCCGACACCGAGCAAGGGCTTGTCTTGAAACATTTTACGGGCGGCACGCCACAGTTCAAAACGCGAAGACTCTGCATCGGCAGCGGTGTAGGTGGTCGAATTCTCGTCGCGCTTGGCCCACTGATATCCAACGGCGATCGCTCCCACTAATGCAAACACCGGCAAAAACAGCATCCTGCGTTTGCCTTGCATCGTGAAAACGATGATCAGCGCGAATTCAAGAAGCAACGCAAGGATGCCGCCACGCGACAGTGAAAGGAAAACGCCGATGACGCATGTGAGCAACGACAACGCGAGCAACCCGCGTCTGATGAGGCCCGTTTCGGCGCGCATGTATAGGTAAATGAACGGCAGAATCTGGATGATGATAAAGGTGTAGTCGTTGTGATTTTCGTACATGCCGTAAGCACCCGCGCGCCCGGTTACCCCAAAACCGACTTGTGCCCAAACCGCGTAGATACCGTACCCAACGACAAACATCCCACCAACAATCATTCCGAGCACATAGCGCTTGAGGGCACTTAGGTCGGAAATCAGCAGTAGCGAGACTACCGCAAATATCAGGTAGACGTTCCAGAAGGAAACTTCGTCGAGCATTGCGCCCAATCCGCCGTAGTAGACCGACAATATCTGCGCAAAAATGAATGCGGTCAGCCACATGAAAACGGGATGGACAAAAGCCTCCCTGCGCGGGTAGACCGCTCGGCGCGACACCCCCACAAGCAACGCGACAATGGAAATCACAAGCATTGGTCGCAGATCCGCGATCTCGGGCCAGAGAATTCCGGGTTGAAGAAAATTCAGGAACGAATAGAGAAAACTCACGGCCGCTTAACGCTCTCTAAGCAGCATCCATTCGATATTCGAAACGCGCGAACCGCTGGGAGTGCCGAACCGCCGCAACTCATAAAGCTCCCGGGCGTTAGCATGACCACGATTGGCGGACACTGCGGAACGGAAATGCTGGCCGCAGAATTCGGCAATCTCCGAAGTGTAGTCGCTCGACTTTCCATTCGGATAGCAAAAAGTGGTGCTGCATTCGCCCAATTCCGCGTTGATGCGATCACGGCTCCCCAGGATTTCCTTCTTGGCCTCTTCGACCGGAATCTGCGAAAGGATGGGATGGTTGATCGTATGCGCGCCTATCTCAAAGCCCGCGTTCGCCAAACTGCGCACCTGATCCCAACTCATAAAGCGGTAATCGCCGTCTGTTGGCACGTCAGCAGCCGACACTTTTAGCTGGTTGCCTAGGCTAGCCACCGCGTCCAGACATTGCGCATGCGAAAGCCGCTTCAGCCCCGCTTTGATTTTTTTCAGCGCCACCTGCTTGTCCTCATGAG
This sequence comes from Betaproteobacteria bacterium, assembly GCA_025362135.1. Lineage (GTDB taxonomy): Bacteria > Pseudomonadota > Gammaproteobacteria > Burkholderiales > Usitatibacteraceae > UKL13-2. Next base: position 52,637 of record JANYHZ010000257.1, on the reverse strand, counting down.
TATTTAGTGGCAGGGTCCTTTCCTCCTGCGACAGTCGCACGCTACGCTCGCCGGTTCGATCAAGAATCATCTCTACCTGATCGGTCCAGATCCAGCGGTCGGTGCCAACGAATCCGGTGGCAATAAAAAACGCTGCGAACATGCTGAAATCCGCCAGCACCGGGGCCGCCACAAGGACATTGTTCTCGTATCCGTCGTCGAACGTGATAGCCACGGCTTTTTTCATGTCTTCGCCATTGCGCAGTCCTTCCACCATTTCCTGAAGCGAAACCACTCGCCGCCAGCGCTTCAGGGTTTTCAGGTGTTCCACGAAGGCGTCCAAGGGAATATGTTTTTGCTCGCAGTTACGCAATGTGCCCGGTACCGGTCCCACAGACACGCCATGATACAAAAGAATGATGGGATTGCTGCGAAAATGGCCGGCCGCCCACCCGGCCAGACTCCTGCCGGTTTTGCTGTTGACGAGGTGATTGACAAGCGCTGTCATGGATTATTCTGTTCCCGCGGCAAAAGTGGATTCATAGAGCCGTTCATAGCGGGAAATCATAGCATCGATGCTGAAGTCACGATGCACGCGTTCGCGGCCACCTTGTGCCAATTGTGCGCGCCGGCCCGCATTGGTGAGCAAACTCTGCAATCGGGAGACAAACGCCTCCACGTTACCGCTCGGGAACAAGAGACCATCGACTCCATCTCGGATTATCTCCGGGTTGCCCCCCACATCGCTGGCTACCGCTGCAATTCCCGCACCCATCGCCTCCAGCAAGGTGTTAGACATACCCTCGCTAATCGAGGGCAAGACAAAAATGTCGAAGGCTGCGAGCAGCTCCGCCACATTATCGCGGTGCCCCAAAAAGCGCACCTGTTTTTCGAGCCCTATCATTGTGGCCATTTTTTCCAGGGCACGACGCTCGGGGCCGTCACCGACGAATACCAGCTTGATGTCCTTCCTGTCCAGCGCCCGGACAGCCTGCAGCAGCAAGGGATAATTCTTTACAGTCACTAGCCGTCCAACGGTACCCACCACCACATCGTTTGGCTGAAACCCAAGCTGGGTGCGGATTTCCAGCCGAGGGGCCGGTTTGAAACGGCCAAGGTCGACACCGTTGTATAACACTTCGATGCGGCTGGCGGGAATGCCAATGTTACCGACCAAATCGTGCTTGAGTTGCTCGGTCACCGAGAAAATACGGTCTGTGTATCGGGAAAAAAGGCGCTGCACGATGAAACGCAATGGTCTGTCATTGAAGGTGCGGCCATGCTCGCTGTGAATAATGCGTGGCACGCCCGCGATCTTCGCGCCGAGAAAACCGTAAAAAAAGGCTTCGGCATTGCGGGTGTGAACGATGTCCGTCTTGGTTCGGCGGAACAGTCTGGCGAGTTTGAACGGCAGGAACAAATCGTTCCCGCCGCGCCAGCCCATCTCATGAACAGCAACTTGGTTGCCGGCGAGCCGGGCCGCGAACTCGCCCTTATGTTTGAGGCAGCAGACCGAGGAACGAAAACGGCCAAGGTTCAGCCGATTGACTACGTTGACGACCCCGTTTTCAAGGCCGCCCGGTTGAAGACTCAGCAACACGTGCTGGATATGGATTTTCCGTTCCATCGACTCGTTAGGCTTTCCCAATGGGCAAGACTTTAGAAACCCAGCGTCTCATCAGCTGGTAATCTCCCGTCGTAAAAATACCGCCGACAGCGGCTAGCGCAAGAAATACCACACTGAAGACGGCACCGGACAGCATCAGGTTCAACAGTCCCGAGCTGGAGAAGCCGTGTGCCAATTGCGCAGCCAGCAGGCCCGCCAGCGAAGCAGCAACGATCCGCAACATGGCCGGCACCGGCAGCAAACTTAGCAAAGTTGATCGAGTAAGTTTAAGGACCACGACGAAGTACAAGCCGACCGTTAGATACGCTGAGATAACCATTGCCAGGGCTGGACCGTAGAAGCCTATCCATTTGAGCAGGAAGTAGCTCAGTGCGACCAAGACAATGGCCATCGAAAAAACGATGTACAAATTTATCCGCGGCTTGCCGAAGATCTGCGGAATCGGGCTTAGCACCAGCATGTGCAACGGCACCAACCATACGTATATCTGGAACACGTGCACGCTTTCCGCGTAGCGCGTAGTGAACAGCAAAGTGATGAATTGCTCGGAGTGGCCGAGCAAGAAAACGAAACTGGGAAGCACGATGATCGCAAGCTTGCGCATGGCTTCACGCATGACGCGGACGACTTCGGTCAGGTTGCCGTCGCGCACCAGGGGCGGCAGCGAAGCCCGCAAAACGTTTGCCACCGAGGCCTGAAAAATTACGTCCAGCGGTATTTCGAGAATACCGACGGCATAGATGGCAAATTCGGCGGGAGAAAACGCCGCCGCCACGATGCCCCTGTTGAACGTGCCCGCAATCAACCCTGTGAGCGACATCAATGCAAGCGGCAAGCTGTAACCCAGTTGCTCCAACGGAAATGCCGACTTCCACCGCGCGGCAAACTTCATACTATTGCCGTGATACAGGTAGGCACCGCGCACCACAAACCGGATAACGGCGTAAAACACGATACCCACAATCAGTCCAGTGAACCCCATTCCGAGTGCCAGCGGTGCCAACAGTACCAGCACGCGTAAAAACGTTTCGGCCACCTCGAGCCCAACCGCGAGACGATAGCGGTTCTGGGCGATCATGAAGTGAATTGAATGCTCGCTCGCGATCATGAACACGATTGAGACGGTATAAATTCGCAGCAGTTCCACCATCGGTGGATTGTTCAGTGCGTCAGCGATCTGAGCGGCGCTAAAAAAAATTGTCGCTGCGGCGATGATTCCGGAGATGCCGAGCATCAGAGACGTCTGGGTGAGCAGCGTGGGGATGCGCTCGGCAGAAACGTGATGATAAAAATAGTACACCGACGTGGGCAGACCAAGCACCATGACGCCAAGTGCGGCATTACCGATAAGTACGAGTTGCTGGTACGTGCCGTAGTCGGTTTGCGAAAGCATGCGCACCAGCACCATGGGCATCACGAACCCCACAGCGTACTTGATCAGGTTCGCGACAATTAAGAAGCCTGCTCTGTCTGATAAGAAAATCACTTGGCGGGACCAGTCGCGAACTTATGGGGAAATTGCTTGCGTAAAGGCCGTCGCTCTGGTGGCTGCCGACGGATTCGCGCAATGTGGAAAACTAGATGGCGCAATCTCCTGGAGGGACGCTATTGCGATCTATTGTATGCGCCATGCGGAAGAGAGCCGATTAGATTAGTTCAAATCCACCTGAAATGCGCGGTCGATGCGATCCCAGCGAAAATCCGACGTAAGCCGCCTGAGCCGGGACTCCATGCGAGTCAGGTTAAGGTAATGCCTGAAACGCGTCTTCAAATTGGCTTCACGAATCCGCGGCTGACCGGGATCGACTTCCCAAGGGTGCAGATAAAATACTGCAGGCCTTCCCTCCTTCTCGTTTACCGTGCGAATAGCCCAGCGCGACACCACATAGGGCGCGAACCGGAAATAGCCGCCTCCGCCCGCTGGCAAATTTCGCCCGAATGCACGGACTGTCGTGATGGGAATCTCCACCAATCCATTACGGGAGTGGTAGGGGAAACGCGGCGCATCGGGCATGCCGTAATGATCATGCTGCACAGGATAGACGCTGGAACTGTAGTGATAACCCGCCTCGGCGATGCTATCGAACGCCCACGGATTTGCGTGGCCGATTGAAAAGCTTGGGGCGCGGTAGCCAACCACCGGTACGCCAGCGACACTCTCGAGGATTTTCTTTGCGCGTACGATGTCGGCAAGAAATTCGTCTTGCGTCTGGTCGGTGGCACGCAAATGCCCATACCCGTGAGAGGCCAATTCGTGGCCGGCCGCGACGATACGCCGTGCAACGCCGGGATAACGTTCGGCGATCCAGCCCAGCATGAAAAAGGTGGCGTGCGAGTTGTGATCATCAAAAAGCTTTAGCAGCAGATCCACGTTACGCTCGACCCTGCATGGAATAGCGTCCCATTTGTCGCGGGAAATATGGGGTGCCATAGCGGAGACCTGAAAATAGTCTTCCACGTCGACGCTCATACCGTTCATCATGCGATTGTCTGATCGCTCGCTTATTGTCATGCAACGCCCTGTATGGGTTCTGTGGCGCGTCTTTGCAGGTTAGTCAAGGACACGAAAAAAATCTTACTTTCCGGAAAATAGTGGTGAACTACAAGATGTACGCAGGCCAAGCCATTGCCCAATTTTAGCATGGGCTGTTTGCCCGGCATGCCTCAAATTGAACGTCTCGTGAATTGCGACCTGTCTAGCCGGCGCGTGGCCGCCATGTTGCCATGGTGTCGCCGCGGCAGAACCTGAATGACGCGATAGCGAACGCAACATAGGTCATGAGTAGATAGCTTGGCGCGCCCGCGATGTGTTTCAGCGGTCCCGGCAATTTCGCATACAACCCCATCAATGCGATGCCGTAACCCGCAAGATGCAGCCCCAGCAACACTTGGTAAACAGGCGAGGACAGTGCAAGCGCGATGTTGGTGATGAGCGCGCCCAACATGAACACGAAAGCCAGATAGCGCAATACTTTGTGCGATATCAGGCAAAACGAAGCCAGCGGGTAACGCAGCGGATTAAGCAGGTGCCGCATGTAGGCAAGCCCCTGGAGCGCACGCAATGCCACCCGCACCCGCATGCGAAATTCCGACGAAATTTCCGTGTTCGCCATCTCTCGCGAACGCACACGCTTGTCAAAGACCACCCTCCCGCCAGCCGCGATAACCTTCAACGGCAACACGAAGTCAGTGATTAGATTCCTCGGGATCTGGGCATAGAGTTCACGGCGGATGGCATCTACGCCGCCGTTTACGCCAATGATCGACCCCACGCGACTCTCAGTCGCCCGCAACAGATTTTCGAAGCGCAAGTAGGCGCTGCCGCCAGTACCGGAAACGCCGGCTGTGTCATCATTCACAAAGCTAAGCAAACCCGTCACGTAGCCAATATCTGGATCGGCGAAGTTTTCGACGATGTAGCGCAGCGCATCGGCATCGAACAGGGAGTTGGCATCGCTGAAAACGACGATGTCGCCCGTCGCGTGCGTGACCGCCTCGTTCAATGCTGCGGCCTTTCCTTCGCGTCCTTCCCGCCGCAACAACTGCACGCCGCAGCCAGCGAACTGGCGTACGGTATCGTCCGTCCCGTCGTTGGATCCGTCCGATACCACGATGATCTGCAGCTTTGCGCTGGGATACTCGAGCTCAAGCTTGTTCTGAACGGTGGCGAATATGCAATCAACCTCGTTATAGGCAGGAATCAGGATCGTAACCGAGGGCTCCCAAGTTTCCAAACGCACGGGCCTCGGCTTGACCGATGCCAAAGCGAGCAGGATCAGCGGGTAAACGAAATATGGGTATAAGATCAGAAATACAGATATCCAGAAAACAAATTCGAGCATAGGTAACAGACAGACGGAAGGTTTATGAAAGGACGGTTGCGTTTGCCTCGATAGCGCGATAGCCGATGCTGCATTCCGGGCCGATTGAAAGCCGCCACACGCCATCACCGGACGTAGGCGGTCGTTCCAGAATCGATCCGCCTTCGATGCGATCCAATTGAAAGTTGCCCTTTAGCCGGACGGCAACCTCTGACGACGGCCCCGCAGCTTCGAGCCGCACACTCGCCGCTGTATCGTTGATCGCCACAGAGCCGACCCCACCAAATATTTGCTCGATGGGTCCCACCCGCGTTCGCAAGCGGACGGGGCGGCCATGCTCGATGTTCTGGATGCTCAGCCTGTCGCCGGTGCAGTGCATGAGGTCATGCGGCGCGTCCAGCGCATAGAAGGAATGCGGCTGCCGAGGAATGCGGTAATCCAGCCAGTCCGACGGAATGCCGCCTTTTCCGGCCTCGGCAGCTTTGGCGATATTGTAGGCTTGGCGCGCCGTTGCATAATGCAGCCGATAGCGTCGGCCGTTATTGTATTGTTCATTGAGAACCCGGTGCATTTCGAAGGCCTTCTCACCAAACAAGGCGTCAAAATCGCGTTCGATGGCACCGTGGGAATGCAGTTTCACAAACAGCCAATCCGGCCGCCTTTTTACGTGCACCTGGCAGTCCAGCCACTTGCGGATGCGGTCTGGGCGACCCCAGTTGTCTGAGGTGAGGCTGGCGTTCTCGATTCGCGGGTAGCCCGGTGCCTGCCAATTGATGGCGAGCGGCCCCTGCATCATAAAAAATCCGGGCGGATCTGCCGTACCCACTTGTGCATCGTGTCCCCAATCGTGTGATTTGGGCCGACTGGCATCGCCGTTCGCGTAATAAACCGAATTGATCTTTCGGGTCTGGCAATTGTTGGCCGAAGGCATGGTGAAATCGCCCCAGCAGCCGAGATCTCGCAGGATGTCGGTTTCGTTGTTGACGCCGCAGTATTTTCCTGCGCAAGAATTATTGAGCGCCCAGTCGCCATGAATAAAGCCGAACTCCGGGCGAGGACGTTCCCCCGAACTCAGCAGAAATCCCCAACGATTGTATTCCGCCAAAGTGTTCTTCAGGTCGCGCGTCAACGATTGCGCAGTATCGCCATCGTGATGGTAATGCAGTTCGACCTCACCCATTCCGTCGAAAACCATTTCGGATAAGCTTGCAAGGTGCTCCACGCCGTGATGGGGCGGATAGAACCAGGTGTGTAAAGGGGCAGTACCGAAGCTTGAGCGGCATCTTTCCTGAAAACGGGCGTATTGCTCGCGCCAGGTTTGCAGGCGTTCGGACGGTTGCTTTTCGTGCTTGATGCCGTGCCGCGGCTCGAAATGGTCGCAAATCAAAAAAACGATGTGCGTCAACTGCTTCCGACGGCGAATTCGACCGTACACACGGGCGGCGGCGGTAAGTGCGTAGGTGGGCAACCAAAGATCCAGCCGCTTCTTGAATGTCAGCACATCGTTACCCGCATCTTATCGTTCTCTATCGGCCAGTCAACGCGCTACGCGAGCAGACACTCAGAAATCCCGAATGCGTTCTGGTATCTCATTTAGTTAATCTTTAATTATATTGGCACGGCTTGTAAGTCTGCATCGAGTATGACATACACCCATTCGCTCTAGCTGCCGCCCGCCCATCACTGTATAAATTCGTGGGCCCCGATGTCGATCAGGGCACCCTGTGGACGGGTAATCGTGATGTCGATATCGTCGGCAAGGAATTGAAGGGTGGCACTTGTCCCGGCATCGATTGCCGCGCTCCCGGGACGCAAGCGGAAATTTTCCATCCCCGCCGACGTTGAGGCAAACAAGGGATCGCCCGAAACGTTGTGGCTGCCGATGGTGCATACCTTGCTATTGAACGGGAGATTGACCAGGCAACTCTTGCCGTCGAACCACAAATTGTGGGACATGGTGCTGGCGATGCTGCCAAATCCGACCGAGCCGCCGGTGTAGTTACGGTTTGCGCCACCAGGCACAAAAATATTGTTCCTGATTTCTACTGCCTCGACGATAAGGTTCGCGTCATTCATTAGCGTAGCCCTTGTGCCGCCCGCGTGCATGCGATCAGTGTTAAAAAACGTGTTGTTGTATATCCTTGCACCAGCCAGCTTTGGGGAATTCATGCGTATCCCGGCCATATCGGTGCCATGCACAAGATTATTGTAAATATTGATGCCCATCCCCGTGCCATCGGCGAGGTTGATTCCGTGCTTGCCGGTGTCGCGAATGAAATTGTGATGCAGATTGATATTGTTCACGGTAGTTGATCGGTTCACGAATGTCTGGAAACCGTTTCCGCCCGGAATCTTCTCGACAAGGTTGTACGCGATTTCATAGGTTCCATCCCCGTCGATGTAGATACCGTGGTTCTGCAGCGGCCCACTACCGGCTGGTCCGCAAAAAATATCATGAATGTGGTTTCCCAGAAAATGCTGCCCCACACCACTGCCCGCGATGCCGCCGGCCTTGGCATTCTCGTTTTTGACGGCCGATGCCGCACTGAGTTCGTTGTTGACTACCCGCCAGTGGCTTCCGCCAGCTTGCGTGTTAACAGCACCGTCATGATTGCCGCCTTCGATTCGCAGACCGGTGATAGTGATCCAGGATCCCATTCCCTGCTCGACGCGCGCCGAATCTGCAGAGGAAATCGCACCGAAGTCGAGTGCCGGGTCATAGGCATTGTTGATGTACACGTCTTCGCCGGGAAAGCCCATCAACGTAATCGGGCCGGAGCTTTTTCCGCCGCCTTGCACACAGTTGGTACCTATTGGGCAGCCGGATTTGTTCAGCGCCTGTAGAAAATAGCGGCCGAACCCAACGTCGGTCCACGGCGTACCTGAACCACGCATGACGATGAAGTCGCCTGCTTGTACTCTCCCCCAAGCCCCAGAAATAGCGGCAGGCTCTATGGAGAAACCGAGTCTCGCGCCGGTTTTCTTCTGGACGTTCCTGAAAGGGCTGGTGAAACTACCGCCAGTATGAAGGTCTGCCGTATCCGTCCCGGAGACATTGTTCACGAAATAGATGTTGCCCTTGTTCACCGTAAACGCGCGGTCCGTGTTGGACGCCACCCCATTCACCGTCACCTTGACAGGCAATTCGACACCCGGCTCAGGATTGCCAATTGGACCGATCTGCACGGAAATTTGCTGGATATCGGGCCTGCCTTTGGACCGACCCAGATAGCGGTAATTGTCTACTTCGACCCCGTTGATAAAGACCTTGACCGTGGTTCCCAGGCCGGTGGCTCCAAAGTTTTTGCCGAAGATTGACAGGTAAATGCCCTTGTTGTTCTCGCCGCCCGAATTGGGGCCGGAGAGAATGTCGGTATAGACGATGATCGGGACCGCAGATGGAGGTTTGGCAGCGGCATGGCACGATAAGAACACCAGCGCCAGGCATACGACAATTGCGGGCCTCATCTCGTCAAGCAACAGTGGCACCGAATGTCGTCGCAGCCACTCGAGGTTGCCACGTAGCCATCAAACTCTGGATGTTGCCGCCTAAACATGATTATGATGCTGGCACGCAACCGTCATCAGACCGGGAACATCAATCGAAAAGGAAAAATAAAATCGGATTGAGCGCACCGCCACTTACCACCTGAAATTCAAAAGCGCCGATATCCCAGCCTGCGCCCGCAGGCCTACCCGTTCGCTCGAAGTCATCGGACACGACGGCGCTGACTGCACTTGTTCCGGTGTTAACCGCCGGACTCAGCGCCTGCAGACGAAAGTTCGCTGCTGCGGTGGAAACGAATAGCGGGTTCGTCGTCAGGGAACTGGTGGAATACGCGCTGGCAGGATTGACCCCTGTTCCGTTGAACCACAGATTGTTCGTTACAGTACCTTTCAAGTTGAAATCAAGCGAGTCGTAGTCGCCGTTCACTGGCACGAAAATATTATTCCGGATGTCTACCGCATTCGACGAGATGAAATTCGTATTGTTCACAATCGCGCCCATGGCGGCATTGTTGAGCCGATTGATGTTGTAAAAGGTATTGTTGTAAATCTTTGCGCTCACAAGGTCCGTTGTATTGAATCGAATCCCTGCGAGGTCTGTGTTGTAAACGATGTTGTTCCAAATCTTGATGTTGTTGCGGCTGCCATCGGCGACATTGATACCGTGCTTGCCGGTATTCTTGATGATGTTGTGATGAAAGCTCACACCGTCGACATTGTTGTTTCCCAGGGTGCCGTTCGCATACATCGATATGCCGTTCCCGCCACGAATATTTTCGATCCGGTTGTAGCCGATATCGTAGTTGCCAGCCCCGTCTATGTAAAAACCGTGGTTTTCAAAGTTGCTATTGCCGTCATCGGGGCCATTGAAAACATCGTGGATATAGTTGCCCAGATAGAAACTGCCAAGGCTTGGCCCCAGCGCCGCCACCGTCACATGGGCATCGCCGGCAATTCCGCCGCCCTTTGCGGTGGTATTGCTCACCGCAGTCGCACAAGTCAATTCGTTGTTCACGATTCGCCAGTTGGTCCCCCCCGCCTGCGTATTGATCGCCCCATCGTGGTTTCCGCTCTCGATTCTCAAATTGACGATGTTGATCCAATGTCCGAAGCCAGCAATTATGCGTGTCGAATCGGCCCCGGAAATTGCGCCAGCGTCCGTGGTCGCGTTATACGGATTATTGATGAAAACATCTTCCGTGGGGTACCCCATGATTGTGATCGGCCCAGACGTGGTTCCACCGCCTTGCGCACAATTCGTCCCAATTGCACAACCTGACTTGTTCAGTGTTTCCAAAAAATAGTTATCGAACCCATTGTTGACCCCGTTGGCTGCGTTGGTCGTGTAAGGTGTAACGGTGCCGCGCATGACGATGAAATCGCCAGCCCGGACACGTCCCCATGCACCGGCATTTGCCGCCGAATCGATGGCAAAGCTGATTGACGCACCCGACTTTCTCTGAACCGATTTGAACGGTGCGGTGAATGTACCGCCGGTGTTTGTGGTGGTGGTATCGACACCAGTCACATTGTTCACAAAGTAAATGTTTCCCGGCGTTACCGTAAAGGTCTTATCGATGTTCGAATCCACGCCGCTCACGGAGACCCTGATCGGCAGCGGCACTGCTGCCGGGCTGCCTACAGCACCGATCTGCACCGTAATCTGTTGAATATCGGTGCGTCCTTTGGAGATACCCAGATAGCGATAGTTGTCGACCTCGACGTTATTGATGAATACCTTGGTCGTAGTGCCCATTCCCGCAGACGTGCCAAAATTCCTGCCAAAGATGGCGAGATAAATCCCTTTGTTGTTTTCACCGCCAATATTCGGCCCCGAGACGATATCCGTGTAGAACACGATCGGTGTCGTGGAAGAAGCGGCAGTGGCTGCCACTTTGCAGGGCACCATCGTGGGCTTCGTGGTGCTTCCGGTACCAGCCAAGGCATTGCCGCAAGGGTCGCTGGCGCTGGCCGTATTCACAGGCGTGCGTGTTTCGGTGAGGTTTGCAGCCGCACCATGATTGATCGACTGTCCCGTAGACGGTCCAACGGTGTTTTCGGAATCTGTATCAGCTGTGACGGTGTAAGTGGGAGCAAGCCCACTAGCATCAATCGTATTGAGCGCGGCGATGCCAATCGCAACGCAGGCGACGAATCGAGCAGCGAAAATATACATCGTTGGAACCCTCCCCCAAAGAGTCGTTTGCCGGGCAGCGACAAAACCAGCGCGCTATTGTCAATGCGGCGCGGCTCGAAGGCAATGACAAGCATTCGCCGCGCCCCAAATATACACGTCTTTGTCGCAACGCGTTATGACAAGGCCGGTGGAGTCGATGGATTGACAATCAAGCGAACGCGCCGCAAAAAAACGCTCTTGGTGAACGGTGCATCGCTTAAGCAATGAGACTGCTGGGAAAGACAGTAACCTGAGTTTCTACCAGTCACTTACGCGCGCAGGTTATTTCCAGTTGTGGCGCAAACGACTCGCCCCAATGGTCGAAGGTACATCTCTTTTCATTGATTGCCCGACAATGCGCAGCAGAAAACTTCTTTCCTGGTCCAGCGCCGCCGGCTCACTGCGCGCCGGCACACGAAGATTTTTGGAGCGTGGGGCGTGAGAACGGATCATGTTTCACCTCACAAACAAACGAAAATGAACTCGAAGTGTTTCGTCGAGATCTGGGCGTTCAACGCGATCCCTGTGCGAGCAGCACAACGCGCACTGAATAAAAGAGCACAAGAATGTCAAAGAACAACGTATGGTTCTTCACGTAATACAGATCGTATTGCAGTTTGTCGGACGAATCCTCCACTGATGCCCCGTAGTGATGGCGTACCTGCGCCCATCCGGTCACACCCGGTTTGACGCTATGCCGCGCGCCGTAAAACGGAATCTGCTCAACCAACTGCTCGACAAAATAGGGGCGCTCCGGGCGGGGACCCACCAAGCTCATATTGCCCGCAAGCACGGTGATCAGTTGCGGGAGTTCATCGATCCTCGTAAGACGCATTAGACGTCCGACTGTGGTCACGCGGGCATCGCCCGCTTGAGCCCACTGTGGTTTGCCGTCTTTTTCTGCATCGGCTCGCATGCTGCGGAACTTGAGAACGTCGAAGGGTTTCCCGCCGAGTCCCACGCGTTCCTGACGATATATGACCGGGCCCGCACTCTCTAGCTTAATCGCGATTGCGGCAAGCAGCATGATTGGCAGGCTCATGATAAGCAATACGCTGCTTGCAACGATGTCAAATGCACGCTTCACGAAAATACGCGTCTTGTGCTGACGAAAGCCGTCGCCAAAAATAAACCAGCTCTCTCTCAGCAAATCGATCCTGACCTTGCTATGGTATTGCTCGAAAAATGATGAAAGATCAGTAACCTTGATTCCTTGAAGCTTGCAGTTAAGGAGATCTGTCAAAGGAAGCGTTCCGCCACGCCGTTCCCTCATGGCCAATACGATTTCACTCACATTAAGTTGTCGGGCAACGTCACCGATTGACGTTGAAGGCGGCAAAATCTTATTTGAGGGAAGCGCCGCGTCCACGGACTGATCGGCATCAATCGCATAAAAACCGACTACGGACACTCCTCGAACTCTAGTGTTTTCGAGCGCCTCCTTTACCATTGCTGCGTCTCTTCCAACACCCAACACCAGGATTCGCCGGTTAACAATCGTGGACGCAGTGCTGTCGTATGAAAAGCGCACGAAAAGGGTGATCGTTGCGAGACCCATCGCGACAACGCCCGAAAAGGAACTCACCAGTGCGGCACCGATTGCTGGGTAGAAAAGCAAATAGCCGAAAAACGCCAGAAGACTGAGACAAACCGCGTTAAGTGCGGTTAGCTGTATCGAGTTCAGTTGAAAGTGATGGCTGAACATGCGAATCATGATTGTAACTCCCTAAATTCGCTCGCATATGCACGTTCAGCCCGGTGGACAAAGGGGCTCCTGCGCAAAATTTTCCGCAGTCGAATCCCTAAATCCGAAGTCCAATGCTGTCTGTGAATCTGCTGCTATTATTATTTGTAAAGTGCGCCTGACTCTGTTTCCACACGTACTGCGAAAAACGCGGGTATTGCTACAATTGCCGAAATGAAATTCGGAATCCAATTTAGTATTCGAACCCGAACCACTTACCCACTGACCAAAATTCGCATTTCAGTTCAGTGGTGTACAGCAGGAACCTTGCCAACTTTGAAATTCAGAGCGTGAAAAAATGCAAGCCCTTGAACTAGCTTGAGTAATTTTGATGTTGATTGTGTCAGTCTCCTGATGCTGCCTCACGGAGGAGATTTGGGATTGGGGGTAAATCCCCACAGCCGTGGGGATTTACCCCCAATCTTGTGTCGCAAAAGACAGATTAGACTGACACGGGAGGCCTATTTTCCGACTCGCATGAGACTGTATTTTTCCATACGGCTGCGCAGCATATCGCGACTCAGCCCGAGCGTTCGCGCGGCTTTCGACACGTTCCAATCTGTCTTTTCGAGCGCTTGCATCACCATCTCGCGCTCAACATCGCCGAGCGTAGCGCCAGCATTGTGTGCCGCAACGCCAATGTTGCCCTGCGTCTGCGTGCTGGATAGATCCTTGCCTCGCGGGGCGGCGTAGATGGCCAAGCTTTCAGCCGGGATGATGCGTTCTCGCGCGAGCAAGGCAGTCTGGTCGAGCACGTTCCGTAGCTCGCGCACATTTCCCGGCCAGTCATGTTTGAGCAGCATTACTTCTGCTTCGCGTCCGAATTCGAGTTCTTTCTTGCCGTATCGGCGGCCGTAAAATGCCAGAAAATATTGCGCAAGCAGTAGCACGTCCTTGTCACGTTCTCGCAAAGGCGGCATGTGCAACGTGATGATGCGAAGCCGGAAATACAGGTCTGCACGAAACCGCCCCTCGCTCACCATCTGTTGCAGATCCTGATTGGTAGCCGCGACAATGCGCACGTTAACCTTGCGTTCGCGCACGCTGCCGATGCGCCGCACCATCCGCTCTTCAAGTAACTTGAGTAGTTTGGCTTGCATCGAGAAATCCACTTCCCCGATTTCATCCAGGAAAAGTGTTCCGCCCTCCGCAGCCTCAACCAATCCCATCCTGCGCTCTTTGGCATCGCTGAAAGCGCCCCGTTCGTGGCCAAACAGCTCGGCTTCCATAAGCGTGTGGGGAATCGAAGCGCAGTTCACCTCAACAAAGGGTCCGTCGCGTCGAAGCCCGTCAAAATGCAGCGCCCGCGCGACCAGCTCCTTTCCTGTACCCGTCTCCCCAGTGATCAAAACGGTGGGAAGTTCACCATCCGTAATACGAGATTCCGTCTCGATGATTTGGTAGATCGTGTCCTTCATACGCCGAATAAGCTGAGATTCGCCCAGCAACGCCTCCACGCCGCTGCCGCGCGCCTGGTTGCTGCGATAAAACGAGAGTGTTTTTTCGACCCGCACTGCTGCAAGTGCTCGTTCAAGCAGCAACTTCAGCTCCGCCAGCACGACTGGTTTTCCAACGTAGTCATGGGCACCCATTCGAATAGCGTCCACCGCGACCTGAATGCTGCCCTCGCCGGTCACCATCACAACTTTGATATAAGGATCCATGGCAAGAATTTCTCTGAGCAAATCAAGTCCACTCTTGCCTGGTAGCAGGTAATCCGTGACTACTACGTCTGGCCTCAACGTCCCCAGCATGGTTAGCGCCTTTTCAACGGACGAGCTAACAGAAACTTCCCATCCGTCCCGGGTCAGATACACTCGAATATTATTCGCCAGTATCTCGTCGTCTTCGACGATCAGCACGCTTTTCGACATGTACTATCCAGCCAAAACGAACGTGAGTTCAACTTTTGTGCCGGCGTTCTCGCGACTCGTGATATGAACACTTCCCCGGTACCGCTCCAGCGTACGCTTAACTAGCGTAAGGCCAATCCCGAGACCACGAGGTTTGGTCGTGTGAAAGGGTTTGAAAGCCAGGTCCAGCTGTTTTTCAGACATCCCGTGACCTGTATCCGCGATACTTAGCCTAACGCGACCCTGCGGCGCTTCCAACTGATGCTGCAGCGTGAGCTTGCCGCCATCTGGCATTACCTCGACGGCGTTGGCAATGATGCTGTTGAAAGACTGTAATAGAAGGGATCGGTTGCCAACGACCGGTGGAACCCCGGCGTCCGCATTGACCCACTCAACTGCGATACCGGCTTTGGAAAATCGGCCCGCGAAATTCGTGATCGCCTCGTGCAGCACCTCCACCATATCGACGTTCTCCGCGCCCGCGTCAGGCAGACGCGAGAAGACAAGCAAATCGCGCACCCAATAGCTCAATCTATCCGCCTGGTCGATAATGTTTTGGACATGAGATTTCGACTCTTCGTTTGTTTCGTCAAAGATTAATTCTGCACTGCTTCGTATGTTGGCCAGCGGGTTGCGAATGCTATGCGCAACTGACAAGGACATTTCACCAATGACAACCAGCGCCTCCGTCTCTGCACGGGTTTTTTCTTCTTCAAGTTTTACCGCCATCAGAACGTTGTCGAAACGAGCAGAAAGTGCACTCAAAAGGGCACCGTGCACTTTGGTATGGACAATCACCAGCAATAGCGTCAATACCAAGAGGGCACCGCCAATCAACACCGTAGTACGCACGCCCGACCGGACAAGCAAAATGCTCATCGGCAGCAGCGCAACCATCGTGGTGATTCCGCACAGCGTGCGATGCGGCGAAAAATACGCCACTGACCCGGTGGTCATGAGTGCAATAAGCATGATCACCGGCATCTGGGCGTTCTGCGACTCGGGCAACAATACAGTCCCCATCGTCGCCCACAACAATGCCAGCACCATGCTGCCTGCAACAAACCGCCACTCCCACATACCAAACTCGTTAACCGCCGGGTCTTTGCGAATGAACAGCTTGTAGAGCCCGTAGCGCCCCAGCATCACCAGAACAGCGGCGACAAACCAACCAAACAAAAGTGGACGTGACATTTCCTCCCAGAGGATGGCACCCAGCAAAAAGGTGACCATCAGCTCGACCAAATAACCGACTACCGAAAAGCGGTAAAGCAGCCGCGTCTGCTCAGCAAAAATGGGTTGTTCAATGAGCGCCCGATCCTGAGGTGTCAGTTTGAACACGCGCGCGGTAACGTCTTGCTGGGTATTTTCATTCGGCATTATGATTGCCTTGATCGCAAATATGGCGGTGCCGGTTTCCAGCGTGAGGGGTAGCTATGAATAACGCAGTGCCATCGGGTCCCATAAACGACTCTTGTCAAATCGCTATGCGCTGCCGGTATTGATCGATTGCATCCATTGTCGCAGGGTCGAAATTGAATTGGTATGCAACCCATGGGCACTTTGCATTCAACGTCAAACTGTCAACGTCTCAAAACCTGATTACCAGCTTTGCCAATGTGAAGGTGATATGACAGTCACTCTGATTCGGGTCAACAGGTCCGCACGTATTTTACCCCGACTTGTTATCGTCGACATCACGCGAAGGCAAACGATCTACCAGGCGGGCCAGAAGATCCAATGACGCAGAATGACTGCGCTCCAACCGCACCATCGTCCGTTCAAGCCGCAACATGCTTTCTTCCACCTTAACCCAGCGTGCGGCAAGATCGTTGCGAGTCAGACTGAAAGCAATCTGGTGGGCGTCATGCGAGGCATCGAAGTTGTTCCCGACGGGCGCCAGATGTCGGTCCGCACCAATCGCATAGTCTCCGTTGATTGCATCGCCTGAGTGGTCGCCTTGCGGCTTGAGGGATTTCGGTGCGAGAGTCTCACTATTCATTTCTCGGGCAATCTCGTTCACGTCTGCATGTGTAAACGCGATTTTTTCTGCGAGAAATCCTGACAGAAGCAAACGATCACAGACTGAATTGATGCGTCGCGGTATTCCCCCGCTGGCTTCAAAAATCTCCTGGTAAACACCGGGGCCAAATTGCGGCGAATCCCTCCAGCCAACGCACTTGAGTCGATGCTCGACATACCCCTGCGTTTCCTCTGCGTCCATCGGGCCAATGTGACACGCTGCGATCACGCGCTGGCGCAATTGCAGCATCTGGGGGCTCTGCAGGATGTGTCGAAACTCCGGTTGGCCAATCAGGAATGTTTGTAACAGCGCGTGCGTTTCAAGCTGAAAATTTGAAAGCATTCGCAACTCCTCAACCGCTCGCGGAGTGAGGTTTTGCGCTTCATCGACAACAAGAAGGCATCGCTTGCCTTGCATCGCAATCGAGGCCAGAAAAGCCTCGAGCGAAAGGAGCACGTTCGATTTGTCGGCTGCTTGGGTCGGAATACCGAATGCCGACGCCACCATGCGCAGCGTATCATCGGCACCCAATTGCGTACTCACCAGATTCGCGGCGAAGACCTGGCCCGCATCCAGCTTGTCGAACAGGCTCCGCACCACCGTCGTCTTGCCGGCACCGACTTCACCAGTGATAACGATGAATCCCTCGTTCTGATGTAAGCCGTATTCAAGATAGGCCATCGCGCGCTGATGCTGGCGGCTGCCAAAATAGAATGATGGATCCGGGTTTAGCTGGAAAGGCTTCTTACTCAGCCCGTAAAACGCTTCGTACATATCATTACAATCCGTCAATACCGCAGCGATACGGAGCCAAGAACCGCGTTTTCGCGATATCCCGTGTTCGACGAGTTTTCAAAAATTACACGGCGTGCGCCCAGCGACGCATAGGTGTTTAGGCCAATACGGGTCAAAAAAAGAAAATTCAACGAGCGTTGAGTGGAGTTCAGACCCGATGTGGAAAGCCCTTCGCTGCGCAACGAAGTCGCGACGAGCGACAGTGATGAGAGAGGTGAAAATCGGTACGCCCAATTCAAATTAACGCCCGCCTGTCGGATTTCGTTGCTCAATGAAAAGCTGTCGGTGCCGGCGGTGGCCGGACCAAATCCTCGCTGATCCCTTCTGGAGAAGGTCAGGGTAGCCGTGTTGTACACTCCCCTCAGCGCGACTGACGCCTCATCATTTCGAGTGATGAATGCACGTCCAGTGGCAAAACCTCCACCTAATGCGGAACTACCGGAGATTCCGGAAGCTTCAAGCTGTTGGCGCACCGCTGCTTCACGGGCAATCGGATCTGGTATCGCGGAAATCAACAGGTCCGACAGCAAGCTTGCAGTCGAACCCCCGCCGCCGCCCGTCAATTGACCGGAAAATGACGATACGTCCTTGGTGCTGGTGAACTTCCATGCGGTGAGCGCCGTGCGATGGCTAAAACTGACACTATGGCTCTCGCCGAAAAAACGCTTCTCCTTTACGGCTGCGAACTGCGTTCGTGCTCCCGGCGACCACTCCAGCCCGAGACCGGACGTTCTTTCGCCATTTCTCGTGCCGGCAAAATTGGTAGCCTCACTACCCCCGATCGCCGATATATGGACTTGTGAGCTGAACGCGTAAGAGAGCGATACGCGAACGCGTTCGTCATGCGCCGTGCCCACGATCTTGTTGCGAAAGCTAATCGCGTTGCCGTCGACCGACCAGCCGAAGCCGGATCCAACGCTCTCGCTCTTAATGAATCCCGTCCACTGCTTGCCATTCGTGTCTGGCAATGCAATATCGTTTGAGCGAATGTCTGCGCCAACAAAACGCAGCTGGTATGCAGCGATGTCCGCGACGTTGCCGCGAATATGCGGAGAAAGCTGGTTTGTTGTCGTTTCAATTCTATTTCCATTTGTGCCACTTGCGTCGGTGGCTGCGGCAACACCGAACGCGGATCGATTTTGCTGCGTAATGTTTGCACTTGCATCAACGTACAACCACTTGTCGATTGCCGCGACAGTCAGGTACGAATTCAGAAGGCGTTGGGTATTGTTCAGTCGGGTGTTTTTGCTATATCGGAAGTCATGCAGCCGGTAGTCAAAAAATACTCTCGATCTGACGCCGGTTTTTTCAATGCGAATGCCTAGCGCAGAGTCTGTTATCCAGTTTTTTCTTGCCAACGCCGATGGCACGAGCTCACCATTGTCAGAATAGGTTTCCTCGACCCTGATCTGTGGCGTGAAGCGCCACGCTGTAATGGGGGCGACGGACTGAACGCCCTGCTGTTCTGTCAGCAATGATTGTGCGTTGCCTAGAGCGGGCACAAATACTACACCGAAGTGCCCGACTACAAATAAAACATTCCGCGTGATCGGGGCACCTTGTGTTCGCATCAGCTTCCACCGATGCGTCGCTTTCCCGAACTCGTCGGTTGAAAATATCTTCATCAGCGCCGTGCTAATATCCATAACCATAACCATAGCCGCCCTGCGCAGTTGTACGCGCCTGGTTGAGCACTATCATCTTGATGGGACAAGACTCGATGGTAGCCAGCGCTTTTTTTACGTCAGCCTGAAGCGTTGATTCGGCCTGTACCACGAACACTATCTGCCCCATGTGCGTCGCCAACTCTCTCGCTTCTGTCGTCACGAGAAGCGGGGGAGAATCAAATATGACGATACGGTCGGGATGGCGGGCCATAATATCGTCCAGCAACCGGTCCATCGCGTCGCTTGCCAACAATTCCGCCGCACGTGCGTGCGGCGTACCACTGGTAAGAATAGTTAACTTTTCAATGTTTGTCCGGATGCACGCTTTGTCGAGATCAAAGGATTTGCTCTGTAGCGCATCAAGCAGACCCTTTCCCGTCGGCAGACCCAGGGTGTGTGGAATCGAGGGGCGGGCAACATCGGCATCGACAAGCAAAACCGTCTGATCTAATTCCATGGCGATACTCATTGCCAAGTTGACTGCGGAAAAAGTCTTACCTTCACCGGGCATC
Organism: Betaproteobacteria bacterium; assembly: GCA_025362135.1. Classification (GTDB taxonomy): domain Bacteria; phylum Pseudomonadota; class Gammaproteobacteria; order Burkholderiales; family Usitatibacteraceae; genus UKL13-2. The sequence continues at coordinate 32,933 of JANYHZ010000257.1, read as the reverse complement.
GCGCTGGTCACCATGATGAGGTTGCCGTTTTTGATCGGTGTAGCACTCTTACCGGACGCATTAGCGATGAGGGGGCGCTTGATGATACGAAATTCATCCGCCAGACGCGATCTTGGAATATCTGGTGTCACAAACCCATCCGTCGCCAACTTCAAAAGATTCAGTTCGAAGCTGACTGGCGCTACTGTTGGCTCTTTTGCGTTTCCGGGACTACTGATCGAAGCGACAGCTTCCTGGCTACGTGGATTTACCCGTACCAGGGGGGCTTCAACGGCGTTGAGTGTGCCACCACGACTAGCGTTTTGCGCTGGAAACGCGTCGGGCTCGACACCCGCCCGACGCAACTGCTCAAGTCGCTTTGCCGCCTTTTCAATGACGCTCATCGCGAATCCTTACGCACTTCGCGCAGCCAGTATCGTTAACGCCAAGAACCCAGCAATATACGCACCCAGCAGTGCGCCAACGCCGCCGAGGAATCGGAAAACGGTCTGTCTGCCATCACGTCGCTTCGGCTCGCTCATTACCGTAGAAACAGTGCCCAGGATTGGTAATCCCGTCGCTTCGCCGAGCGATCTTCCATCGTAAAATGCAGGGTACAGTTCTCGTGCGACAAACGTGACCACGATTCCGGCTCCCAGCGCAAGCATAAGCGTCAGCGCAAAAAGAAATCGGCGATTGGGGGTCACCGGCTCCGGCGTGACTCTTGGCGGATCAATAAGTCGAAAATCCGCAACGCCAGATACCGCCTGCATATCGCCAGACATGCTTGCCGACTCACGGCGCGAAATGAGACTCTCGTAATTTTTCTTGTTGACATCGTAATCGCGATTGAGTTGGGCATACTCGGCCTCGAGCTGCGGTATCCGTGTCGCTGAAGCCTTGAGTTCGTTGTATCGTGAGAAATATTCGCCGACGCGGGCACGTAGAGACGCTACCGCAGCTTCAGACTGTGCCAGCGATACCTTCAACTGCTCGGATGCGAGCGCTCCACTCGAAGCGGACTGAACCACAGGCGTCCGCACGTTCTTGCGCGCAATAATCATTTGCTGCTTTTGCTGCTCCAGTTCCATGAGTGCGCGGTTAGTACCAATTACGTCGGGATGGCTTTCCGTATACCTCAACAGCAACGCGTCAAGATTGCGTTTCAGGAAATCAATTCTTGTGTCAATCTCGGTGGCGGCCCCTCCTGCGACCGCGACCGCCGGAAGAGCGCTGGTCTCTTCGCTTGCCAGGCCACGCTTGTAGGCATCGCGTGAATTCTCCGCTTCGCGCAGCATAAGTTGGGCCTGGTTCAACTGGTTACTTGCCTCCGACATCCGCGCAAAAAATCCAGCGCCCTCTCCAGGTGTCAGCCCCAAATTTCGAAGTTTGAATTCCTTCAGCCTGTTTTCGGCTTCCTGTAATTTCTTTTCGTAGATCGCGATTTGTTCGTCGATAAATTTTTTTGCAGTGTCGGTGTCCTTACTCTTGTTACCCTGCCCAGACTCTATGAAAATTGATGTAAAAGTCTGTACTGCTCCTTTTGCACGTTGCGGGTCTTTGTCACGGAAGCTTAGTATGTATAAATCTTTGCCTCCCGGGGTGAGTTTGAGAAGTTTGGTTACACTATCGACCAATTCCTCATAGGCGGCCTTGGACTTGACGTCGGCGTCAAGCCCAACCGTTTGCACAAGTTTTTCCACATTCGGTCGACTGATGACCATGCGACTTAACGCTGCGATTTGGTCAGCATCATTAGCTTGGACAGTCATCCCCGTCATCAGAGGCTTGAGGATCGACGCAGTGTTGACATAGATACGTGCGGAAGCCTCGTACCTGTCAGGGATAAATAACACGACCACTACGCCAATCGAGCTCATCACCCACGCGGTAATGAGCCCAAGCCATCGGTAGCGCCACATGCCCCTGAGAACGATAATCGTCTGACGAAGTAACTCATCCATCTCTTACCCGTTTCAATGCCACATGCGGCGTCGGTTGAAAATTCACTGCCGTCGCGCCTACACTCGTGAATGCTAAAACCAACTTTGCGGGATGATCAATACATCACCCGGCTTCATCTCGACGTTAGCGGAGACATCGCCACGCTTGATGAGATCTTTGATTCGAACACGATACTGCTTATTGCCGTCCCCCGTACGAAGCAGACTGGCACCGTTACCATCGGCGAAATCGGTAATGCCGCCAACTGCGATCATAACGTCGAGCAATGTCATTTTTTGCCGGTAAGAAAGAACCTGCGGTCGCGTTGCCTCCCCGACCACCCGGATCTGCTCGCTGTAGGGGCCAACGAAATTCGTGACCACTACGGTAACGACTGGGTCACGAATAACACTCGAAAGCGCTTTTTCGATGTCTCGCGCCAGCGTAGTGGCATCTTTTCCCAAAGCCGGAAGGTCCTCTACCAACGGGGCTGAAATCCTCCCATCGGGCCGCACCGGAACAACCATCGATAACTCGGGATTCCGCCATACGACGATGCTCACTGTATCCCCGGGACCAATGACGTACTTGTAATCGGGCGAAGCGGCCAGCGCGGGCGCGCTCGGGAATGAGTTACATCCACCCAAAAACGCCACCCCAAGAACTACGATGACCATACGGCAGATGTGATCCAAAAAAAATCTAGTCATATTCCCTCCCTGATGAATCGGTCTATACGCAATTATTGCCCGCGTGCTTCCGAAATTTGGGCAAATGTATTTCCGTCAAAATTGTAAATATTCACTTATGTTACTATCTTTTCAACACTTTATCGCTCAATTCTTAAGCGACTTCCTACCATTTTCCCAGCGAAACGCTGCGCCAACCACTTCGAAAGGGACAAGCCAATAACTGATGCGATGCAAACAACAATCCGCGCCGCCCTTACTTTGGGCGTGCGTTGGCTACTCTTGGTTGGACTCATATGCATCTCCACCGACCGAATCATTTAGGCCATGCCCACTCCTAAAATCTCCCCCACTATTCTGATTACCGGCGGCGCTGGTTACATTGGTTCCCACACCGTTGTTGAACTCCTTCAAGCTGGATTCGAACTTGTTGTCATCGATAATCTTTGCAACAGCAAGCGGGAAGCGCTACGGCGAGTTGAACGCATTAGCGGCAAGTCGGTCACGTTCTATCCGCTGGACGTGCGAGATCGTCAAGGGCTTCAGCACATATTCCGCGACCATGAAATTGCTGCAGTCATCCATTTCGCCGGTCTCAAGGCGGTTGGAGAGTCGGTAGAAAAGCCGCTTGAATATTACGATAACAACGTAACCGGCAGCCTGATTTTGTTCGAGGTGATGGCTGAAGCGGGCGTCAACACGTTGGTTTTTAGCTCATCGGCCACAGTGTACGGCGATCCACATTCAGTGCCGATACGTGAGGATTTCCCGCTTTCAGCGACCAGCCCATATGGCCGAAGCAAGCTTATGATCGAAGAAATTCTGCGGGATTTATATTTTTCAGATAAAAACTGGCGCATAGCGTTGTTGCGATATTTCAACCCTGTCGGCGCTCACGTCAGCGGGCTCATCGGTGAGGATCCGAATGGTGTCCCGAATAACCTGATGCCGGTTGTCGCCCGCGTGGCGGTAGGAAGTTTAGCGAACGTTACGGTGTACGGCAATGATTACCCGACCCGCGATGGCACGGGTGTGCGAGACTATATCCATGTCGTCGATTTGGCGCTTGGTCACCGCAATGCACTCGATGTATTGCTGCGGCGCGGCGGTTTGATCACGGTGAACCTCGGGACCGGCATCGGCTACAGCGTGCTCGATGTAGTGCGTGCCTTTGAGACCGCCAGCGGACGGCAAGTCGCGTACAAGTTTGCCCCGCGCCGTCACGGAGACATCGCGGAGTGCTTCGCTGACCCCGCGTTAGCGCGCGAACTCCTCGGTTGGCGCGCGGAGCGCGAACTCGACGAGATGTGTCGCGACACATGGCGTTGGCAGAGCGGCAATCCGAAAGGCTACAACGCTTGATACAACTTGCTGGGCAGAGGGTAAGTCGTACCGTGCTCGGATGCAACTACGCACGCGGTTATCGAAAACCCTTCTATCCCGAGCGCAGTTTCGACGCTTGCTGTTTGCGCCCGTTCTCAAGAAACTGAATAGGTGAAGAGCACCTCCTGAGTTATCGCTGGTTCAATGATCTTCGGTAACTTGCGCCGAGCGGCGCAGTGTACTTTCCATCCTCCATTTAAGGCTGCGGGCTAACCACAGGAGCCGGGGCCATAACGCGTTTCGATAAATAACTGTCCAATACAAAGACCGTTCGTGCTTGGCCAGCACACGCTTATATTGCGATTCGCCGGCGAGAAGGTCGAATTCGGAATAGCCTTTTGCGCGATACTCTTCGATGCAAAGTGCGAGCGTAAGCAGCCCCGGGCTGAGCTTGACACCGTCCTCATAGGCGAACCCGCTCTGAAAAAAGTAAATTTTGTTTTCTGTCGTGAAGTTGTATAGATAGCCGAATACTCTTCCGCTGGCATGCACGCATACTAAATCCACTTCGCCTAGCGGCCAGAGGCGGCCTATAAAGCGACGATGAAAATCGACAACCGCTGCGCTTGAGAATGAGCCGGCCTGCCCCTTTTTGCGCCAGCGCGCATTGTGCAAGACCGCAAGCTCGCTAAAAAAACGCATGGCCTCCTCGAGATTTTGCGCTCTGACTATCTCTAAATTGCCATACGCTTTTTCATACAGCCGTCGGTTCCTGCGTATGCTGGAGCCCCTTTTACCCGTTAGGCTGGCTTCGAATTCGATCTCACCAAGGGCAGTCAGGTCTACGAAACTGGCTTTTTTTTCATCGGTTGTTTTCCCAGCGGCCGGGAGATGCGAAATCAAACCCGCCACCAACGCATCTTCCTTGTACCCTGGGAGACTTAGCAAGCTCCACCGTTGCGCCTGCAACAAGCGTGCAACATCAGTCACGATGGCCGCTTCGTAACCCGCTAGATGCAGGATGTCGTTGTATTCGGCCATGGGAGTACGGCGCGCCGATGCGCCCGTGGCGTTGAGGAAAACCGTCTTCATCGGGATCGCCCACTTCCAAATCGTGCGATTGACTAGCAAGCAACCGCCGACAACGATCCCGCCGCTTTCCCATCGTACCCAACACCCTTTGAAGTCGCCACCGTAGACCTCTAGCCAACTCTCCAGCCAAGCGGGCGAAACAAAAATGGAGGGATTGTGACAAGTCTTAAAAAGGGGTGCCCACCAACTGGGCAAGTTCGCGCCTGCCATGAGCGGAGAAACCACTGCGAAGACGTGCTTTTCTGGAGCAGTTATTGCTGCGATTGGAGTGGTCATCCCCTACCCATATTAATTTGCGCTCTAACGCGCAGCCCGACCCGATAGCTCCTCAAGCTTCTTGCGATTTTGAGGATGCAAATGTACAAGAAACGAAATCGCCAAACGAAAGGACGGGAAATATTTCCGTCCGCAACGAGACGCGTGTTGGGTTTTAATCCGCCCTTTTCTGTTCGCCGAAAGCATTGCCGCACCACTTAACATATCTCCCAGTTCGGATTTTTTTGCGCCACGCTACTAAAATCAGCCGTTGCCTGCGGCCACTCGCCTTGCGGGATCACTTCGTGCCAAACGTTAGCAGGCGCCGCGCGGACTTCGCGGCCACCACGACAAATCGGGGAACAGCGATCCTCGCCAACGCGTGTGCCACCGCGCCTAACAGCACCTTTTGGCGCACTCCACAGAACAGCAGGCGCAGCGCACGAGGCCGATCAGACGGGCCTATCAGGTCGGCAGCGTCAATAAACAGTTCGGCAAACCGGCGACGAAACAAGTGTTGTTGCGCGTGGAAAATATCCGGGTCGTCGCGCTGCACTTTTTCAAGAATCTTGATTGTTTCTAGCGGGATTTTCCCGTTCGCTGCGGAATGCGACATTTGCGTGACGCTGCGCCGATAGCGCAGCAAAGGTGCATCAATGTAGGCAAAGCATCCAATTCGAGCTGCTCTCAATATAAGATCGAAGTCGCTGTTGTAGCGTAACCCTTCGTCAAAAAAACCAACCATGTCGAATACGCTGCGGCGAACCATTACCGTCGGCGGGTGTACGAAATTCCCCGACAGCAGGGAGTGGTAAACATGCCCCGTGCGTACAGTCAAATGACGCCCGACCGTCGCCATTTCACGGCTTTTTGGATAGATATTCGACAGCCCATTCAGGCGACCAACCGCGCTGTAGTACCGGTGGATGTGGGACGCTTCAAAATCAGCAGCATCGTTGACGAAAGCGCTAAAGTCGGAAGAAACCAATGCGACGGAGGGATCAGTTGACAGCACACCGGCTTGAAGCATGATCCGATCAGGTGCCATTAGATCGTCGCAATCCATCCACGCCATATATTCGCCCGTGGCTAGGCGCACACCAGCGTTACGCGCCGACGCCAAACCCCCGTTACTCTTGTTGACGAGGTTGATCTTGCTCCCGAATGTTTGCAACACTTTCGCAGTGCAATCATTGGACCCATCGTTCACGACGATGATCTCCGCGTTCCGGTAGGTTTGCGCCAGACAGCTTTCTAGGGTCGCACGTATCGTTTCGGCGCAGTTATAAGCCGCTATGACAATCGATACCCTGCCCGCAATAATAGGAGACGCGGTCATGTTCGCCGGAATCGCGGGCGGCATGCGGAAACCGCCGATCAATAAAATGCCACCGCCCAGCCGAAAAACCCTTTCATTTCGATTGCGGAAAACAAGCTCTCTTCCTCGACAAAGGTGAAGGATAACGGAAACGCCAAGGCTACATTGCGCCACACACGCTTGAGCGCTTTCACGGCAAAACGGGGCACGACGATGCGACCCAACGCGTGAAGCGCCGCGCTGAATAGGAGTTTGTACCGCAAACCGCGTATTAATAGCCGAAATGCCCTCAAGCGGTCAGACGGGCCAATCAGATCAGCGGCATCAATGAATTGCTCGGCGAACCGGTGTCGAAACAACGAAGAGTGGCTGGCATACATGGCCGGGTCGTCCCGTCGCACCTTCTCGAGAACGCGGACCGTTTCCAGCGGGATTTTTCCGCCCGCGGGGCAATGCGAAAGCTGGGTTTCACTGCGTCGATACCGCAGGAGCGGCGCATCTATGTATGCCACGCAACCGACCCTCGCGATCCGCACGACCATATCGTATTCACTATTGTAAGTCAGCGCTTCGTCGAAGTAACCTGCCCGATCAAATACGGAGCGTCGGACCATCACCGTGGGCGGATGCACGAAATTACCCGATAGCAGCGATTCGTAGATTTGACCGGAGCGCACCGTGAATGCTTGGTCTCCCGGTACGGTGCCCGCCTCAATGACCCGAGCCTGCGAATATATCCTGTCTAATCCGCCCAAGCGGCGCACTGCGCTGTAGTAGCTTGCAATGTGCGAGTGTTCGAAATCGGCTTCGACAGCCGTGAAGGCGCTGAAATCAGATGACACTAGTTCAATCGACGGGTCGGATGTCAGGACTTTGACCTGCAGGCGCACCCTGTCGGGCGCCATTAGATCGTCATGATCCATCCACACCACGAATTCGCCACTGGCGGTAACGGTGCCGACGTTCCGGCTCGCCGCCACTCCGCCGTTACTCTTGTCGATAATCGTGATCTTCTGGCCAAAGGTCCGCAGCACCTCGGCTGTCCGATCATTGGAGCCGTCGTTGACGACGAAGATCTCTACGTCCCTGTACGTTTGGGCGAGACAGCTCTCAACGGTTGCAACCACCGTGGTGGCGCAGTTGTATGCGGGAATCACGATCGACACTCGACCGGGAACAATTGGGGACACATTCATCAGTTGCATCTCTCTCGGGCAGTGGCAATGCCTCAGTATTCATTACCACGCGGTTTATCGGTGGGAAGATGGAGATCAATGGTCGCCCAAAACTAGGGCCCTTTGATCTTTGCTGCAAATGTCATTTTTCTTGCCAAGGCATAGCGCACAATGGAACCAATCATAAATGGTCTGCGATTGGAAAAGACGGATTAGTATATATTCTAATTTGGGCATGATCGCGGCTATCGTTATTCCTAACGCCAAAAAAACGTGCTCACAACATCGCCTTTGAGCGAACCAATTCCGTCGATTGGGCTGGGGCCGTTGCCACATCACGCGCTTGTTGACTTCGCGCTTCTTCATGCAATTTCCACCTCATTGGCGCACTAAAAATGCGTTCCAAAATGACTGGTGAGGTCGGTGCCAATAGCTGTCTCAGCGCTGAGAGCGGACGTGTTGGAAATGGCGCATGAGCCGATCCGTCTGGCGACAACAAGCGCGGCAATCCGGCAACCCGAGGCGGTGGAGTTGCTGCTGGCTTGTGGGCGGACTCTGCGCGAAACCGCACTGAATGCGAGACATGGCGGTGCTACTCGCGTAACCGGATTCTCGCTTGCGAAACCGCCGGCGATTTGCAGCGCGGGTGCGGCGACAGAAGGCAACTGCAATAACCGGGTGTTCGGCGAGAGCGCGAACCCGATGCATTTTCTGATCGGGCCAGCGCAGGGGGCATCTTGTTGGTTCCGCATATCAAGGCGAAACTGGAGGCCTCCCTAGGTCGTGCTATGACGTTGTCATCTGGCTAAAATCTTCGGCGTCGGTGTATTCAGCGGAAACGGACACCGGACAGACAATACGCCTGTGATCAAATCGCGCGGCTACCGCACGCTCCTTAGACTGTATACGAACTTGGTACGCCCGACAGGACTCGAACCTGTTACCCCCGGCTTAGAAGGCCGGTGCTCTATCCAGATGAGCTACGGGCGCAACGTTGATAACACCGAAAGCAACTTCTGCGATTCACCGCGTCGGACTTCACTGAGTCATTTTTGAAACTTTGGTCGGGGTGATAGGATTCGAACCTACGACATCCTGGTCCCAAACCAGGCGCGCTACCGGGCTGCGCTACACCCCGACTGAGTGACACGCGAAGGCCGAATTATACGCGTGAAGCATTCCGAGGGCAAAACAAGTTGCAGCAAAAAAACAAAGCGGCCTGGAAGCCGCTTTGTCATGCCGTAGCAGGGTGCCGAACCTATGCTTGCGGCGCACTTTCCGGTGCCGGCGATTCCGTGCGGGGCGGGCGTGCCGGTGCTTCGGTCAGCGCTTTCATGCTCAAGCGCACGCGGCCCTTATCATCTGCTTCCATTACTTTTACCTTGACGATCTGACCTTCTTTCAGGTGGTCGGCCACAGCGTTGACCCGCTCGTGGGCAATTTGGGAAATGTGCAAAAGGCCATCCTTGCCGGGTAGCAACTGAACGATCGCACCGAAGTCAAGCAACCGTACCACCGGTCCCTCATAAACACGACCGATTTCCACTTCGGCCACAATGTCCTCGATGCGCTTCTTCGCCGCTTCACCGGCTTCACTCGAAACGCAGGCGATGCTGATATTGCCTTCGTCATCGATGTCGATCTGCGTCCCCGTTTCACGCGTCAGCGCCTGAATCACGCTGCCGCCTTTGCCGATGACTTCGCGGATCTTGTCCGGGTTGATCTTCATCTTGATAATCTGCGGCGCAAATTGCGAGAGTTCGCCACGCGCGGCAGGGACTGCTTGTTTCATCAAGCCCAGGATGTGCATGCGGCCTTCCTTCGCCTGCTTCAGTGCGACATCCATGATCTCATTGGTGATGCCCATGATCTTGATGTCCATCTGCAGCGCGGTGATACCTTTGTCGGTGCCGGCTACCTTGAAGTCCATATCGCCCAGATGATCCTCATCACCGAGAATATCGGTGAGGACCGCGAAGCGGTTGCCGTCTTTGATTAGACCCATCGCCACGCCGGCGACGTGTGCCTTGATCGGCACACCCGCGTCCATCAGGGCCAGACAGCCACCGCATACGGAGGCCATCGACGAGGAGCCATTGGATTCGGTAATTTCGGAAACCACGCGCATCGAATAGCCAAATTCTGCCTCAGATGGCAACACTGCCACCAACGCGCGTTTTGCCAGACGACCGTGACCGATTTCGCGACGCTTCGGCGTACCAACCCGACCGGTTTCACCGGTGGAGTAGGGAGGGAAGTTGTAGTGAAACATGTAGCGATCGGTGTACTCGCCCTGCAGTGCATCGATACGTTGGGATTCCTTCAGCGTGCCCAGGGTGGCAACGACAATTGCCTGCGTCTCGCCGCGCGTGAACAGCGCCGAGCCATGCGTGCGCGGCAATACCGATTGGCGAATCGAGATCGGACGAACGGTGCGGGTATCGCGACCATCGATGCGTGGCTCACCATTGAGAATCTGGCTGCGAACGACCTTCGCTTCGATGTTGAACAGCAGTGAGGTCACGGTGTTTTTATCCGGTGCGCCTTCTTCAGCAGTACAAAGTGCAGTCACCACACGATTCTTGATCTCGTCAAGTTTCCCGGAACGCATACCTTTGGACTTGATGCGAAACGCTTCGTTGATGTCATTGCCTGCCATCTCGCTGATCTTGTCGATCAGCGCTTGTGGCGGTGTCGGCGCACTCCATTCCCACGGATCCTTGCCGGCTTCATCCGCCAGTTCAAGTATCGCGTTGATTGCAGCTTGCTGTGCCTCGTGACCGAACACAACGGCGCCGAGCATCACGTCTTCTGGCAGCTCGGAAGCTTCCGATTCCACCATCAACACTGCGCTCTCCGTTCCAGCGACCACCAGATCCATTTGCGACGTGGATTCGAGTTCGGTCTTCGATGGATTGAGGATGTACTGGCCATCGATGTAGCCGACGCGCGCAGCACCGATTGGGCCTTCAAATGGCAAGCCAGATAGCATAACCGCGGCAGACGCACCGATCATTGCGGGAATATCCGGATCAATTTCAGGGTCGCAAGACAATACCGTGGCGATGATTTGTACTTCATTGTAGAAACCATCGGGGAAAAGTGGGCGTAACGGGCGATCAATCAGGCGGCATGTCAGGATTTCTTTCTCGGAAGGTCGCCCTTCACGCTTGAAAAATCCACCAGGGATCTTGCCTGCCGCGAACGATTTTTCCTGGTAGTCCACTGTCAGCGGGAAAAAGTCCTGGCCTTGTTTGACTTCTGTGCGTGCGACACACGTAACGAGAACGACCGTGTCGTCCATCGACACCAGCACGGCACCATCGGCCTGCCGCGCGATTTCGCCGGTTTCGAGCGTCACCGTGTGGCGCCCGTATGGAAATGACTTCTTGATTGCTTTCATTTGGGAATTCCCTCTTCTGGTCTCATTTACATCGTTATTCAAAAATACAATTCGGGTGTTTCGCCACGGCTGCAACCGGGCAACACCGAAACAAAAAACAGTAAATCAAAATTGCGAACAAGAAAAAGCCCCGCTGAAGTTGGATTCAGTGGGGCTTCTCGAATACTTCCGGTACAGGCAGTACTTACTTACGCAAGCCGAGTTTGTCGATCAGTGTGCGATAGGTGTCCAGCTTGGTGCGTTTCAGGTAATCCAGCAGGCTGCGACGCTTGCTCACCATGCGCAGCAAGCCACGGCGACCATGATGATCCTTGACGTGAATCTTGAAGTGCGACATCAATTCATTGATGCGTGAAGTCAGTAACGCGACCTGCACTTCCGGGGAACCAGTGTCGCCTTTGGCGCGCTGATATTGCAGCATGACTTCTTGGGTTGTTGCCATTTTGATTCTCCAGTTCGGTTCACGTATCTTTTCGCAGATACTTGCGGCTACGGGTCGTGCACGAATATTGAAACGTCACGGGCGACCTAAGCGAAGACCAAGATTATATCGGTTCTTGAACAGAAAACACAGGCAAATCAGGGCTTTTCCGTTCCAGTGGTGAGTGGTGCCATCATCCGAAGCGCGGTCAACGTCGCACCATTGGGATCACAATCGGACGCCGTCGCCACACCGAGAAACCGGCCTTCCTCATCATAGATGCGGAAATCATCAGAATCGAGCAAAGGCGCTGTGAACATGGGTACTCGCGGTGTTTTGCCATTCTGCAGCGCTTTCGCAGCGACATCATCCAGACGAATATCCGTCAGCGACAGCGCGAGGGAATCGGCAGGCAACAGCATCGCTTCTCGTTGTTCCAGCGCCATCCCATCGAGCGCCTCCAGCGTAATTGCCTGGTCCAAGCCATAACGCCCGGTGGCCGTGCGCCGCAACGCGATCAAATGCGCGCCACAACCGAGCGCTTCGCCGATATCCTCTGCGAGCACACGAATGTAGGTGCCTTTGCTCACGACCGTTTCAATCACCAACTCGTCGCCTTTCAGGGTAACTGCGCACAGCGAAATCACATTGATGTTTCGCGCTGCGCGCTCGACCACTATTCCCCGGCGCGCGAGTTTGTATAGTGGCACCCCGCCCTGCTTCAATGCTGAATGCATAGGTGGAATTTGCGTTTGAATGCCTTTGAATTTCGATAGAACAGCATTTACCGTGCCGATGTCAACCGAGACGCGCCGAGTCTCGACGATTTCGCCCTCGGTATCTCCGGTGCTCGATTTTTGCCCTAGTTTCAGTGTGGCGCAATACGCTTTTTCTGCTTCGAGCATGAATCGCGCGAATTTCGCCGCTTCGCCAAAACAGATCGGCAAAAGTCCGGTCGCGAAAGGGTCGAGCGTGCCGGTGTGCCCGGCTTTTTCGGCATTCAAAAGTCGCTTCGCCCAGCCCACGGCCGCATTCGACGAGAGTCCAGCCCCCTTATCGACTAGTAACACGCCACTGATGGCGCGCCTTGGGGCTTTCATATTTAGAACTTGCCGTTCGCGTTGCCCGCAGTAACGGGCGACCGTTTCACAGGCCTCTGCTGGCCAAGATGATTATCACGAGAAATCTCTAGCACTGGCGCGGATTTTGGGTCATTTCTGGCCTGTAATGCGCGCCAGTGCTGGAGTTCCACCGTTCCAGTTAATCTGAATGCTTGGCATCATCGGCCACTGCATCGTCAATCAGCTTTGAAAGGCGCACGCCGCGCTCAATCGAAACGTCGATTTCGAAATGTAATTGTGGCACGGTGCGAATCGTCAATCGGTGCGCTAGTTGTGAACGCAGGAAGCCGGCTGCACTCTGCAAACCTTGCTGTGAAGATTCGACTTGCGAGTCTGTGCCGAGCGAGGTAAAAAAAACTTTCGCGTGCGCATTGTCACGGGCTACTTCCACATCCGTCAGCGTGACCATACTGACGCGTGGGTCGCGCAGTTCGAGGCGAATAACCTCGGACAATTCGCGTTGTATCGCGTCAGCGATTTTCCGATTACGGGCTTCCTGAGACATGTGACCGTCTTGCTCTTACGCAAGTGATCGAGCCACTTCAATGGTCTCGAAAGCCTCAACCTGATCGCCTATGTTGATATCAGCAAAGTTCTTGACCGAAAGACCACATTCGAAGCCGGCCTTTACGTCTTTCACATCGTCTTTGAAACGCTTCAGCGAATCCAGCTCGCCAGTGAAAATCACCACACCGTCGCGCAATACGCGAACGCTGGACGCACGCTTGATCGTTCCGTCTAGTACCATGCCGCCCGCAACTGCGCCCACTTTTGAGATCTTGAACACATTGCGAATTTCGACCAAGCCAACAATGCTTTCCTTGATTTCCGGCGAAAGCATGCCGCTCAGCGCGAGTTTCACGTCGTCGACAGCTTCGTAAATGATGTTGTAATAGCGTACCTGTACGCCCGACGTTTCGACCAATTTTCGTGCTGCTGCATCGGCGCGTGCATTGAAGCCAATGATGATCGCCTTCGACGCAAGGGCCAAATTGACATCCGACTCCGTGATTGCGCCTACCGCCGCGTGCACCACGCTGACTTTTACTTCGCCGGTAGAAAGTTTACCCAATGCGTGCGCAAGCCCTTCGTACGAGCCCTGCACATCTGCCTTGATAATGACGGCCAACGATTTCGTGGCACCTTCGCCCATGTTTTCGAAGACGTTTTCAAGTTTTGCTGCGCTCTGCTTGGCGAGTTTGACGTCACGGAATTTACCCTGACGGAAAAGCGCAATTTCACGCGCCTTTCGCTCATCGTTCAACACCATCATATCGCCGCCGGCCGCCGGAACATCGGTAAGGCCTTGTACCTCGACAGGAATAGACGCACCAGCCTCAAGAACCGGCTTGCCGTTTTCATCCAGCATGGCGCGTACGCGTCCGAACACTGCGCCTGCCAGAAGCATGTCACCCTTTTTCAAAGTACCGGATTGCACCAGGATCGTCGCCACAGGGCCGCGACCCTTATCTAGGCGAGCTTCAATGACGACACCTTTGGCAGGTGCATTTTTCACTGTTTTCAATTCAAGCACTTCTGCCTGCAACAAAATAGCGTCGAGCAGATTGTCGATGCCCTCACCAGTTTTGGCGGAAACCGGCACGAACATCACGTCGCCACCATACTCTTCCGGCAAAACTTTTTCTGCGACCAATTCCTGCCTCACCCGATCCGGATTTGCGTCGGGCTTGTCGATTTTATTCATCGCTACAATAATCGGCACGTTGGCAGCCCTAGCGTGGGCAATCGCCTCTTTGGTCTGTGGCATCACGCCATCATCGGCGGCGACGACGAGAACAACGACATCAGTGATCTCCGAGCCGCGTGCACGCATGGCGGTAAACGCTTCATGGCCCGGGGTGTCCAGGAAGGTAATCATGCCTTTCGGCGTCGTTACGTGATACGCGCCTATATGCTGCGTGATACCACCTGCTTCGCCTGCCGCAACTCGTGCACGGCGAATGGTGTCGAGCAATGAAGTTTTGCCATGATCAACGTGACCCATGATCGTCACCACTGGCGGACGTGGCTCCATGTCCGCCTCGGTATGGACAATGGCTTCGGCCAGGTAGGATTCTGGATCATCGCCCTTGGCGGCTTTGGCTACGTGTCCCAACTCTCCTACCAATATCATCGCGGTTTCTTGGTCGAGCACTTGGTTGATTGTCACCATCGATCCCATTTTCATCATGATTTTGATGACTTCGGCAGCTTTTACGGCCATTTTCTGTGCGAGTTCACCAACGGTGATAGTTTCCGGAACCAGCACTTCGCGAACAATCGGCTCCGTCGGTGCCTGAAAGTTGGATGCGGCATCCTCATCCTCATGTCGCTCTTTGCCACGACGGCTGCGCCAACCATCGCGTCCACCACTCGCGTCGCCACGGGTTTTGATGCCGCGACGTTTGGACAGGTCGTCCGCCCATGAACCAGCTGGCTTGACGGCTTTCTTGACAACCTTCTTGTCCGCTTTCGCTTCCTTTTCACCCGGTTTCAAAACCGGGCGATGCAGTGTGCCCTCACTGGGTGGAGGATCTTTTTTGAGAACGACGCGCTCTCCGATTCGAGGGCGGTTCTCGGCTACCAAAGCGGCTGCCAAATCAATTTTTGCAACCTCGGCCGCAACCGCCGGGGCACCTGCAGCATCGGCGGCCTTGGTGATCCGTTTCGTTGGCTTCTTCTCAACGGCCTCCGCAGCGAGGGTAGGCGCTTCTTCGGCGGCTTCTTCGCCTTTTTTGATACTGCGCTTGGGTGGCGCTTTAGCCTTTGCCTCAGCCTGCTTGGCCAGCAATGCGGATTGACGCTCTTCTTCGCCCCGGCGCTTGGCCAACTCACCTTCATTCAGAATGGGTTGAGGCGGCTCAGCCGGTAACTCAGGCTCGACGACTTCGGTCTTTTCAACTTTCACGAACGTGCGCTTCTTGCGTACTTCCACCTGAATGGTGCGTGCCTTACCGGTCGCGTCGGACTTCTTGATTTCAGTCGTCTGTTTGCGAGTCAGGGTGATTTTCTTCTTTTCTTCTTTGTGGCCGTGCGCCTCCTGCAGATAGATCAGCAGATGCGACTTGTCGTCCTCCGAAAGGCTGTCGGACGCAGTCTTCAAAGACACGCCGGCTGCTTTGAGCTGTTCAAGCAGAAGCTCCTCCGAGAGCTTAAGCTCTTTGGCAAATTGTGCGACGGTGGTTAGAGCCATTCGAATCCTGTTGGTAATGTCGTTGAGCGGTGGGATAGCGACGTTCGTAAAGTCAAAAGTAAATTTTTTTGCAATTTGTCTTTACGCAGGCTGCTCGACAAACCACGGCGCTCTTGCCGTCATGATCAGTTCCTTGGCGCGATCTGCTTCCATACCAGTCAGTTCCGTCAGTTCATCGATTGCAAGATCAGCTAAATCTCCCATGGTGCGCACGCCCTTCGTCGCAAGCAGATGCGCGGTGTCGTCGTCCATGCCTTGCATCGCCAGTAAATCATCTGCGGCTGTTTCAATGGTCTCTTCCGACTTGATCGCATCCGTCACTAGCGCATCGCGGGCGCGGCGGCGCAGTTCATTGACGGTGTCTTCGTCGAACGATTCGATTTCAAGCATTTCGCTGATCGGCACATAGGCCACTTCCTCGAGATTGCTGAAACCTTCTGCGATGAGAATTTTTGCGACTTCTTCATCCACGTCCAGCTTGGCCATGAATAACTCCTGAATCGAGCCATGTTCGGTATCGCGCTTCGAATTTGCCTCGGCCTCGGTCATCATGTTGAGCTGCCAGCCGGTAAGCTCGGAAGCGAGGCGCACATTCTGACCGCCTCGGCCAATCGCCTGCGCGAGCTGTTCTTCGTCCACGACGACGTCCATGCTGTGCTTTTCCTCATCGACAATGATCGACGAGACTTCCGCTGGTGCCAGCGCATTAATGACAAATTGCGCGGGATCCGCTGACCACAAAATAATATCAACGCGCTCACCAGCCAATTCGCCCGTAACCGCCTGCACCCGTGAGCCACGCATGCCGACGCAGGTACCGATCGGATCGATGCGAGGATCGTTCGATTTCACCGCAATCTTGGCGCGCAAGCCCGGGTCTCGAGCGGCCGCCTTCAACTCAAGAAGTCCTTCTTCGAGTTCCGGCACTTCAAGCTCGAACAGAACCTTGATGAGTTCAGGCGTGATGCGCGATAAGACCAATTGCGGCCCCCGCAGCGTGCGATCTACCTTCAGCAGGTATGCGCGAACCCGATCGCCAACACGCAGGTTTTCCTTGGGAATCGTTTGGTCGCGAGGCAAAAGCGCTTCGATGCGACCCGATTCAATTATCACATTACCGCGTTCGATGCGTTTGATCGTGCCTGTAACCAGCAACTCGTCGCGATCAAGAAAATCACTTAATACCTGCTCGCGTTCGGCATCGCGGATCTTTTGCAGAATGACCTGCTTTGCCGTTTGCGCGCCGATACGGCCAAAGTCCACTGGTTCCAGCGGCTCTTCGATAATGTCGCCCAGCTCCAAACCTTCGCCGCGCTCGGGCGCATCCGTGATCGCAATTTGGCGCGCCGGTTCTTCATGCTCCTCATCCGGCACCACAACCCATTGACGAAATCCTTTGTACTCGCCAGTAAGGCGGTCGATTTCGACGCGCACGTCCGCTTCTTCCTGAAGGAATTTATCGGTAAAGCGACGTTTTGTCGCTGATGCCAAAGCTTGCTCCAGCGCAGTAAAAATAGTTTCGCGCGGGACGCTTTTCTCGCGCGCCAAGGCATCAACCAACAACAGAATTTCGCGACTCATTTCCAGTGCTCCTGCGTAATTTCAGTTTTTTATGTGATTCAAGTGCGGCAATCAGATTTCCGGGATCAAGCGCGCCTTATCAATACTCTCGAACTGCACGCCAATACGCTTCGTGTTTTCCGGAGGTGAAATTGACCGCTTATCCTTCGCGGACAGCCCGGGCCGAGTGATCGTGCTCTCCGTTGGCTCGTCCCCGATCAGCCCAAACATGATCGTTTCACCGTCCAGCGCCTCGATAACGCCGTCAAAGCGCTTCCTCCCCTCAACGATCCCACGCAGACGAACTTTTACTGCCCGCCCAACATACTGCCGATAGTTCGCTAAGGTTTTTAGAGGCCGATCAAGCCCCGGTGACGAAACTTCCAGCCGCTCGAACTCTATGTTTTCCACCACAAATACGCGGGTCAAGTGGTTACTGACAATCGCGCAATCTTCGACACCAATTCCGTTTGGTTTGTCGATAAACACACGCATCAGCCCGCGCGCGGAGTGTTCAAAATCCACCAGTTCGTAACCCAACCCCGTTACGCTCGCCGCTACAATTTCGTGTGGTGCCAAATTAGCCGTCATCGGCCTTAAATCCTTCAATACAAATAAAAAATGGGCGCGAGGCCCACCGACGAAATACTTAGCTTTATATGATACCACGTGCAACGAGGATGTTAAACCCCATTATTGCTCCGCCCTGCGCTTATCTGCTTTTAAATTCGAGGACGCGACCGCTGCGGCTAAATGCGCGCACGGAGCGGTGGAGGCATCGAATGGGCGTCCGAAATTGTTGCCAGTTCCGATCAGGCCTCCGCCCGACCGCATTTCCACAACGCAATCGCGGGAAGCGACCAATGTTGCATAAATGCGACATTCAGTAAATTTTATGGCGAACGTCGTCATCAAACGCTAAACTTTGTCGGTTTATATCGTTCTATTACGCGACTTTGACAAAATCAATGCGCGGCGTACCGAAAGTTTTTGTTTTGTAACTAACACGAGGCTCAAATGACTCATTCAAAATTGAAAGTGTTGCCACAAGCGTTGCTTGCGGCGTTTATTGTGACGCCAATGGCCTTTGCCCAGACGTCAACCCCCCAAAAAGTAGAAAAAGTTGAAGTCACCGGGTCAAACATCAAGCGTGTCGATGCTGAGACCACATCCCCAATCACGATCATCACAGCGGAAGAAATAAAGCGTAGTGGTGCAACGTCCGTGCAGGAGCTTCTAAACAATCTTTCAATTGCCCAAGGCGGCTCGCTAAACGATATTTCTGGTGGTAACGGCTTCTCGCCCGGATCCGCGACAATCGCGTTGCGTGGCTTAGGTTCCCAGTCTACCCTTACGCTGTTAAACGGTCGCCGCATCAGCCCGGCCGCGTTTAACGACCCCAATACCGGTCAATCCGTCATCACCAACCTCAATTCGATCCCGGCGACCGCCATCGAACGTATTGAAGTTCTTAAAGACGGTGCTTCAGCCGTTTATGGTTCCGATGCCATCGCCGGCGTCATCAACATCATCTTGCGCAAAGACTTCACCGGAGCGCTACTTGGCGCGACGGTCACGCAGAACTTCGACAGCGAGTTCCGCACCAAGCAGGTCAACGTTGCGCTGGGCTTTGGTGATCTTGCCCGTGACAAATACAACGTGTTCGTAAACTACGAACGCTTCCAACGCGATCCAGTCCTGATCCGCGACAACGATAACGTCGATGATCGGTGGGCATTTACCGGCACTAACCCCGGCGGCTTGAACCGTCGCTCCGTATTCAGCACCTTTTCGTTCCCCGGCAATTTGCTCCGCGAATCGGTTCCGGGCAGCGGAAACTTCAACGTCGTCGCGCTGGTTCGTCCCGGCTGCGTTATCGTTTCCGGCGGCCTTTGCCGCTACAACCAGTGGGATGATCTGGAGCAGTCCGGCAAGACCATTCGCGATACCGGCTATGTTCGCGGTTCCTACGACTTTAGCGCCAACCTGTCGGCTTTCGGCGAAATCAGCTATTCCAAGTCGGTCAATACATTTACCGGTGCGCCGCTGACGGGTTCCCCGGCTATCACGACCTGGCTTACCAATAACAGCCAGCCGTTACGCTTTGCACTGATTCTTCCAGTCGGTCATCCGGACAACCCATTCGCTTTCCGCGCTGGCCTTCGCTATCGTTTCGTTGAGTTCGGTCGCCTTCAGGACATCAGCAAGACCGAAGACACCCGCAGCTTGGTTGGCCTTAAAGGCACCGTCGGTCGCTGGGATTGGGAGTCGGCTTTCCTTTACAACACCAGCGAACAAAATTCTTCCTCCGGTCGGAGGTTGTTGTTCCCGGAAGTCCAAAACGCAATCAATGATGGCAGCCTGCGTTTCAACGGCACGATGGACCAGGCGATGATCAATCGCATCAGCACCCGCTACACGAACACGGGTAAATCGACGACAAAGATCTGGGACTTGAAGGGGTCTTCCGAATGGGGCAGCCTGCCGGGTGGCCCGATTGGCGTTGCGGCCGGTGCCGAGTTCCGCAAGGATGATCTGGTGATCACACCAGACGCCAATATCGTCGCCTCGCGTATTGTCGGCTTGGGTGCATCGTTCGCCAACGGTTCGCGCAATGTCTCGGCGCTTTTCCTCGAAGCTGTATTGCCGATTACCAAAACGATCGAAGGTACGATGGCCGCCCGCTATGACCGTTACTCCGACTACGGTAGTTCAACGAACCCACGCGTGGGCATCAAGTGGAAAGCCCTGCCGACGGTGGCATTGCGTGCGAACTACTCAACCGGATTCCGCGCACCGTCGTTGTCACAGATCTCCACCTCGGCAGTGCGTTCGTTCCAGGCTATCGGTGCTGATCCATTGCGTTGCCCGGTTACAGGTGAGGCAGACGACTGTACGCGTACGGTTGCCTCTCAGATCCAGTTCAATCCAAACCTGCAGCCGGAAAAATCCAAGAGTTTCACCTCCGGCTTTATCTGGGACGTGACCAAGGACACCGGCGTGACGATGGACTATTTCAAGATCCGTCGCAACAACGAAATCGACCGGTTCTCATCTGCGTTTGTCGTGGCGCGAAATTTCCTCGGCGAGGCTCGTTTTGCCAACGCCGTTTTGCGTGACCCGAACCCGCTGAGCTGGTTGCCCGGCGTCCCGAATTCGGGCCCGATCCAAACCGTTCTGCGGCAGTATCTAAATCTGGGTGGAACCGAAGTTTCTGGTGTCGATCTCAATATAATCCATCGTCTGAGTCTGGGCGAAATGGGCAAGATGACGCTCGCACTCGACAGCACGTACAACATCAGCAGCAAGTTCGCCCGTGAGAAGGGTGATCCGCTGGTTGATAGCATCGGGGGTGTAAACACGCCTCGCGTTCGCGGCAACTTAAGCGCGACTTGGGAATACCGTGACTGGACGTTCGGCGCACGTTACAACTACGTCGGCAAGTACTCGTATCGCGATGGCTTCGGCACCTGCGTGGACTATCTCGGCGCGACTGCGATCGCCAACCTGCCCGGCGTTTGCGAGACCCGAAGCTGGCAAACCATCGACGCAAACGTTGCGTACAGCGGCTTCAAAAACCTGGTCGTACGACTTGTGATTCGCAACATTCAGGACAACAAGCCACCGTTCGACTACAACGCGGATACGACGCTTGGCTATAACACGGCGTACCACAATCCACAGGGTATTAATGGCTCACTTAACGCCACGTATACCTTCAAATAGTAGAAATCCGTTTTCAGGAAAAAAGGGGCTTCGGCCCCTTTTTTCTTTACCGCGGATACAACCGCCTGTCGTTGCAAACTACCACTGCGTGACGCGATGTTGCACTTTTGCAACAAAAAAATTGCAAAGCGTGACAAAACGGCATATTGGGGTCCGGCGGTGGATTTTTGGCGGTATTCTTCTGCGGTGTGATTGCAGTGCACACGGCTATGGCCGTTTGTCTTGCCAACCGCCAAAAATGCAGGCACCAGCTCGGCAATGAATATAAAAATCGTACGGTGGCAACGCCTCACCGCGTTGTGTTGGAAACACCCGAGATGGTCCGGATTTTTCACTTAACCTAATCCAATTAGGAGACATACATGAGTAAAAACAAACAGCCGGCGAAGGCTTTCACCAGAAAACCCTGCGTCATTGCCACGAGCTTCGCGCTTTCACTGATGGCAGCACAGTCGGTGTACGCACAAACGGCAGCAGACACAACGCAAAAAGCGGAGAAAATTGAAGTTACCGGTACGCGTATTCCTCCACCGAACATGGAAGGTACCAGCCCGGTTACCGTGATCGACGCGGCGTCTATTAAAGTCGATGGTGGGCGGTCCGTAGAAACTCTACTTAATAACCTGCCGCAAGTGTTCGCGGCACAAGGTGCCCAGGTCTCCAACGGTGCATCCGGCACTGCGACCGTGAACTTACGGGGCCTTGGTTCCCAACGTACGCTGGTATTGGTTAACGGTCGTCGTTTACCGGCGGGCAGTGCCAACTCGCCTTCGGCTGATTTGAATGAGATTCCAGCCCCCCTGATTAAGCGGGTGGAAATCTTGACTGGCGGTGCTGGTGCCGTTTATGGCTCAGACGCCGTTGCCGGCGTGGTCAACTTCATCATGAACAATAGGTTCGAGGGTGTCCAGGTTGAACTAAATCAAAGTTTTTATAACCATAAGCAACAAAACCCAAGCGGAATCGCCGATATCGTCGCAGACCGTGCACTAACCAATCCAGGCAATTTCGCAGTGCCGGGCAACAAGAGTTCTGACGGCAAGATATATGACGCAAACTTCATACTTGGCAGCAATTTTGCCAATGGCAAGGGTAATGCGACAGTTTACTTCGGCTACAAGAAAGAAGATTCTCTACTGCAGTCCGAGCGTGATTTCAGCGCATGCTCGCTCAATTCCGTCGGCAAGACGGCGACGCTGCCCGATAGATTTGTTTGCGGCGGTTCGGGCACGAGCGCAACAGGCAGGTTCACCAACACAACGACCGGCAAGGTTTTTACCATAGCTGATGCGGCAGGTACCGCTAGACCGTTTGCCAATGCGACAGACCAGTACAACTTCGGCCCGATTAATTTCTTCCAGCGCCCGTCTGAAAGTTATAACGTCAGCATGTTTGGAAATTATGACATCCTGCCGAACGTAAATTTGTACACGGAGTTCGCGTTCCATGACAACCGCACCAATGCACAAATCGCACCAGGTGGCTTGTTTGGAACCGTCGCAACGCTTTCATTTGATAACCCACTTCTGTCGCAAAGCGCGAGAGATGCCTTCGGCTTGCAGAAACCGGGCGATACAACCGACGTGGTTATTCAACGTCGTAACGTCGAAGGTGGCGGACGTAATTCAGATATTCGTAACACGTCATTCCGCGAAGTCGTTGGCGTGAAGGGTGACATCGGCAACTGGAATTACGACGCCTTCATGCAAACCGCCAAGGTAAATTTCACTTCCGCGCAACAAAATTACTTCTCCTCAAGCCGTGGAGCACTCGCCCTGGACGTGGTGAATGTCAATGGCGTCGCAACGTGTCGTGCCGTCGTCAACGGCACCGACCCCGCCTGTATCCCATACAACCCGTTCAAATTGGGTGGCGTCAAAGCTGATCAACTTGCCTACATAGCAGTAGCTGGCTATCTCGCGGGCGGTACGGAACAAACCATCCAAGGCGCCAACATATCGACCGATTTAGGCACCTATGGCATAAAACTGCCATCGGCTAAAAACGGCGTCGGTGTCTCGTTCGGCATTGAGCGTCGTACGGAAAAACTGGCACTCAACCCCGACGCACCTAGTCAGGCAGGCGATTTGTCGGGCTCCGGCGGACCCACACCCCCGGTATCGGGGAAATACACCGTCAAGGAATTTTTCGGTGAGGTACGCGCGCCGCTGATTGAAGGCGCTCAATTTGCCGAATTGGTGAGTGTTAATGGCAGCTATCGGAACTCGGACTATACGACCGGTCAAAAATCAGACACATACGGACTGGGGATCGAATGGGCACCGGTCAAACAGGCGCGATTTCGCGCCAGTTATCAGCAGGCGGTACGTGCGGCAAACTTGATCGAGTTGTACACACCCCAGGGATTGGGCTTGTACAACGATACGGAAGACCCGTGTGCTGGTGCGGCCCCGACTGCGACACTGGCCCAGTGCCAGCGCACCGGCGTTACAGCGGCACAATACGGCAAGATTCAGGATAGCCCAGCAGGTCAGTACAACGGGTTATTTGGCGGGAACGCAAACTTGAAGCCAGAGACCGCGAAAAGTACGACATTTGGGGTGGTCGCGTCACCATTGACCAACCTCAGCTTCACGGTCGATTACTTTGACATCAAAGTTGCCGACACAATCTCGAACGTTCCGCAGCCAACCACGCTCCGCAATTGTTTGAATACCGGCGATCCAACCTTCTGCAGCCAGGTTCAACGCGATCAGCTCGGAACAATCTGGCTTTTGCCGCAGGGGTTTGTTAAGGGCGTCAATGTCAACATTGGTGCCATCCGGACGTCTGGCATCGACTTGGGCGTCACGTATACCCAGAAATTCTCGGGTTACGGCAGCGTTGTGTTCAACATGGTTGGAACTTACCTCCAGAAGGCTGAAACCGAGCCCGTCAAAGGCGGTGGAAAGTTCGATTGCGTCGGGCTTTACGGCCAGCTTTGCGGCACGCCTAATCCGGAATGGCGTCACAAGGCGCGTGCAACATGGACGACGCCTTGGAACGTGGATCTTTCGATGACTTGGCGCTTCTTCGGTAAAGTCGACGCTGACACGACCAGTTCCAATCCATTGCTGGCAGGCACGACAAGAGATGTCGAACGCACGCTCGGCCATCGGGATTACTTCGACCTGGCAGGCTCTTGGGCAGTTTCAAAGCAGCTCACATTGAGCGGCGGTGTTAACAACCTGCTCGATAAAGACCCACCGCTTGCTGGCTCTGCGCAAGCAGGCGCGCCTTTTGGTAACGGCAATACCTTCCCGGTGGTATATGACGCACTGGGCCGTCGCGTATTCTTGAACGCAACGTATAAGTTCTAAGTAACGGCAGTCGCAATAGTGGAAACGGCGGACTTCGGTCCGCCGTTTTTTTTTGCGCGGTTCGTTGGGTGGGCAAAGCGCCGTGTGTCTATTGCATAGCGATGCACTACCGCAGGTACCGAGCCAATCACTAGCAGAAACATGAGCCGGTACCGGAGATATGACGCGAATTGCTTGTGCGTTTTAGAAACACGCGCGGGCACTCTGCCCCCCCCGAGACCACACGAAGTCACGGTCAACCCGGATTTCATCGCCGTAACCATCGCCCGCTGCGGTGGGGTCAGCGACGCGCGCAGCTACAAATCAAACCCACTGACATCGTTGGAAAATGCATTCATTCCCACTGTCATTGCCGTAATCATCGCGCGTTCTGCCTGAGTGAGATGCGGATGCCAGATATCGAAGATCAACACCACGCGCAGTTTGTCGCTGTCGTTCCAAGCTTCATGCTCGATGGTGTCGTCGAAAACCCACGCCTTGCCAGGTTGCCACTGCCGCGTTTCGTTGCCGACGCGAAAGCCGCAGCGCTCAGGAATGATCAGCGGGACATGCGTCACCAGCCGAACATTTGATACACCGGTGTGAGGCGGAATGCGTGTTTTTGGTTTGAGCAGCGAGAACATTGCTGCGGGAGTGCGGCCGGGTTGATCTGGTTTTGGTGCACCGTCGATCAGCGCCATTGTCTTGGGACACATCACCGCGTTTGCCGGAACGATTTCACCCATTTTGTAGAGATGAAACGCGCTCCAGTTCGGCGAATTGTTGAGCTCGGCCCATTGATTGAGCGGCACGTCTGCTGCGTAAGTAATGTATGGCGTGAAGCCCTCTTCTACGTTGAGAATTTGTAAAAACTCTTCACGAATTTCCTCGGTCGCGGCTTCAATCGGATCGAGCCACGGAAATTCACTACGATCAAAAAATTCGATTGGCGTGAGACGCGGGTAGTGGTACATCATTGATTGCGATTCGTAACGTCTCTTGCGGCCGACCATGATGTCAACCGAATCGCTAAAACGATCAAGTTTTTCACCGACGAAAGCCCGATAGTGCGCCTCCAAGTATTGATCCATGAAAGCGCCAAATTCTTTATCGTAATTATCCCGATATGATATTGCGTGCTCTACGGCAGGCCGCAAATCTGGTGTTAACCGATCAAGTGACGGCGAAACCGCGGCAACAGCACCGTAGGCATTGGCGGCTTTGTGCGTTTTTCCCTGGCGTTCCAACAAGTTCGCGCGCAGTATTAAGGCGAGCAGGTCACTCGGATCAACCGTCAACGCACGCTTGATCGCATACGCTTCGCTCTCCTCGTCGTTAAGCTTCTGGCAGACAAGCGCGAGACTAATCCACTGCTGCGGGTTTTTTCCATCGGTATCCACAGCACGTTGGAAGGCCGCCCGCGCCGACTGGAGATCCCCTTTGCGAAAAGCGTGTTGGCCAATGGTTGCCAGCGTGCGTCCATGGTTCGGGTCGATGGCGAAAATGCGGCCCCAAAAGCCGAGCGCTTCCTGCTCCCGGCCCGCCTGCATCGAGCGAATTGCTTCTGCTTCGAGTGCAGTTATTTCTGCTGCTATGAGTTGATTGTTTTGCATCATGTCTTTCGGAGAGTGTGCATGATAGGCGGGTCTAGTCAATGCGTATGCGGACAGATAGTAGTAACAACCGTGGCAAATGAGGAACAGCTATCGCACTTAGAATGCAACGAAGTAGACGTCCCAATCTCGCAGAAGGATAAATGCAATCGACTCTTTCAGACCTTCGCTAGCTATCCCAAACCGGCATTTCTCCGCTATTTGCGTCTATCGCTTCGAACATTGCGATCACCCACCTGCGCTCCTCATCAGTCAGTTCCGGCCTCCATATTTCAAACAGCAGGACTACTCTTACCTCGTTGCTCTCGTTCCAGGCTTCATGCTCAATCGTGTCATCAAACAGCCATGCCTTGCCTTCCACCCAGGATCGCACGTCATTCCCAACCCGAAAGCGGCAGCCATCAGGCACAATCAAGGGCAGGTGGCAAATCAGCCGTGTATTAACGAGTCCCGAGTGACGTGGGATCCTTGCACCTGGCCGCAATAGCGAAAAGAGAACCGACGGCGAACGATTTTTTATACGCGCATGCGGGACATTCGTAAGGGCCTTCATCGTCATAGGACAGCGCGCCGCGTTCTCTGGCACGATCTTACCGTCTTTCCAGAGATAAAACGCGCTCCAGTCCGGGTTGTTCAGCATGCCTTCCTGTTTGTTCGGTGGGCGATTCGGTGTGGCTTGGACGTAGGGCCGGAACGCGGCGTCTTCCTTCATGACTTCAACGAGTTCGGCGCGAATCGACGCCGTCTCGGCCTCAACTTTGTCCAGCCATGGAAACTCATTTCGATCGAAAAACTGAATCTGCGGCAGTTCTGGAAAAAAGTAATAGCGCGGCTCCTGAAAGTACAGTGCTTTAACCCCAGCCAATATGTCCAGCGATTGCCTGAATCGTTGACTGGATACACTTTCGTCAAGTCCGTATTCACTCAACTTATCCCTCAAGAGTTTTTCAAATTGAACATCGTAATGGTCGCACATCGATTTCGCATGCAACACTTGATCACGGAGATCAGGGGGAAGACTGGCGTTTGGTGGTGCCGATTTTACGGCGGCGCGATAATACGCCGCTGCACCACGTGCATCCTCAACCGCGTGAAGTTGATCCGCCTTAAAAATGAGCGCCCGCAAATTTTGCGGCTCCATGCTCAACACTTTGTCGATCGCGCGCATAGCGGCTTCCGAATCTTCCAAGCTGCGACATGCGTATGCGAGCGCCAGGAAAATCGAAGCATCTGCTTTTCCCGCCGCCAGTATTTCTTCAAATGCCGCTCGCGCCGTGTGCGCATCGCCTCTTCGCAGCGCTTCCATGCCGGATTTTCCAAGGGCGCGCGCGTTGATTGGATTGGTGTGCATGAGCGGAATCTAAGTTGCTTTCCTGTATTTGTGAGTGAACAACTTACGCAACGTTGGGTAAATCATGAAGAGGCAAAGGTTCAATAAAGTTGGTAAGCTTGAGAACAATCCGGGACAATTATCCCCAAGGCCATTAATTGTGCGTGCAATTAATCAATTTTCATTGACTGCGTTCATGGACGGCGCGTTCGGGAAATTTTACATGTTGCAGTGGCAGGTACAAAGCAGATCGGCCCAGAATTGTGCGGGCTTTTTAAACACCCAGTGCTTGTGTGACTTTTAATGTCGCAATGCAGCAGTTCGGAATTGGTGCGTTCACGCCAAGAAACAGTTAGAATCCCCGTCTTTATTTCAAAGCCATGGCGAGCGCCGACAAAATAGGCGGTTATTAAAGGATATTTCATGGATTACGCTCAGCAGCAACGCTCACCCGGCAAGCACCTTACCGGGATAGTCGTTGTCCTCATTTTGCACGTAGTGCTTGGCTATGCATTGATGAATGGCTTAGCGACAAAAGTGATGGATGTCATCAAGAAACCGACCGAAACAAAGATTATAGAAGAGGTCAAGAAATTACCGCCGCCGGACACGCCGCCGCCGCCGCCGCCGAAAATGGTGCAGGTACTGCCGACATTTATCCCACCGCCGGAGGTAATGATTCAAGCACCTGTGACCGCGCCGGTGATTTCAAACCGGACAGCGGTTGCGCCACCCGTGTATGCGCCGCCGGCACCACCGGCACCGGTTGCCGTTGCACCACCCAGTGTTGGCGTCGCGTGTCCGAACTCGCAGCAAATCCGAACCGAGATCAAATATCCGGTGCAGGCGCGCAAGGATGGCTTGCAGGGAGAAGTGTTGATCGAAATGACCATCGCCGCCAATGGCGAGGTGAAGGATGTGGAAGTCAAATCGTCTTCCAACCGCGCGTTCAATAGCGTATCGATTGCTGCCTCCCGCCAGTTCAAGTGCAATGGACAAGGCAGAGACGTTCGGGTGCAGGTGCCCTACTCGTTCAAGTTGGTCGATTAGTTCCAGTTTGACCCATGGTTAAGGTTGGTCTGGCCTGGCGATTGAAGGCGCGACTCAAATTTCAGTTTGTTATTTTTATATCGGAGGAAGTATGTCATTCATTAAACGCATCCCTGCACTGCTGGTAGCAGCAGTTGTTTTTTGCGCGCCGCTCGTGACATCGGTCGTCGCGCTTTATCCCGCAACCGCAATCGCCCAGGCACCCGCAGCCGACGCGCCAAAGGCAGCCCCGCCTGCGGCTGTACCGGCAGGACCTACGGTCACGAAAGAAGCCGTGGAGAATCCTTACGGCATCAAAGCCATGCTTGAACACGGCGACTTCGTATCCAAGGGGACGCTTGCCATTCTCGTCATCATGTCCATGGGCACGTGGTACATATTGATCGTGAAACTGTTTGAACAATTCCGCCTGATGAAGGAATCCAGTGAAGTCGGTGAGTCGTTCTGGGCAGCAGGCTCGCTCCAGCAGGGCATTGACGGACTGAAAGAGGGCAGCGCATTTCGTTTCATCGGCGAGAGCGGCATCAAAGCCACCAGCCACCACTCTGGGCTCATGGGCGATGTCGATTTGAACGAATGGGTAACGATGTCGATCCAGCGCGCTTCGGAAAACGTTCAAAACCGGACGCAAGACGGACTGGCGTTCCTCGCGACGGTCGGTTCCACAGCGCCCTTCGTTGGTCTGTTCGGTACGGTGTGGGGTATTTATCACGCACTGACCGCAATTGGAATCGCCGGTCAGGCATCGATTGATAAAGT
This sequence comes from Betaproteobacteria bacterium, assembly GCA_025362135.1. Lineage (GTDB taxonomy): Bacteria > Pseudomonadota > Gammaproteobacteria > Burkholderiales > Usitatibacteraceae > UKL13-2. The sequence goes on along the minus strand of JANYHZ010000257.1, from coordinate 3,683 downwards.
TGCGGGCCCTGTTGGCGAAGCGCTGATCATGACTGCCATCGGTCTGGCCGTTGCTGTCCCGGCCGTGCTGGCATACAACTGGCTGGTGCGTCGCAACAAAGTCGTGATGGAACGCGTTCGCGCATTTAGTGCTGATCTTCACTCCGTACTTTTGAGTGCCGGTGGTAAAAAGAAATAGCACGCTCAAGCACTGTCGCACAGCCTCGAAGACGCATTAGGAGCCCAGTATGGGAATGAACATAGGTTCGGACGGAAGCGGCGAAGATGAAGTCATCTCGACCATCAATACCACACCGCTTGTGGATGTGATGTTGGTATTGCTGATCATCTTTCTGATCACGATTCCGGCCATTGTCCAAAACGTGCCAGTCGTTCTGCCGGCTGAACGCAATATCGTCACGCAGACCAAACCGGAAAATATTGTCATCTCGATAAATAAGGACGGAGATATTTTCTGGAATCAGCAGCCAATGGCCGATGTCGACGCGCTCTTCGAGAAACTGAAAGTGGTGGCCGTTCTGGTGCCGCAGCCAGAGGTGCATATTCGCGGCGACGAGAACGCACGCTATGAATCCGTGGGCAAAGTGGTCTACACCATGCAGCGCGCCAGTATCCTGAAAATCGGGTTCATCACCGAACCACCTCCGCTGAACTAGAAGGGATTTGTCATGAGCATGAATGTAGGATCTAGCGGGGGCTCATCCGAGCCGGAAGTCATGATGGACATCAACACCACGCCGTTAATCGATGTGATGCTGGTGTTGATCATCATGTTGATCATCACCATACCGATCCAGACGCACGCGATTAAGCTCAACATGCCTGTCGGTGATCCGCCACCGCCACCAACGCCGCCCGAGATTGTTCAAATCGACGTGGATTTCGATGGCACAGTACTGTGGAACGGTACCATTATTCCCACGCGTGACGAACTCGAAGTACGCCTTTCGGCCGCTGCTGCACAGCCCGTCCAGCCCGAAGTGCACCTGCGACCCAACAAATTGGTGCAGTACAAGTCAGTGGCGATGGTGATGGCGTCGGCGCAGCGGCTGGGTGTCACCAAAATGGGAATTGTCGGCAACGAGCAATTCGTCAAGTAATCGTTACTCGAAAAAACGCGACCAGGCCGCGTTTTGTCCATTATTTTCCGGAGAGTTCTTTTCATGGCCAGATCTGGTTTTCTTAACGCTAGAATCGCGCGTGTAGCACTCAGCTTCTTAGTGATCGTCGGATCGGTGGCGTTGCCGTGCGTTTATGCGCAGGACGCCGTGCGCCCGGAGATTGGCAAGCCGCTGCAGGCGGCCAATGTCCTGATTAAGTCTGGCAAGTTCAAGGACGCACTCGCCAAGATTCGCGAAGTCGATGGCGTGCCCAACAAGACCGCGAACGAAACTTACCTCATTGAGAGTACGCGCGGCAGCGCGGCTTCCGGCGCCGGTGAGAACGACACGATCATCCGGTCCTTCGAAGCGGTGGTTGCTTCCGGCAAAGCGCCAGCCGCCACCCAGCTCAAGCTCGTTGAAGCGCTAGCTGGTGCGCACTATCGCGCCAAAGACTACGCCGCGACAAACAAATGGGCAACACGTTATTTGCGTGAAGGCGGAGGCAATCAGCAGATTCGTACTTTGCTTATCCAATCATATTTTCAATCGGGTGATTTCGCCAATTCCGCAAAGGAATCGCTCATTGATATCCAGGCCGACGAGAAAGCCGGGCGCACACCGTCCGAAGAAAAACTGCAATTACTGGCCAATAGCTATTTGCGGCAGAAAAATACCAACGGCTATATCGCGACTATCGAAAAGCTGTTGAACTACTACCCGAAGAAAAGCCTTTGGGCCGACGTCATCGCGCGGCTTCAAAGAAAACCTGGGTTTTCTGACAGATTGGCGCTTGATGTCTACCGCCTGCAACTGGCGACCGGCAATCTGACTGCAACAGACGACTTTATGGTAATGCCGCAACTCGCACTGCAAGCTGGATTCCCCGGCGAAGCGAAAAAGGTTATCGATGAGGGTTACGCCAATGGCGCGCTCGGCAAGGGGGCGGAGGTTGATCGCCAGAAACGTTTGCGCGACCTGGTTGAAAAGCGTGTCGCGGAAAACCAAAAGGTCATCGCCGCAGGCGCGGATGAGACCGCCGCCAACACGGCTAAAGATGGTAATGCACTGGTGAACCTCGGCTACAACCTGTTCACCTCTGGTCAGTCGGCTAAAGGTATCACGCTGATGGAGGCGGGAATCAAGAAGGGCGATTTGAAGCGCCCAGATGACGCGAAGCTTCGCTTGGGCACTGCGTTGATCCAGTCTGGCCAAAAAGCCAAAGGCGCGCAAGTGTTAAAGAGTGTTCAAGGCACGGATGGCGCCCAGGATCTCGCCAATCTTTGGGTGATCTTCGCACGCTAGATAGTGTACGCCAGCGGGTATTGACGATCAGGTTTTTAGACGCACGTCACACCTGCGCGATTGATGCACTACTTTGATGTTTGCAACGGAGACGCCGATGGCTTAATCGCGCGCCATCAGTACCGCCTTTCATTTCCCGTTGCGGGCACCGATCTGACCTTGCTCACGGGTTCCAAACGCGAGACTTCGTTGCTCTCGCGCGTCGACACGAGTAGGAACGAAACGAACGGCACCGACATCAGTGTTTTCGATATTTCGTACGATCGGAATGCAGAATCCGCGCGGCGTCTGCTCGAAGGTGGAGCGTCGATACGCTATTTTGATCACCATCGCGCAGCTCGGTTTCAGCCACATCCCCGCCTCGCTGCCCACATCGACACATCCGCAGATGTTTGCACCAGCCTGATCGTGGATCGTTACCTCGAAGGCGCACATCATGCGTGGGCAATCGCTGGCGCTTTTGGCGACAACCTCATTGAGGTTGCCGAGCAGCTCGCGGCGAACGCCCACATGGCTGCGGAAGAAGCCCTGACGCTGAGACAACTGGGGGAGTACATCAACTACAACGCCTACGGCGAGTCAATCCGCGATCTGCGTTACGCGCCAGCGGAGATCGCCCGGCGCATGTTGCCCTATCGGAGTCCGTTTGCGTTTGTGCAATGCGAGGATATTTTCGTTCGTCTCCAAATCGGTTTTACCGCTGACCTCCGTCGTGCCCGCGCGGTTCAACCGCTTTACACGAGCAGCATGATCGCTGTTTATTTGTTGCCCGATGAACCGTGGGCGAAAAGGGTCAGTGGTGCGTTCGCCAATTTGTTGGCAAGTGCCTGCAAAGCGCGCGCGCACGCTGTTTTGAGCCGAACAACGACCGGCACATACACGGTCAGCATCCGCGCGCCGCAGGATAACCCGCAGCACGCAAATATCATTGCGGAAGCGTTCATTAACGGTGGTGGCCGCGCCGGTGCCGCTGGCATTAATAATCTGCCCGACAATGAGATCACGCGGCTGATCGCGCTACTCGAAGCGACATATGAGGCAGGCATCGCCTGACTTGGCGAAACAGCTGACGGCCAACCCTGGCGCGCCAATCGTTGGTTAAAATGATGGTGAGTTCAATCCGTGCGTGAAAGCAATGATCAATCCATTTGATAGCACCTACCTCGATTTGATGCGCCACGTTCTGCAGAATGGGGCCGAAAAAACGGATCGGACCGGCACCGGCACCCGGTCGGTCTTTGGCTATCAAATGCGCTTTGATCTTAGCGCAGGATTTCC
>JANYHZ010000229.1 GCA_025362135.1 Betaproteobacteria bacterium | reverse complement strand
CGCAAAGCCGGTCTCAATATCATGATGTCGATGAAAGGTGACGGCAAGCCCGTGAGCTTCATCGAAGACTGCGCCGTGCCGCTGCCGCATCTGGCCGAGTACACGCGTCGGCTGACCGAAGTGTTTCAAAAACATGGGACTGAGGGCACGTGGTACGCGCACGCCTCGGTAGGTTGCCTGCATGTGCGACCGATCCTCAATATGAAAGCCGACGGCGCTGCGAAGATGCGCGCCATTGCCGAAGAAGCCTCGCAACTGGTTCGGGAATACAAGGGTGCCTACTCGGGCGAACACGGCGACGGTCTGGTTCGGTCGGAATGGATTGCGCCGTTCCTAGGTACTCGTTTAACGGCTGCGCTAGGCGAAATCAAATCGTTGTTCGATCCGAAGGGATTGATGAATCCGGGCAAAATCGTCAATCCTTCGAAACAGGATGACCGTTCGCTGTTTCGGTACAGGGCCGGTTACGCAACGCAGAAAATCGATCTGGCGCTCGACTGGAAAGACAGTGGTGGCTTCGCCGGTGCCATTGAGATGTGCAACAACAATGGCACCTGCCGGAAATTCGATGCCGGCACCATGTGTCCCAGCTACCGGGCAACCGGGGATGAGCAGCACGTGACGCGTGGAAGGGCGAATACGCTGCGCCTCGCTTTAAGCGGACAAATTCGCGGACAAATTCGCGGAAAACTTGACGGCGATGGCCTTGATTCCGATGCGGTCAAGGATGCGATGGACCTGTGCGTCGGCTGCAAAGGTTGCAAACGCGAATGTCCAACCGGTGTCGACATGGCGAAGATGAAGATCGAATTTCTTCATCACTACAAACATCGGCACGGACATACGCTGCGGGACAAACTTGTTGCGTATCTGCCCCGGTACGCGCCGTGGGTGTCGAAATTTTCCGGGTTGATGAATCTGCGGGACAAGCTGCCCGGTGCGGCTTGGCTATCGGAAAAAACTACAGGATTTTCGGCGAAGCGGACGCTGCCGAAATGGGCAGGTACGTGTTTCTCGCGCGGGGCTGCTTCGGAAATTTCGACAGCGACATCGGGGAAGGACGTGGTACTGCTCGCTGACACGTTCAACAATTATTTCGAACCGGAAAATCTGCACGCTGCACGGCGCGTGCTTGAGGCGGCGGGCTATACCGTCCACATTGCGGGCGCTGCAGACGGCAACCGGCCACTCTGTTGTGGGAGGACTTTTCTCGCCAGCGGCATGGTCGATAAAGCAAAGGAAGAAGCCCGCCGCACGCTGGCTGCGCTGAAGCCGTATGTCGAAAAAAATATCCCTGTCATCGGCCTGGAGCCCTCTTGCCTGCTCACACTGCGTGACGAATTCCTGTCCATGCTCCCTGGCGATGACACGACTGCACTTGCCGCGCGTGCGATGCTGTTTGAAGAGTTTCTCGTTACAGAGAAAAACGCCGGACGCCTCAATCTGCCGCTGCAAGCATTACCGCAAGCTGAATTATTGCTCCACGGCCATTGCCACCAAAAGGCGTTCGCCGCGTTCACGCCGGTGCAAGAGGTACTGGGATGGATTCCAAACGCCAAAGTGACGACCGTGGAATCGAGTTGCTGCGGCATGGCGGGCGCATTCGGGCTTGAGGCCGAACATGTCGAGGTGTCGATGAAGATGGGCGAGCTTTCGCTGCTGCCTGCCGTGCGCGCTACAGGGCCGCAAGTGATAATCGTTGCGGATGGGACGAGTTGTCGGCATCAGATTGCTGATGGGGCGCATCGGGAAGCGCTGCATGTTGCGCAAGTGCTTGAGCGAACGCTAGCCAGCAGAGCCTAACCGCAACCATAGGCACCCGATTTCGGTATGAGCCGTTCAACCGGGGAAGCCCTTGGACAACTATCTCGTAGTCACGCGACGGCAGTTGTGTCATCGCGACTTTGTAGCAAGCGCTTCCAGGGGGCAAGTACCGAGTCATCCAAAACGCCGCGTTGAAATGGGATCGATTCGATTGGCGACTGAATAGCCGTCCGGTTTGTTGGCTGCGCGACGTTTTTTGTTTCCGCGGTCGTAGTGGAAGCAAACGCCTTGACCTCGACAGTAGTCCTATTGGCATCGGCATTCGCGGCATTGGCCGAACAGGCAGTCCACGATGTCGTCAGGATTGCAATGATGACGGCCAATCCATTGCGTGGTGAGCCGAATATTATTTGTGTGCTGGTGTTCATGATGTTTCCTCCGTGGTTGATGGCTCCACTGTAAGGAAACCCGTTTGGCGAAAAAACGGAGTATTCGACATTCCCGGGGTTTTTGCAGAATTGGTCAGGAGGCCAGAGATAAATTGACTTCAGACTTTGAGGGAGTCACGGTGGA